>JAUSPN010000040.1 GCA_030656555.1 Candidatus Desulfaltia sp. | reverse complement strand
TACGGTAGGTCATGACCTCCACTCCATTTCTTGGGGATTCCGTTCCGGTCATGCCCCACCTCCGCTTAAACCTTGCACATCCAAAAATGCTTTGGTATGATTTAGTAAATCCAAATGCCGTGACTTTTGAACGATACTAATGCATTAGATGCTGTTGACAAGGATGGAAAAATTATAATAAGTGTTAAAAAATCTGAAACAGCAGGATTTCTGGCCGTTGAGGTAGAAGATAATGGATGTGGAATACCTGCTCATATTCTGCCTAATATATTTGATCCGTTTTTTACGACAAAAGGACCAGGTAAGGGTACGGGGCTTGGTCTTTTCTGTTTCACATGGAATCATTACAATGCACGGTGGACAGATCAATCTTGAAACCGAAGAAGGAAAATATACAAGATTTACCGTAACTCTCCCTGCTAGAAACATTCCTGCTGATTTTAATAAAACCTGAGATAATAGAAGCAAATTGCTGTTGGAGGAAATTTGTCGTTGAAAAAAAACGATGAAAACATATTGATACGCATCGCGGTTATTGATGATGAGCCTCTGGTTTTGCAAAACTTGCAGAGAAAAATTAGTAAAAGTGGTTACCACGTTGAAACATTTATAAATCCCATCAAAGCAATCAAAAGAATGGAAACCCAGCCTTTTGACATTGTTCTAACTGATTTTCGCATGCCTGAAATGGATGGCATGCAGATTTTAGAGAAGATCAAGGAAAATTATCCAAAAACTGAAGTTATAATTATTACAGGCTATGCATCCATAGCAAATGCAGTTGAAGCAGTTAAAAGAGGTGCTTTTTATTACCTTGAAAAACCTTTTACTCCTGAACAGGTTGTGCTGATAATAAAACGTGCTGCTGATAAAGTGCTTCTGGTCCATGAAAACAAGCGTCTAAAAGAGGATCTTCTTAAAAAAGATAATGTGAAAAAAATTATTGGCGTCAGTTATCCTGTGCGTGAGTTGATTAAAATTATTCAAAAAGTTTCCAAGGTGAACTGTAATGTTCTTATTCAGGGAGAAAGCGGAACAGGCAAGGAGTTAACTGCAATGGCCATACATTTTGGCAGCCCCAGAAAGGACAAACCTTATATCAGCTTTAATTGCGGCAGTTTTACAGAGGAATTAATATCCAATGAACTTTTTGGCCATGAAAAGGGAGCTTTTACCGGCGCAGAAAGCATTAAGATCGGTTTGCTTGAGGCAGCTCAAGGCGGAACTGTTTTTCTCGATGAAATAGGGGAAATGCCTCTTTCAATGCAGGTAAAGCTGCTCAGGGTAATTCAGGAGAAAAAGCTGATTAGAGTAGGTGGATCTCATCCAATTGACCTTGATATAAGGGTTATATCAGCCACGAATAAAAACCTGGAAAATGAAATCAAGGCCGGACGGTTTAGAGAGGATCTTTATTTTCGTTTAAAGGTAGTCAAGATACGCGTTCCCTCACTCATAGAAAGGAAAGAAGACGTACATCTACTACTAGAACATTTTATAGATAAATATAACAGGCTTTACAATAAAAAAATTAAGGGGTTTTCAAAACGAGCCGAAGCCGTTTTAATGAAATATTCTTTTCCAGGGAATGTTAGAGAGCTTGAGCACATTGTCTCAAGTGCTGTTGCTTTAGGCGAAGGGATCTTGATAGATGAGAATGAACTACCTGAAGATATTGACCATCTGGTTGTTGAGACAGTTGAAAACAAAGAATTGCTTTCTATTTATGAAGAAGAAAAAGCTCATATAATCAGGGTGCTTGAGGCGACTAATTATAATAAGGTAAGGGCTTCAAAAATTCTTGATATCCCAAGAACAACCTTATGGAGAAAAATAAAAAAATATGGTATTATGGAATCTTTAGGATAATATCCTTTAATGTGTGCTCCTTTTTCGATCTTGACACAAATATTTATAGGCGGTTATTATTACAAAATTTTTTTATAAAACTGTCTTTTTTGGAGACTCTTTACAATGGAAAAAGATTTCATGGACCTTGAAAATTTCCTGAAGAATCCGGAAGTGCAAAGTGTTACCGGCAATATAAACCAGGAGTTAATTGAAAGAAGGAAATATGTTCCTTCCGTATGTAAAGCTCTGTCTCATAAATATACTGTGCTGGAGGATAATCCTTATTTTAAATTTTCAATCGATAAAGAAGCGGGCAAACAGTTACCATATATTATAAATAACAAAGTGCAAAACATTATCGGCGTTGATTCTCCGGATGAATCCTTAAGGCAGAAATATTGCAAACAACGTAATATCGGAATCGTATTTTCAGGCGGGCCAGCTCCAGGCGGACACAATGTTATTGCAGGGCTTTTTGATGCCGCAAAAAAGGCCAATCCGGAAAATAAAATATACGGCTTTCTGCTTGGACCGGATGGAATACTTGAAAATGAAGCTATTGAGCTGACGAAAAGTATTGTTGATTCTCACAGAAACCTGGGCGGTTTTACGATGATCAAGACCGGCAGGACAAAAATCGACACAAAAAAGAAGATGGCCCTTACAAGGGCGACATGTAAAAATCTTAATCTTGATGCCATTGTAATAGTTGGAGGTGATGATTCAAACACAAATGCGGCATTTCTGGCTCAGGAGATGTTTGACGACAGACTCCAGGTTATTGGAGTTCCCAAAACAATTGACGGCGACATTCAGGTCAAAGATATAGACGGCAATGTTTTATGTGCAATATCGTTCGGTTTTCATACTGCTGCAAGAGCTTTTGCCAACGAGATAAGCAACCTGTGCACGGATTGCAGCTCTGATGTCAAATACTGGCATATTTGCAAGGTGATGGGCAGGGTCGCAAGCCACCTGGCTCTTGAAGTTGCCTTGCAGACTCACGCCAACATAACACTTATCGGCGAGGAGTTTGCCGACTACATAGACGAAAAAAGGATCGAAAAAGCAAAAAAAGCAAAAATCGTGGATTACAGCGCTTACGGAATGACCCTTCGGCATCTTTCCCGGTTGATTTGCGATGGTATTGTAAGAAGAGCTGCTGTTGGGAAAAATTACGGCGTAATTGTAATACCTGAGGGGATTTTAGAATTTATTGATGAAATACAGGTGTTTATAATCAAATTAAATACAATTATCGCTGAATATAACAAAAAGCACGATATTGATTTTCATTCTGATTTCCCTATGCTCAGGGATAAACTTGAGTACCTTCGGAGACTGGCCAGGCGTTCACGCGAGGATAGCTCTTTTACTATATGGAATACACGGGATGATGATCTTTTCGACGATATTCCTGAATTTTTTCAGAAAGGGCTTCTTACGGAAAGAGACAGCCACGGCAATTTCCAGTTTTCTCTGGTTGAGACAGACAAGGTCATAATGGAGCTGGTAACCGACTATCTGAATATTCTTAAAGAAAACGGGGTTTATAAGATAGGAATTGAACGAGCGTATTATATAGACATACTAAACAAGGAGGGGTTTGACCCTGATTTTTTCGGCCATGTCCTGTTTAGAAACTATGATGACAACAACAGGTTTTTGCTGGTTAAGGAGTCTATAATATCTGTTAAAACCCTTAAAAAAGTGCTGATAAAGGAAGGGGCTATAAGGGAAAATGAAAATATTCCGGCTTGTGTTGAAAAGATATTCAAAAAATCAGCCCCAAAGTTTAAGACCCAGGTGCATTTTTACGGTTATGACGGCAGGGGGAATGATCCGACCAGATTTGACTGTATTTATACATACAACCTGGGGCTGACCGTTTTCAGCCTGATCGCAAACGGTTCAACCGGCCAGATGGCGGCAATAAAGAATCTGGAAATGGATTTTTCCAGATGGGAGCCTGTCGGGATTCCGATTGCGCCTCTTATGCATCTTGAAGAAAGAAAAGGGAAGCTGGCCTTAGTGCTTGAAAAAAGCGTGGTTAATGTAAACTCCACGGCATTTAAGGTTGTAAAGGCATTTGAAGAAAAATGGCTGGCAGCAGAACCAGGCGAAGATCACTATAGAAGGCCGGGGCCAATACGTTTTACCGGCAAAAGCGAAGAAGACAGGCCTATAACACTTGTATTGAATGCGCTCAAAGACGCTTGAAAGCTTTTCAGAAAACTACGACCCGATTTCTTCCCTCTTCTTTTGCCCGGTACAATGCCTTATCAGCGCATTCGATCAGGGCCTTGGCATCGGCAATCTCCGGATGTGGAAAGCTGACAACCCCGAGGCTGATGGTCACCGTCAGAACCTGATTATCTGCCTGAAACTTATGCTGCTCCACAGCCTTCCACAGCCGTTCCGCAACCATAAAGGCTTCTTGCGATGCCGTATGATACATAAGCAAAGCGAACTCCTCTCCCCCATATCTGGCCGACAGATCGCTATCCCGTGTTAATTTATCGATCAAACCACCAAGTGTTTTAAGGACCACATCTCCTGTCTGGTGACCGTAAGTATCATTGAATCTCTTGAAGTGATCTATATCTAACATAACACATGAAAGTGATTCGTGGTAACGGAAAGCTTTTTGAAAATCCCTGGAGATCGTCTCTTGAAAATACCGGTGGTTGTGCAGGCCCGTCAAACCATCACGATTGGCCAATTCTTTGAGCTGCCGATTCTTCTCTTTCAGGCTTTCATGGAGCTTCCTGATCTGCAGATGGATATTAACTCTGGCCATCAGCTCCCCTTCGTCAAAGGGCTTGGTAACGTAATCCGAAGCTCCCATCTCCAGACCGCGCACCTTGTCCGATGGTTCAGACTTGGAGGTAAGCATAATGACAGGTATGTCCGACGTGAGAGCCTCTTTCTTGATTTGTTGACAAACCTGGTATCCATCCATCCCTGGTAAAATCAGATCCAGAAGAATCAAATCAGGATGTTCTATCGCAGCCTCCTGCAATCCGGTTTTTCCATCCTCAGCTAAAAGGACCTGATGGCCCTGCTTGCTCAGGATAGTCTTTGCTACATGCAATATAAGTTTACTGTCATCAATTATCAGAATTCTGGCCATAGCTCCGCTTCGCTTTGCATTTGGTCGAGTTGTCGAGCAGGAAATTAGTCAAGTGGTTAACCACTCAACTACTCGACTACTTGACATTGTTGAGAAGAATAGCCGGGATATCTTCCGGAGAGGCAACTGCATCCACAATGCCCTTCTCGATGGCTGCTCGCGGCATCCCGAAAACAACACAGCTTGCCTCGTCCTGGGCAATAGTATAAGCTCCCGCCTCTTTCATTGCAGCCAGTCCGTCAGCTCCATCTTTTCCCATTCCAGTCAATATTATGCCAATTGCATTTGGACCGGCGCTTTTTGCAACCGAGTGGAACAGCACATCTATCGAGCAGTTTACACCTGCCAAAGGATGTTGTATGGACGATGTCCCGTCGAGCCGAACCATATAATCAGCTCCATTACGGACAACTCGCATATGTTTCCCTCCGGGCATAATTAAGACCCTGCCCTGATTTACGATGTCCATGTCACGGGCTTCCCGCACCTCAAAAGCGAGGAGGTTGTTGAGCCTTTCAGCAAAGGACCGTGTGTATTGTGCAGCCATATGTTGCGCAATCACGATACCCTGTGGCTGAAAAGAGATACTGCAAAGAAGCTTCTGAATGGCCTTGGGCCCCCCAATAGAAGCCCCTATAGCAATGAGCTTGTTTGCAATTGTATCCGGCGTTTTTCCTATCTTTATCGGCGTCTTACCCAACAAAAAAAAGGGTTTGACCCGAGCCTGGCTTGCGGCCCGGATCTTGTTGACTATTTCGTCGCGCAATGACGCAAAACCTTTTTCTAAGTCCTGAGACGGTTTGGTTGCAAAATCAACAGCTCCCGCTTCAAGGGCTTCCATGGTTCGCATGCTGTTCTTGCGGGTATAAGAGCTGATCATGATCACCGGAATGGGGGAGTAGCTCATAAGGCGTTTTAAAAAGGTGATACCGTTCATACGAGGCATTTCAATATCGAGAGTAATGACATCAGGCTTATCTTCAATAATTAAATCTTTGGCTTCAAACGGATCGGATGCAACTCCCACTACGTCTATATCGGGCTCTTCGGAAAGGATACGTCTAAGAACCAACTGGACTATAGGAGAGTCATCTACAATAAGTACGCGTATTGGTTTCATATGCTAAAACAAAACAACGGACCCTGATGACACGGTCTGTCTTTTGTGTAAGACCATGCCCTTATAAGTCCTCTCCTTATCAAAAATTTTCTGATTTTTTTCTGCATCTAACCGTTTCAACAAAACTTTTGCCGTGTCTGTAAAAAAGAGGATTTTTCTGCCGCTATATCCACCGGAATCTTCACTTTGTACAGGTATCCCCTCCAGTTCGAGGAACTTTTTTGCAAAACGGATATTCGAGCCTGTTACATCGCCGTCACTTCCTCGGAATTTTAAAACATTTCCCCCGCCAAATATCTTGGCTATAAGATTCTCTCTTCTTGTCCCGTATTTAATAAACTCTCCGATGAGAAGCTCCATCGCATACATGCCGTATCGTCCTGCTTCTGATGTAAGGATTTCATCCGGATGGAGCATACCAGGCAACATGTAGTGATTCATTCCCCCGATCTTTTTTTCAATATCGTAAATACATACGGCAATGCACGACCCTAAAACCGTATAAAGGATTTCTCCATTCTTTGAAACAAAATATTCTCCTGAGCCGAGCATAATCACATTTTTTTTAAATTGTTGACTGTAAAATCGCTTCACAACATTATTCCTTTTTACGATAGATAGCTCTTCCTATTAGTTCAAAGCGATCATCAATTCCCAAAAGCGATTCGGAAAGACCGAGACACAAGTATCCTTTTGGTTCAAGAAGGCGGTAGAATTGATCAATAATTTTCTTCTTTGTCGCAGAATCAAAGTATATCATTACATTGCGACAAAAAATCAGGTCTATGAGCCCTTTAAGCCGGTTTCCAGGCATCAAAAGATTGAGCCGCCTGAAAATCAATCTTTCTTTCAAGCTCTCCTTGATCCAAAAGATCTCCTCACCCCCCATGCTCTCCCTGCGAAAGTATTTTGCAAGATAAGCAGGCGGAATTTCGGTAACCTGATCGGCCCTATATTCCCCAAGGTAAGCGATCTTAAGAGAATACGTATTTACATCAGTGGCCAGAATCTTGATATCCCAGGATGTATCCACATTATCCATTTCATAAACAAGCATTATCAGGCTGTAAGGTTCCTGGCCGGTGGAACACCCGGAAGACCATATCCGGATATGTTTTTTTTCTATTTTTCGCAAAACTATCTCCGGAAGAATGCGCTTGGATAAAATCTCAAGCTGTTGCTTTCCCCTGAAAAAGCTGGTCTGGTCAATAGTAACAATGTTGATCAGATGCCGCAACTCTTTCTTCTGTTCGGGCTCAAGGAGATAGCGGTAGTAATCAGAATAAGATGAAAAGCCAATATGTTGCAACCGGCGAGACAGCTTCAGGCCAAGCATTTTCCTCCCCCCTTGCCGGATGTAGATTCCCACCTCCTTCTTCACAAGGTTGCGGAACAGATTAAAATCTTTTTCAGATATTTCCGGGAGTATTTTATGCCTGGGCATGGTTCTATGCCGCATCTACCAATTCGAGCTCTTCACGACTTAACAGACGTTCTATGTCCAGGAGAATTATCATTTCGTCTTGCTTTTTCCCGACCCCCTTCAAGTACTTCCGCTGGAGGTTCGATGGAAGGTTTCCTGTTGTTTGAAACTCTTCGGGGAGAATCTCCACTACATCCGAAATTTCGTCAACTATGACGCCCATAATCCGCCCCGCAATTTCAACAACAATAATCACATGAAACCTTGTATATTCCTTTACAGGAAGATTGAACTTTTCCCTCAAGTCAAAAACAGGAATGACAGCGCCACGTAAGTTGATGATTCCCTTGACAAACTCTTCCACTTGCGGCAGAGGGGTGACCTTCCGGTAGCTTAAGACCTCTTTTATTTTGAATATTTCAATCCCGAAAATCTGCTGGTTTATTGAAAAGACAACGTATTGGGTTCCTGGCATCAGAATTCCTCAAATCCTCCTTCAAACTCTTTTTCCAACAAATCTTCATTTATGTCATCCAAAGGTGATTTGGTCAGCATATCCTCATGCAGCGGGGTGGAAAGAGCTTCAGACTTCCGGCGATTCTTGCGGGCCGGCAGCGGGTCCTTTTCAATTTTCAGATCCTCTTCCTTTTGCTCCTCCTTGCCTCCACCCTCCTTATCCCCCAGAATAAATACCCCGGTTATATTATGAAGCTGCTGTGCTTTTTCCGCAAGCTTTTGGGTCTCTTGCGAAATCTCTTCCACAAAATAGGCATTTTTTTCGTTCACATCACTAAGCTCCTGGGTTCCATGGCTGATCTGTTCGATCGCCTTCGAGCTTTCCTCGTTCCCCATGGTGACCTCTCCCAATGCATCTGAGACCTGCTTTGATGTTTGCACGATCTCGGTAAAACATTCTTTCAGTTTGTCCACCCACTGCCCTGTTGCGGTCACCTTGCTCATAATCTCCCGGACCAGTGTTTGAATATCCTTGGATGCAGACCCGCTTCTTTTCGCAAGATCCCGTATCTCGGTGGCTACAACCGCAAATCCGCGCCCTTGTTCTCCTGCACGAGCAGCCTCAATAGCCGCATTGATGGATAGCAGATTCGTCTGGAATGTAATTTCATTGATAAGCTCCACCATCTCAACGATTTTCAGGCTCGCATTTGACATCTCAATCATTGCATGAGATGTCTTTCCCACCTCCTCTACCCCAGTCTGAGCTACTTTCACGGCATCTTTGGAAAGAGAATCCGCATGGCGGGTATTTGTCAGATTTTCAGTAGTGTTTGAGACAAGCTGTTCCAGAGTGGCGCTTATCTCCTCCATAGCTGATGCCTGCTGCTCTGTCCGCTGGGAGAGACTCTGATTTCCCTTAGATATCTGCGCAACTTCCCTGATTACCGGAACAATGTGATTCTTGACCTGTGAGATCAAATTCACTATACCGTCGAGCGTCTCATTGATCCTTTTGGTCATAATATCCATAGCATCTTCTGTTCCTGAGAGAGTTCCACGCATGGTAAAATCGCCCATGGCCACCTGCTTGAGCATTCCGGAAAGATCCTCTACCTTCTTTTCCAGCTCCTGTTTTGCGTTGCCTTCCCGGAGATATGCTTCGTGAAGGCTCTTTTCGGCTTCCACCTCGACAGTCAGATCGCGGATGATCTCAAACGCTCCCAGTATCTTTCCTGAAGAATCCTTTAGAACGGAAGAGATGGACATTGCCGGGATTTTATTTCCCTTCTGATCCGTCAGAGTCATGCGTTCGGCTTTCGCAGCCTTACCGGTTTCCAGGGCCTTCTTTACGGGACAGTTCTTGTCGCAGACCGAGCTATTAAACACTTCATGGCATGGCTTTCCTATAGCATTATCCGGTGACACACCGGACATGCGTGCTGCATTTTCGTTGATAAAGGTCACGTTCAGTTCCGGATCGACCATGAAAAACGGATCGATGATCCCAAGTTTCAGGCTGTTGGCATATTCCATCCGGTCGCGTATGTTCTTGACCATCTGGTT
The DNA here is from genome assembly GCA_030656555.1 of Candidatus Desulfaltia sp. Taxonomy (GTDB): domain Bacteria; phylum Desulfobacterota; class Desulfobacteria; order Desulfobacterales; family ETH-SRB1; genus Desulfaltia. The sequence goes on along the minus strand of JAUSPN010000040.1, from coordinate 128,783 downwards.
GAAGTTGCGGGACATGCCCCCGATCGAATTTGATGATCATCGACAGTTTCCACCGTAACATCTCCGGCAGCTACCAGGCTGGTTTTTTCTTTCAGCAGATTAATCCGCCGCGAAACAAGCTTGGAAAAGAAGAAATTGATAAAGACCACCATTCCTACGAGGGCAGCCGCAAAATAGACAAAAAGCCTGTTTCTGGTGTAATTGATAGTAGCAAACAGATTCTTGACAGGCTGCTTCATGACCATTGCGCCGAGGACATTTCTGCTGGCTCCATGACAGTGGTGGCAGGATGATTCATTAAGAATCGGCTTAATGGTTACCAGGAAAGGATCTTTACTCTCTGTTTCGAGAAATGATATTCCCGGAGTTTTGCCTGTTGCCAGCGCTTTGACCAGGGCGTTGCGCGAGTCATCTTTCTGGAGACACTTTTCTAAGCTGAGGTCAATACGTTCCTTTTCCGATGCATAGGTTATATTCCGGTCAAAGTCCGCGATATAAACCTGAACGCCATCCATGTGCTCTTTTACGTCCTTCATCTGCTCTTTTACTGTTTTTTCATCCCCAACCGACATGGGAAACCTGATGGCGCTGTAAATGTTATCCAGCATGTGATTTGAAAACTCCGACGCCTGGTTCATGGCGGTCTTTTTGTTGATTACAAGGCTTTGATAGAGACTAAGCCCCATAAAAACAGATACAACCACGATAGTCGCAACCAATATCTTAGCTCGCAACTTCATGCTTATTAAAAGTGCATAAACAGGATTTTTCATTGATCTTACCTCCAGTTCAATGGGAACCGGCATAGATTGTTGGTTTGTAACGAAAAGCGCTTACCCTGTCCTCGGTATGACAATTCCGGCAAATATCTATGGTCACGTTCCTTATGATTTGAGCCGGGTCTTGCGTATCGACGTGGAGTTTGCCTGGACCATGACAGACCTCACATCCTGCATTTTTGAGTTCAGGCGTCTGTTCCGGATTTGTAAAACCGCCTGGTTTACCATAGGCAGTAGTATGACAGCTATAGCACCCCCTGGTTTCGTCATCAGTAAGACCCTTTTTCATCTTTTCTACGCTCTCAAAGGAGCGGCTTTTCCTGGCATGATTCAAAAAAGCCCTATATTCTGTTTCGTGGCAGGATTGGCATGCTGCAGACCCAACATAACTATTTGTTTTCTGTTGCTGTGCTCCTGCAGGCCATGAAAGAAGAAAAATCAGCAAAATACCGTGCCATTTCTTTATTTTCATACTTCACCTCCCGGTGATGAGTGTTTGAAAAAAATTTCCTCGAGCCCAAGCAGATCAAGAACTATCGCCGCAGAACCATCTCCCATGATAGTTGCGCCACTTACTCCTCTGACACTCCGATAGTTTGATTCAATAGTTTTGATTACCACCTTATAGGGATCAAGCGCTTCGTCAACAAGGATTCCGAATCTTTGTTTTCCAGTATCAAGAAAGACCGTAATCGTCCCATCGCGGTCGTTCTCCGATGTCATCGTTTTGTAAATACGACATAAATTCATAAGAGGAAGATATTCTCCCATGAACCTATAAACTTTTTCATTTGCGCCAAAGGTTCGCACACGTTCCGGTTCAAACTTTTCTACTCCTGTTATTCCCCAGAGAGGCACCAGATAAGATCTGCCCTGATCCCGTACGTGCAGAGCCTCGGTGAGGGCAAAGGTCAGAGGAAGAACCAGAGTGAATACGGTTCCCTTTCCCTTTTTCGTCTCAATTTGCATTAACCCTCCAACCCGCTCAACTTCTGTCTTGACGACATTCAGGCCAACCCCTCTTCCAGAGAGTTCGGTTACGCTTGATGCAGTAGAAAAACCAGGGTGGCAGAGGATCTCCACAAGTCTGTCATCGTCTAATTTTTCACCTGCTGTATTGAGCCCCATTTCCAGAGCACGGCGATGTATCTTTTCTATATCAAGACCGTTACCATCGTCACAAATTTGTATGAATATCTTCCCACCCTTCTGGTATGCCTTAAACTCGATTGTTCCTTCCGCGGGTTTTCCTGCCGCCACCCGCTCTTCAGGTAGCTCTATACCATGATCCACACAGTTCCGAACCAGATGCTTTAATGGGTCTGCTATATATTCGATTACCTCTTTATCCAGTTCCGTATCAATGCCGGACAGAATAACCTTTATCTGTTTTTTTTGATCATAGGCGGCGTCTCTAACAATCCGCTGAAACCGCTGGAAAGTTCCTTTCAGAGAAAACATCCGTATGCCGGCTACCTGCCCCTGAAATTCACGATTTATCTTGAGCAGGTTTTCTGTCTCTTGTTCGATTTCATTCCTGGAAAGATCCCCTTCTCTGATAAGGAGGCTCTGCACCCTGGAGAGATTGATTCCGATTTCCTCGGCAAGGTTGACCAGATGGTCTATCTTTTTTACATCTATCCGCAAGCTTGTTTTTCTATAGACATAACGGCTTTCCTGCTGCAGGGAAACCACCTTCTGAATCGCTTCCTTATTAATTTTTCCTTCATCTACCAGAATCTCTCCAAGCTTCTTCTGCTTGTCAAGAGCGCTTTTCAAATCTTCTTTGGTAATACCGCCTCTTTTGACAAGGGCTTCACCCAGAGGTATTGCTCCTAATTGAAGATCGACTCCTTCAATGTAGCGGTCGGTTATCTCATCAATTACGATATTATGTTCATCTTTGACAAACATAAAGACATCTTCGATTTCCCGAATAGATGCAGTAGTCTTCAGAATGAGCCGCCATGAAATATAAAGTTTATAAAAATCCATCTCTTTATAGCAGGGAAGCTCGGAAGTATCCGCTACAACTTCCACACATTCTCCCAGATCTGTTAGATTCAGCAGCATAAGAAGCGGATCATGACCGGAATTGAAAAGGTTTTCTCTAAACTTAAGATCAATGTGGTAATAATACCATTGCTTGGCTTTAGCGGAATCAGCGGCTGTTTCCCGGGTCGCCTCCTCTTTTTCTGAAGCCCCTGCTATGCCCAGAAAACGGTCTAACTGTGACTTGCGAGCAGTTAAAATATCAGGATCAATATCCTCACCATTGGCGCACCTGTCCACCATGGCGCGGATAAAATCAACATCCTCCAGAAGAAAGGAGATAAGCGGCCTGGTTATTGGAAGCTGATTGTTTCTGATCCGGTCCAGAAGGTTTTCGATAAGGTGAACATGTTTGGAAAGAGTATTAAACCCTACCATGGCAGAACCACTCTTTAGGGTGTGAATTGCTCTAAAAAGTTCTTCCAGGTCAGGCCCGGGTCCGGGAGCAGCCTCCATGTGCAGCAGGCTCTCTTCCGATCTTCTGAGCAGGTCTTCTGTTTCAGCAAAAAAGACCTGCAAGGTTTCTTCATGTTCATTCATTAACAGTCCAGACCAGTTTCTTTATTGTCCACAAAAATTGCTCAGGGCGGAAAGGCTTTACCAGCCATCCTGAAGCCCCGGCAGCTCTTCCCTTTTCTATCATTGACTCTTCCGATTCCGTGGTAAGAACAAGTATGGGAAGAAAGCGAAAATCGCCTTTCTTGACCATTTCTATGAAAGTAATACCATCCATTTGAGGCATATTGACGTCGGTGACAATCAGGGAAGGAATTTGCCCTTCTTCCTTCATGTTCGCCAGCTTTTCAAGGGCGTCTTTTCCATCTTTAGCCTCTGATACCTTATATCCGGCATTACCAAGGCAAAAGGAAATCGACGATCGAATAGTAGGAGAATCATCTACCACCAGGATAAGTTTTTTCATGTTCCTCCAATCAACTAATCCACAAGGGCTGTTTTAAGAGCACTTATTCCCAAAATTTTTTCCAATTCAGGAGACAATTCCAGCAACCTCCATTTAATCTTCGGTTCCAGCGACCTCCTCAAAGCGATAAGAAACTGCAGCGATGCCGTGTCTGCAAATGTTACCTCTGCCAGACAAAGAGAAATTTCCTTTGCTTCAGCAAAAGAAGTATCAACAAACTCTTTCAGGTATTCAATGCCATGTATGTTCAGCTCTCCCTTAAACCGGAAAACACCTTCGGCATCCTGATTTACGGTAAACTGCGGAATCCCCATTTTTTAATTACCTTTTGAACTATATTTTCGGGTGTAAATCCGAATTTCTCCATGACAAGCCTGCCGGGCGCTGAAACTCCAAAGCCGGTTATACCGATTATTACGCCGCTGTTTCCAACATATCGTTCCCATCCCATTGGAATGCCAGCTTCAACTGCAACGCGCTTTTTCACATCCGGCAACAGTACTTTATCCTTATATTCCTGCGGCATTTTTTCAAAAAGTTCCCAGCTCGGCATATTGACTACCCTGACTGAAACGCCTTGATCCGCAAGAATTCCGGCGGCTGTTAGAGCTATATGAACCTCCGAGCCCGAGGCTATCAGGATAATATCCGGTTTGCCCTCTGAATCAGACCCCTCTGAATCAGACAGGATATAAGCGCCGTTTGCAAGCCCTTCTGCCGGACCATATCTTGACCTGTCCAATACAGGAAGCTTCTGGCGGCTCAGAATCAGGGCAACAGGACTATCAACACTCTTTATTGCAATACGCCATGCTTCTGCTGTCTCCACGGCATCTGCGGGACGGATTAAGGTCAGCCCGGGAATGGCCCTTAAACCGGCCAGGTGTTCGACAGGCTGGTGTGTCGGCCCATCTTCGCCGACCGCAATACTGTCATGAGTAAAAACATATATTACCGGTAATTTCATCAAACAGGCAAGACGTATTGACGGCCGCATATAGTCTGCAAACACAAGGAATGTTCCCCCGTAAGGCCTGATGCCCTTATGAAGGGCCATGCCGGACAGAATCCCTCCCATTGCATGTTCCCTGACTCCGAAGCGGATATTCCTGCCGTCATACATATTTTTTTGAAAATCATGGGAAGATTTGATAATTGTATTGTTTGAAGGAGCCAGATCAGCAGAACCTCCGACAAGAGCGGGAACCTTTCCTGCAATAGCATTGAGCACCTTGCCGGATGCTGCCCGCGTTGCAACGGAGCCTTCGAAATGCGGGATATCCGCATCCCATCCATCCTTTAATCCTCCGCTTATGGCATCAATCCATTTTTTTGCCGGATCAGGATATTTATCAGCATAAGCCTTAAACTTTTCCTGCCACACTGATTCAGCTTCTTTTCCCATGTCGACACATTTTCTAAATATTTCAAGAGCTTGCTCAGGCACCCAGAAAGAGATGTCTTCAGGACACCCCAGGTTTCTCTTTGTAAGACGGATTTCTTCTTCGCCAAGAGGCGCTCCGTGAGCATCGGATGTGTCCTGCTTGTTTGGGCTGCCAAATGCAATATGTGTGCGCAGCATAATCAGGGAGGGCTTATCTGTTTCCTTCTTTGCCTCAATGACAGCCTTATAAATCGCATTTAGATCGTTTCCGTTATCAACCTGTAGGACATGCCAGTTATATGCCTTGAATCTTTGGGCGACATCTTCCGTAAAGGATATATCCGTGCCCCCTTCAATAGAAATTTTGTTATCATCATAAATACAGATCAACCTGGAAAGACCAAGGTGGCCGGCAAGGGATGCGGCTTCAGATGTAATCCCTTCCATCATGTCCCCGTCGCCGCACATTACAAATGTATGGTGATCCACAATATCACAATTAGGGCGGTTATATGTTGCCGCAAGGTGCCTTTCAGCCATTGCCATGCCGACTGCATTGGCAAAGCCCTGCCCAAGGGGGCCGGTTGTTGTTTCAACACCCGGAGTATGCCTGAATTCAGGATGTCCCGGGGTTTTGCCGCCCATTTGTCTGAAATTTTTTATATCCTCTAAGCTTAAATCATACCCGCAAAGATAAAGAAGGCTGTATAAAAGCATGGATGCATGGCCTCCGGAAAGAACAAATCTGTCTCTGTCCAGCCAGTCAGGGTTTTTCGGGTTATGTTTTAAAATACGCGTCCACAGGATATATGCCGCCGGCGCAAGTCCCATTGGCGCGCCCGGATGTCCGGAATTGGCCTTTTGAACAGCATCCATTGAAAGTGTGCGTATCGTATTTACGCAAAGTTCATCTGCTTCAGACCAGTTATCCGTCATTCCTGCTTCGTTCATCTGTTTTTTTCCTTTAAAAACCTGAGACACAGCAGACTGCCGGCGCCTATTATCCCCACAAACAGAAAGGCCGTGCCAAGGCCCACGGTCTGGCCTATAAACCCCATGGAAACAGGCCCCACCATCTCCCCTAATTCCCGATAAGCGCCGGATATTCCTAAATTTACGGCCAGATCCTCTTCATCGCTCACATCCCCTATAAAGGCGTCACACAGCGGAGATACGCAGCCGATGCCGACAGCCAGCACCAGGCAGGCCACAATATAAAAGGGAGAACCAAGAAATGGAAGCAGGCACAGGGACAGGGTGGAAAGTATCAAGCCCGTGGCAATCAGTTTTTTCCGGCCCATTGTATCCGAAAGCCGGCCCAAAAGCGGCTGGACAGCCAGAAACACCACGGCGTTAACAGTAAGAATGATACCGGCCTTCGCAGGGCCTAACCCTTTACTGGAAAGCAGAACAGGAACAAACCCGAAAAATGCCCCCAGAAAAATCATGTTGAAAAATATAATCAAAAAGGCCGGCAGAGTTTCTCTGTTTTTTATGGAATGCACAAGGCTTTTAAACCCGACTTTTTTCTTGTTCCGTTTTTGTAATTCAGGGGCATGTAGAGCAAAGGCAGGCAGCCTGACTATATAGCTTAGAATCAATATCAGTAGTGCAACACAGGCGCAAAGGATAAAAATGGATTTAAACCCGTGAAAGTAAACAAAAACACCTCCGATAGTGGGGGCCAGCACATATCCGCTGCTTTTAAAGCCTCCATAAAGGCCGAGAGCCATTCCCTTTCTGTCCATGAAATATCTGACAAGCAGGGTAGTTGACATAACCGAAAAAAAGGCCGCTCCCGCGCCCTGGAGCCAGCGGATCAGAAACAGCCATGAAGGGTCAATTATCAGGTAAAGCCCTGAAGCCAGTAAAAAAAGCATAAGCCCTAAACGAAGCACCGCCCACTCGCCTATCTTTTTCGACAACACCCCTGCCATGGGCTTCAAGATGATCTCTGCTAAATCATAAATGGCGATTAAAATCCCTATTGTAATTAGACCGGCTCCGGTCTCCTTTGAATAGGAAGGCAGATTTGCGGCAACAATGTAAGCGCCAAAGGAGGTAACAAATCCCGCGAGGCTCAGGAAGATAAGCAGAAAAAGTTTTTTACTATGCATATACGAAACTCCCGCGTATTAAGGTAAAAGGTCCGAATCAGGACTCGAAAAAGACGATCAGGGAAAACACCACGGAAAGAACCCATAATGTATGGCTGAAGGCGCTCTTTTTTAACGAGTGGAAGTGGGCATCCGGGCGTTTGTGGCCGTGGATGCACACATATTGCGCGGTCATCTGCTTTGTTTTTTTATTAACGATTTTATTTCGCTTAACCGATGCGCCGCATACTGTCCCCTCATCATCTATTTCCCGTTTGCAGGTAAGACGCGAGCCCATCAAAATGCTGATAAGGTTGTAAACCCAGTTCCATGATACTGAAATAGCCGCAAGAGAGATAAAAAAAACCAGCATCCTGGTCTTTGTCACGCCTATATTGCTGAGTTGTTCGCCTAAATGCGTAGGGTCCAGTGGACCCTCCATTGTACCGAAAAACCCAAGATAATACAGCGGAAAACAAAGAATCATCACAATCATTATCATGCAGAACCGAATCACGCGTTTCTGAATAAAGTTACGGCTGTTCCACCATCTGGCATAGAGGCTTTCTTTTTTAAATCGATCAGTTTTTTGAATAGTCATAGTTTTTTCGAAATGTGTTAAGCAGTTAAGTGTTAAAAGATTGACAATCCGTAACAGTTCACGGTTGTCGGTTCACGGTTTTTTTTAACGAACCATGCAACGATTGAAGCATTTTGGATATTGATTTCAACTCTTGAATCAATTCTTTCGCATCTGAATCAGAAAATATATTAACCTCTCGTGAAATATAAATCTGTGTTCTCAGCTCCGCAGCCGATCCCTGTGCAATATTTATAAACCTTTGGAAATCCGGAACACTCTTTCTTTCGCTTCCTTCTGCAATATTTGATGGAATAGATATAGATGAGCGCATCATTTGATCTTTCATTCCATAATCCCGGCAATCTCTTAATAATTTATAAAAACGCACTGACAATCTACAAGATTTTTTCCAAACTTCTAAATCTTCAAAAGAGGATCCCATAAATTTCCTCTACCTTTTATTTTTTTCAACCGTGAAACGATAACTGTAAAATGTTATCCTCTTTTTCCTTACATGAGTTTTATATCGTGGTCAAGCACTAAGAACAGGGGTAACCGTGAACGGTTACGAAAAAGGGGCCCCTGCATTTATGCAGAGACCCCGTTATCTTTATGAAGCCGGTTAAGTTGCCGAATCAACCAGATCGGATCAGCCGGCTTTCAGCTTCTTTATAACACTTGGAATGATCTTATAGAAGCAGTAAACTGCCAGGATACAGCAATAGGTAGGAACAAGGATCTTCCAGAACTTTTCCGAAAAAATCCGCGTTACATAAGGCGCGGCAACAGCAGCTATGACCGTGCCGATTACAAACGACGGCAGGAGCATATAGTCGATGACCACCCCTGTGGAAAGAAGGATAAACCACATACCCACGGCAAACACGCATGTTACGCCTTCTGCCAGGGAGGTGATGGCCACCATGCTCTTTACGGGAACACCGGCAAGAAGGCCGCCGACCGTAATAACCGGGCCGTAGCCTCCGCCTCCAACACCCTTGTTAAAGCCGCCAAGACCCGCGAATAAAATCATCCACTTGGGCCTGTACGTCGTATACTTCTTAGCCGTCATGAGGGAGCAGATCCCCATTACCACCAGAAGGACGGCCACATAAAGCTTGATCCATACCTTGTGGACTTTTAAAACCTTGTAAGCCGCGGTAATGGAGAAGCAGACGCACACAATACCGACGGCGCAGACTAATACCGTCAGCTTTGTGGTCTCGTTTAAGGGGCTGAAACTCCACTCCACATTGCCGAATTCACTGTGCACCATCCCGGCTATCAGCCCTGTGAAAGCCTCTGTGATCATTACGCAGGGCACAACCTGCTTTGGATCAAAGCCTGCTATAAGCATCAGCGGTGTCAGGGCTGTGCCGTAGCCCATGCCGCCGGCAGAATCCATAAACTCAAAAAATGCGCACATAAAAACAACATACCATACAATCGTCCAGTTGGTTGTGCCGACCAAGCCATGTTTTACCACATATTCCGAGGGAAGGCGCTGTGTAAACTCAAACGGACAGCCAGCCAGCCACCAGGCGACAGCAAAAAGACCGACAAAGGCTACCGAATACATCAGCAAAGTTTTAATATTTTCCTTGGTCAGCATTGCTCTCTCGGCCATGGTTGCTTTTTCTGCCTCGATCTCGCGAGCAGACTCCCATCCCATCCTTTTTTCATCTTTTACTTCAGTCATTTATGACCTCCTTAAATAATATAACTAAGTTAACCGAATTGCTATTGACCGGTTATAATCTTTTATGTAATATCAAAACCGGCTTTTCACTTTTTTGCCTGTCACCACCCCCTTTTTTGATTAGACTTTTTTGGTTTGATCTTTGCAAAACTGCAATTTTAGTCATTGCGAGGAATCCGCCTCAGGTGGATGCCGTGGCAATCTCATGAATTATAAATGTGTTATGAGATTACTTTGTTCTACTCGCAATGACTAAAATTGCAGTTTTAGTTCTGAGACATCTAATCAAAGCCTGCTAATCAAAGCCTGCTAATCAAAGCCTCTTTATAGCAAAACATGTGCCATCAGGGATTAAAAACAGCCCTGGCATCTAACATGTGAATAGCACTGGTAATTTTAAAAATTGCATTTTTTTAGATGCTTTTTGTTGGATAAAAAAGCTCTATGAAACAGACGATTTGTAGCCTGCAGGGTTACATAAATACCTGCAATGTAACATCTGTGTTACAGTTTGTGTGTGGGGTGGGTAGAGGTCGGGTCGGGGTCGGGTTTAAACTGTTTGCGGTTTATGCCTGCTTCTTTCATCAACCGGTAAAGATATTGCCTTTGAATGCCTGCCATATCAGCAGCTCTGGTAATGTTTCCCCTGCTTTCCAGGAGAACCTGCTTTACATACCATGAATGAAACAAACGGATCATCTCTTCCCTTGCATTTTTAAAGTCCTTTATCGCCAAGTCCTTTGCGTCTTTAAGGCGAATGCAACACATATACATGTCCTGATCTGATTTCAGACAAGGGGGTTTCAGTTCTATTTTAGGAAACAGGTCTTTCATTTCCATAACATTACTTTGGCAAAAAATAATCCCGCGCTCGATGATATTTTGCAGCTCCCTGACATTGCCCGGCATCTCATTTAAAAGCAGCGCCTGCATGGCCGGGGGGGAAATTTCCCGGATATCCTTCTGGTTTATACGGGCATACTTTTCCATGAAATGATAAGCTATAAGCGGAATATCCTCTTTTCTTTCACTAAGCGGAGGCAGTTCAATATGCACCACGTTTAACCGATAATAAAGGTCTTCTCTGAAACGTTTTTCCTTTACATCCCGGGTTATATCATGGTTGGTAGCGGCGATAACTCGGATGTCGGCTTTTTTGGTAAAAACGCCGCCAACCGGCTTATACTCACCATCCTGCAGGAGCCTGAGCAGCTTGGTTTGCATAAAAGGGCTCAGGTCGGCGATTTCATCCAAAAACAGGGTTCCTTCGTGCGCCTCCTCAACCAGGCCCTTTTTATCTCGCCAGGCCCCCGTGAACGCGCCCTTTACATGACCAAAAAGCTCGCTTTCCATAATCTGTTCAGGTAAGGCCGTACAGTTGATGGTAACCATTGCTTTGGAGCTTCTGCGGCTATTCCTGTGAATAGCCCCGGCAACCAGTTCCTTGCCCGTGCCGCTCGGGCCTGTGATTAAAACCGTAGCCATGCTCGGGGCCACCTGCCTGATATGTTCAAACACCTCCCTTATAGCCGGGCTGGCCCCGATTATAGGCGGATAACCCTCTTTTTCCTCCAGGGCCTGGCGGAGAGCAAGGTTTTCCTTTACCATCTGCCGCCATTTCACAGCCTTGTCTATTGTCAGCAGGACATGTTCCGACAGAAACGGTTTGGTTATGTAATCATAGGCGCCTTTTTTAATCGCATCCACTGCGGTTTCAATTGTGCCGTAAGCGGTCATGACAAAAACCGAAGTTCCGGGGCTGATCTTTTTGACCTCTTCAAGGAGCTTGATACCGTCCATACCGGGCATCTTTAAATCGGTTATGACCAGATCAAATGGATCTTTCATAAACAATTCAAGGGCAATTATCGGATCAGGTTCAATGGTTACGCTGTAGTTTCTCTTTTCGGAGATAATCCGCTTCAAAACATTCAGCATATCTTTCTCGTCATCTATTATGAGTATTCTGGCAGTCATTGGTTCTCCTGAATTTCGACGTGAGCAATTAGCTTTTAGCCATTAGCTACCCTCACAGGCAGTTTTATGGTAAAGGTAGTCCCTGTTTTGCCATGGGAATCCGCAGCATGGCTGGTAAATGTCAGGCTCCCTCCATACCCGGCAACAATACCATAGCTGACGAACAGACCCAGACCTGTGCCTTCCCCTTCCGGCTTTGTAGTAAAAAAAGGTTCAAATATATGGCTTATATGTTCCTCTTTAATTCCAACTCCATTATCCTCGAACTGAATGACGGCGTTTTGTCTGCTGTTTTCCATGCTTGTACGGATGGTAAGCGTGCCTCCGCCAATCATAGATCCAGCCCCGTTTTTTATTAAATTCAGGAAAACCTGCTGCAACTGGCGTGAATTCCCCTTGACCTGGGGTATATCTTCGGCCAAATCCAGCATCAGATTGATATTTTGCTTCTTAAGTGCAGGCTCGACCACCCTGATTATTTCCTTAAGGCTGATATTTAAATCAGCATATCCCGGCTCCACTCCACCAGGGCGCGCAAAGCTTAAAAGATCCCCTATGATTTCTTTGCAATGGAGGCTGTGCCGCTGTATTGTCCTGATATCTTCATACAACTGACTCTTTTGGGGTGCTTTATCCAGCAAAAGATCGCAAAGGCCTAATATAACCCCCATCGGGTTATTAATTTCATGAGCCACGCCCGCTGCGAGAGTCCCTACGGAAGCCAGTTTTTCGGCATTGATAAGCTGTGCCTCCATCTTTTTCTTTTCAGTAAGATCTCTGCCGATGCACAATACTGAAGTTACTTCCCGCTCTTCGTTTCTTACAGGCATGAACTCGGCGCTTATCCATGCCTGGCGGCCATTCTCTTTAAGCACCAACTCTCCGCTAAAGCTTTTTTCGAATTTATAAACCTTCCTTACCAGTTCGAGCTGCTTTTCAGCGATTCTCGCGGGGAACAGGTCTGAGATGTTTTTGCCGACAAAATCTTCAGGTTGACCGTCAAAAAACCCGGCTGTAAAGCTATTCATGGATTGAAAGACGCCGTCCTGATCAACAGCAAAAATAAAGTCTTCCGCGCTCTCAATCAGAAAACGATATTTTTCTTCTGTTATTGTAAGTTTGCGTTTCTGTACGACAACCTTTTCCTGCAGGATACGAGACCGTTTTACTTCTATTATGACCATGATCGCCGCGGTCAACAAAACAACAACAACCATTACCACCTGTAACAGGAAATGCCACAAATAGCCGGAATGAATGGGTTTTTCTATTTCAGACGCGGGTGTTACAACGGCTGCTGACCAGTTTTGAGGCGGGTTGCCGGATATAACAATCGGGCAATAGGCTATCAGCTTCTTTGTTTTTCCGCTAACTCCACGATGCCAGCCGGCAATATACCAGCCTGTGCCCTCCCGGCCGTTTAACATCTTTTTTCTTTGATCAAAAATGATCTTTTCACGGGGAACATAAATATCCTGGTTTTCATGCTCCGCAAAAATATTTTTGCCCACGGATTCAGGCTCAGGATGAAAAAGGAGAGTTCCGTTCTGGTCAATAATCCACACATAGCCTGTTTCTCCGGGATGGATATTTTTCAAAAGGGGTGTGACGAACCCGGATACATTGACCGTAAAAACAAGCAGTCTCCTGGAATCAGTATCCATAAATTTTGCCAGCTTTACACTTATGCCGGATGGTTCGATCTGTGGCATGGAAACCATGACTTCACTGCCGTTTCTTTTATCAGGATGAAGTCCGTTGTACCACCCGGGAGCAATAGCCTGCTTTTCTGATCGATATCCATGAGAATTATATATATGGATATTCTTTTCATCCAGGTTAAGAACATCAATTTCTGAAACACCGGAATCAAAAAGACCTATGGCTGCATTCCGGATAAATTCATGATTATCACCGGATGTTCCGGAAACATTCTTGCTGAGAAGAATAATCTCTCCTTTTAACAGGTTGATTTGCCTTTCAATAAAATAGGAGACATTCTGAGCAATGATCAGTTGTTCCTCGGTAAACTGTCTGCCTACCACACCTTTCATGTCCCTGATAGACAAAAACCCCAGAATCAAAGCAATTGCCATGGGAACTATGGAAACTATGACCACAACAATAATGCCCCATCTTCTGCTTTTGTAAGTCTTATCAACAGCCATGGCTGTCTCCGTTCAGGGTTCAGGGTTCAGGGTTCAGAAACTATCAAAAACTATCAGTTGAAAAAATTTCTGTCAAGTATTTACCGGCATGAACCCAGCATGGAAGGGGTTTTTGATCTTTTAAAGCCGCATATAAAGCCGAGGAAACTTCTTGACAAATAGTAATGTTTTTAATATAGAAAATTAATTTTTGACCACTAAAGAATATACCAATTTTTGACAGTTGTAGAATATAAATGGAAGACAGAATACGGAGGGAATCATGGGAACTGGACTTTTGTTAACTTACGTAGTTTTTTTGTGTTTTCTGGTTATGGGTTTTTGCCTGGTTTTTGTTAACGCAGTTGAGTATTTCGGGGGTCAGATAGGCATGAGCGACACAGCAGCGGGCAGCATACTGGCCTCATTCGGGACCGCAACACCGGAAACCCTGGTGCCGCTGATAGCTATCCTCTTTGTCGGTTCCGGTGCTGCTGGCGGCGGCGGGGGACATGGAGAGGAGATCGGCATAGGAGCTATCCTGGGCGCTCCATTCATGCTTGCTACCATAGCTCTCGGCGTGGTTGGCATTTCCGGCGCGATCGGAGTCTTTACAAAGTCCCGGACAAGCCCTAACCTCATGTTAGAGCCGGGCATCCTCAGAAACTTCAAATACTTTTTCACTTTTTATCCCCTTGCCATTATCGCGGGCCTGATCCACAGCAGAACGCTGAACATCATTCTTGGTATAGGCCTTTTGCTTGGCTATGCCTTTTATGTGTGGAAAACATTAACACTGCCTGAACCAGAAGGAGGAGAAGCAAAAGAAGAGGAGGAGGAACACGCAAGCCTCTGGTTCAATAAGATCTTCAAGTTCAAAGAACCCCCTTTGTGGCTCACCATATTACAACTGCTTGTCGGTTTTGTCATGATGGCGTATATTATCTTTATTTTTGCGGGAAAACTCGGCGATCTGTCTATTGCTTTAGGCATTCCGGCCGTTATTCTCTCCCTGATTGTTGCGCCCCTTGCAACCGAGCTGCCTGAGGTGGGCGGGGCAAGCATATTCTGGACGCTTAGAAAGAAAGATACCCTGGCCCTTGGCAATATCACCGGCGCCATGGTTTACCAGTCCTCGATCGCTGTCTGTATCGGACTTTTTCTTACACCATGGGTCCTGACCAAGGATATTGCCATCAGCATCATCCTGGCCATCTGTTCAGCCGGGATCATATTTACCTATTATCTGATCAAGAAAGGGATATCGTGCTGGATACTCTTAATAGGAAATGTTTTTTACGTCATATACCTGATATATATATTATAAAGCGGTAAAACCCGCTAAAGACTATAGTAACCGTTCACGGTTTACAGTTATCGGTTCACGGTTGAAAAAACTATGAACCGACGACCGTGAACGGTTACTTATTACGTAACCGTTCACAGGTTCACGGTTCAAAGGTTCAGGGTTATTTTTCTTGGAGCGCAGGGCTAACTGCTATGCGCCGATATTTTCATTTTCAAATCGTTTGATTCTTTTGTGCCTTCTTTATTCAAAACTCACGAATTCCCGCTGGAGCGGGATTCAGACCTGCCTGTGCCGGAGTTACGGCAAACAGGTTTTCGGCAAACATTGAACCTCTGAATCCTGAACCTTTAAAGCTCTGGACAGCGCTAATGGTTAGCGCTTTGGCTTCACTGCGTGTCACTACGTGCCCTGCATTCGCGGGAATGACGGTTGGTATTGGAGATTTTTGATTTGAACAAAAAAATTCGCGTCCTGATCGTAGATGATGAAAAACAGCTTACGCTCAGCATGGCCAAGATATTAAGGATAAGAGAATTTGAAGTGTTTACCGCATTTGACGGGTTTGATGCATTGGATGCGGTTAAACGTGAAGATGAGTTTGACGTGGTGGTTCTGGATATTAAAATGCCGGGTATGGACGGAATCGAAACTCTCAGGAAAATTAAAGAGCTGGCTCCTGACACGGAAATTATTATACTGACAGGGCATGCCACGCTGGAAACCGGAATTCAGGCAATACGAGAGGGGGCATATGATTACCTGATGAAACCCTGCAACATAGAGGATTTGGCTGCAAAGATAAGAGAGGCTAATGATGCAGAGGCAATCAAGCGTAATCCAGTGCTGTGGCCCAGAAATCTGGTTAAAGAAATCATGTGCCATGATTTCAAAAAACTCAGACCAGAGGATTTACTTGCAAAGGCAGTGGACAAGTTTAACAGGGAAACAGGAGAAACAGGGGCGGAAACCCTGTTTGTTATAGATGATAAAGACAGGCTTCAGGGCTTTATCACCAAACGGGACCTGATAAATGAAGCACAGAAAATGCAGCCTGAATTCTCTTTAAGGTGGATGGAACTCAGCAAAAGCCCCCACTGGCTTTCCAATAAAACCGTAATTGAAGTCATGCAAACAGAAATAATAACCGCCCGGCCCGATGAACGCCTTACAGAGGCAGCGCACCGCATGATTACCCATAATTTCAGGACAATGCCTGTTGTAAAAAATGAGACGGTAATCGGGATTATAAGAATACAGGATATTTTTCAATATATTGAACATGAAACAGAGTAAGGGACAGGGATCAGTGGTAGTAATATACGATAAAACTTAAGCATTTACAGATGCAATACAAAAAAGTGATAAGGTATAGAGATTAAAAGGGCAACTTTTTTGAATATCGAATGTCGAACAGGGAATAATGAATGTCGAAGGTATGCAGAGAATTTGACCTTGAAGAACGGCTGATCGATTTTGCTGTACGTGTTATCAGAACAGCAGAGTCATTACCGAAAACAAAAATTGGAAATCATATTTCCCGCCAGCTTATTCGTAGTGGGACATCACCAGCTCCAAATTATGGTGAAGCACAAAGTGCTGAATCAAGAGCTGATTTTATCCATAAGATGCGATTAGCGCTGAAAGAATTAAGGGAAACCAGAATATGGCTGCTTATAATTGTGAAGGCCGGATTGATAAAACCAGTGTCAAAACTTGACGTATTGATAGATGAAAATAATCAATTAATCTCGATTTTTGTAACAAGCGTAGGTACTGCTAAACAAAACAAGAATAAAACTTCATAATTTAACATTTCCTGTTCGACATTCGACATTAAATCAGTATGTTGAATAGCTAAAGATATTATCATCAATGATGCAACTTTTTGTATTGCACCAAGCATTTACGGAGAGCTTATAGGTCATGTCCGGAGTTCTGAATACATTTCGTAATTTTCAGCAACAAGACTACCCTTATTTCCGCCGTATCAGGAACAATATTGTAGTAGCGCTGCTGGCGGTTTCTTTAATACCGCTCATTATTATAGGCGGCGGAATGTATTACTATGCTTCTTCTGTTTTAAAACAAAACACCCTGACATCCCTGCGCACGGAAGTTCTGAGTCACAAAAAAGCTATTGATCAGTTTCTGGCTGAACGAACCATGGATCTTAAACTGGTTTCGAATAATTTGAGCCTTAGCCAAATGATTCAGCCCGGTGTTATTGAAAGCGTTTATAATTCTCTAAACCAGGAATTGTCATCCTTTATTGACTTGGGTGTTATTGACGGCCAGGGCGGACATCTGGCTTATGCCGGGCCTTATCAGTTAATTTCAAAAAACTATAAAAATGCATTGTGGTTCGAGCAGGCCATGAAGCATGATGTATATATCAGCGATGTGTTTCCGGGTTTCCGCAATGAGCCGCATTTTATTATTGCCGTGAAAAAAACAACCGGCAATGGCCCATGGATACTGCGCGCCACTGTAAATGCCGCCTATTTTAATGACCTTGTTTCAGAACTTTCGGGTCAAAAGAAACAAGACTCTTATCTGGTCAACAAAAGCGGAATTTTTCAAACCAGTTCCCGAATGGCGGGAAAGCTGATGGAACAGTCGGATATTAAACAGCTTGAGCATTTTAAAGGCATCAGGATGGAGGAAAAAGATGGAATAGTCCGTATGACACTATGGCTGGAAAAGGTTCCCTGGCTTTATGTGGTTGAAATTAATCGCCGGGATATATTTTCAAAATTATACCATATATATATGTTAGGCGGTCTTGTTTTTCTTCTTGGAGCTTTCATGATTGTTTGGACGGTCATTCTGACAACCAATCGCCTGGTATCCATGCTGGAATATAACAAAAGCAATATTCATGTCCTGAATCAGCAGCTTCGCCGTGCCAGTTATCTGGCATCATCAATGGAGCTGTCTTATGGTTTCTTTCGCGAGATAAAAGATACGCTGGCCAATATAGATGTAGCTGCCGCATGGATCAGGGAACTGACCCGAGAAAACCGTTTGGATGATATAAAGAAAAATATAGAGCAGGTCAAGTCAGAGGCCCTGCGCGGCCAAAAAGCAATTGATAAATTCTTTAATTTTATAAAACCCGGCGATCCAATAATTACAGAAGTGAATATTAATGGAATATTGAATGATTTATTAGAGATTTTAAAGGAAGAATTCAGTTTTAAAAATATTAATGTAAAATTAGATTTCCAACATGATTTTCCTTCTGTAAGAAGTGATGCTTCAAAACTGCGCCACCTCTTTCAAAATCTGGTTTTAAATGCAATGTCCGCCATTGAACAAGATGGAGAAATCATTTTTATAACCCGCTCTGTGGAAGACGGCGTAACTGTAATTATTACCGACAACGGCAAGGGCATTTCCGAGGAAAACTTAAAAAATATCTTTGACCCTCTCTTTACAACAAAGCCGCAGGGAACCGGATTGGGACTTTCCATCTGTTTGAATATTTTAAAAAGACTGGGCGGCAGCATCTCTGTTGAGAGCGAGCTCGGTAAAGGGGCTTCTTTTATTGTCAAGCTCCCGTTTTTTTTCGGATAACCCCTGTCCTTACCAATGATTAAAAAAGAGAATTTAAAACAGGCCATAGATAACATCTCAAAAAGGGATCCTGAAATCGGGTACTCGTTGAATGAGATGTTTAGAGGCAGACGCATTGACACGCCTTCCCCTCCCGGCGAAATAGAACCAGGAGGAGATTTTTATTTTTTTTTTGATAAACAAAAAATCCCTGTAAGAAAATTTATATATTTTAACTACGGCACCGCTCCTGTTGAGCAGCAGCTTTTGATCAAACATGGTGAACTTACTAAAAAACAGGAACTTTTAAACAGACAGGGTCCGCTGAATTACATACAGGCCGCCATAGAGATTCGGGATGCCGGACTCCGGTTAATGGTTGTCTATGAAATCGATTGTTTGATAGCACAATTAAAGAAAGACAACATTGAGTCCTATGAGCATCTTATATCCTTTCTCGAAAAAATCAAAAAAAACAACCAAAACCTCAAACTGCCTGAAGAGGTTACAGATCCTGCTGTATTATACCGGGGTCTTGTCGGCATTGACACCCAGGCCCTTTTCGTGCAGTTTCCCTTTTGCATGGACAGTCTGATGCAGGCGGGTGACATTAATTTAGAATATTTCAACGTTAGATTTCTTTTGAACTGCCTGGTCCAGGGAACAGAGAAGAAACTTTTCGCGTGCGTTGTTAAACAAAAAATCGTGGGGTTCATCTTTGTTAAATTCAGAAAAGAAATGTTTTACAAAGGCATGGAACTTAAATATATCGCCACATTAAGCGGAGTGTCAACACAGCCGGTTCCAAAAGGTATTGGGACCTTTTTGGTGGCAGGTATCTGGATGCTGTGGAAATGCAAAATAACAGATGTAAAGGAATTTTTCCTGGATTCTGAGATAGGCGCAAAGCGGTTTTATGAATCAATCGGTTTTGCGTCCAGGAATTTCTACCAATATACGTTTAAAAATCCAAAAGGACATCTTGTAAAATCCATTATTATTATGGCAAATAACTGCAAAAATCTAAGACCTGACATTATTAAAACCATAACCAGGATAATAAAAAAGCAAATTAAATCACTGCGCAGGCAGGCAAAAGACAAAAAACAGGAACTCTCAAGAAAAGTGGCAATCGACTGTGTCAAAGAATGCCTGCGTCCAGGAGCGCATCCTGAATTCAGCAAAACAGCCATAACCATGCTTAACAAATACAAAAAAAAGATACCGGAATCAAAAAACCTTATCCAGAAATTTACAAACTCAAAAAAATGAGTGGTTCTTTGTAGATTAGTGTGAAAAATTTAATTTTGGCAGAATTTGTCATTTTTTAGCTACTATTAACATCCCCCTAACCCCCTTCAAAGGGGGAATATAAAGAAATTTTTCCGATTTATTCCCTTGGTGGGGGGCTCCGATTTATTCCCCCCTTGAGGGGGGCAAGGGGGGTGTAAAAATTGCTGTTTTTATATTCGCTCGCTTTTGCGGTTAAAAAAAGCCTGTTTCAGGCATGAACGGTTACGATATTTAATATGAAACCAGTACTTGTTATTAGAGACAATCGGTTTACACAGCATCTCGAAAATGTTTTTCATCTGGAGAATGCCAAAAGGGTTAAAGCCTTTCAGGCAGTATTGAAGCATCCTTCTCTTGAAGGAAGGTGGCTGGAGGTAGTACCGAGAATGGCCGGCCCTGAAGAACTCGCCTGGGTGCATACACCGGAATATATCCAGAGTATAGCGCAAACAGCGGGTAAACCTCTCAGCTCTTTTGATTTAGATACTCAGGCCACTGCAAAGTCTTATGACGTGGCCCGGTTGGCGGCAGGCGCGGTGTTTAGCCTTCTGGATGAAATTAGAAATGATACGGCAAAAAGAGCCTTTGCCTGTATCCGGCCGCCGGGTCATCATGCTGAAGCCGATAAAGCCATGGGATTTTGCCTTTTTAACAATATAGCCCTGGGGGCCAGGTATCTGAAAGAACATTACTCGGTCAATAAGGTCATGATTGTGGATATAGATGTTCAT
This sequence comes from Candidatus Desulfaltia sp., assembly GCA_030656555.1. Taxonomy (GTDB): domain Bacteria; phylum Desulfobacterota; class Desulfobacteria; order Desulfobacterales; family ETH-SRB1; genus Desulfaltia. The sequence goes on along the minus strand of JAUSPN010000040.1, from coordinate 108,256 downwards.
CACGGAAATGGAACCCAGTCTGCATTTTATGATACCGACGAGGTGCTGTTTGTTTCCATGCATCAGTTTCCATGTTATCCTGGAACCGGAAAGATGGGCGAAGTCGGAACAGGAAGAGGAAGGGGATTTACAGTCAATGTTCCTCTTGGGAAAGGTTATGGCGACAAAGATTTTGCCAGAATTATCCATCAGTTGATAAAGCCCCTTGCACGGGAATATCAGCCTTATATAATTCTGGTGTCCTGCGGTTTTGATCTTTACATGTATGACAGGCTTGGCGGTATGCAGGTAACGCCGGAAGGCTATGGGCTGATAACCCGTCTTTTGCTGGAAACGGCAGAGGAGGTCTGTAATGGACGCATTGTTTTTATCCTGGAAGGAGGTTACAGTGTGAAGGGAAACACTCAATGCGGTCTTCGGGTTATGCAGGAGCTTTGTGATGTTTCCACGCTATCTGCGGAAAAAATAGAAAAGGCAAAAAGGCCTTCTTTTTTTAAATTCTCTGAATTAAATAAGGTAATCGAGATTCAGAAAAAATACTGGAAACAGCTACACTATATGTCGCGTATTTGATATAATCCAAGTTAAGCGATTAGCTGTTGGCCATTAGCAGTTAGCCTTTAGCTAAGAGCTAACCGCTAATAGCTAATCGCTCATTTCAGGTATAACCTCAAAAGTAGTTTACTTATACTGTTTCGGGGCAAAGGAAGAATTAAAATGACAGGAGCTAAAATTTTACTGGTAGATGATGAAGTTATATTTACAAGAAACCTGTCAAAGCTTTTGACAATAAAAGGGCATCGCGTTAAGGCGGTTAACAGTGGTGATAGCGCCATACAAACCCTTAAAGAAGAAAGCTTTGATGTTATAGTGCTGGACGTAAAGATGCCTGGTATGGACGGTATAGCCACTCTTGAAGAAATCAGGAAACTCGGACTTTCTACCAGGACGCTTGTCCTGACAGGTCACGGCACAATTGATGACGCTCTTGAAGTGATCAGGCAGGGCGCTTATGATTATTTAACAAAGCCATGTGACATAGATGCGCTGATATCTAAAATAGAAGAGGCATGGAAGAAAAAGGCGTAAAAAACTCTGTTTGTGCTCTACATTTCAATAAACAGATCCTGCTCTCGAATCACACCTTCAACTTTTCCTAATGTAACGACGACAAGCAGGTGCTCTTTATTTTTGAGCATCATATAGGCTGCTTCTATGAGATTGGCCCCCCCTTCAATTGTAACCGGCGCGGGCGACATGATCTCTTTGATTTTCTTTTCAGACAGTTGTTTAACTTCCCTGCTGAACATACCGGCCCAAAACATGGATGAATAACGGATACTATCTGTTACAGCGGCGCCGGAACTTCTAATGTAGGCTGGGATAACAGCTTTGAGCAGATCTGTTATGCTTAAAACTCCAGACACCTTTCCTCTATCATCCAATGCAAGAAGAAAGTGGTGTTCTCTTCCCATAATTTTACCGGTCAATATCTTTGATGAAAAAGACTCCTTCAGCTTATCAATGGCTTCCCTGACAGTACTTTCCATGCTTAAAGCAGTGTAATCCTGAATTGGAACCATGATGTCCATGACCCTTTTTTCTTCCATGTGCCGCTCATCTTTTCCACGACTACAGGCATCAATTATTTTAGTCGTCAGAATATCTATATCACACGGCTTTGTAAGATAATCAAATGCCCCTTCAACAAAAGATTCTCTGGCAGAAGGCATTACCCCATGGCCTGAAAGCATAATTACCGGAAGATCCGGATAACGCTCCTTTATTTCTCTCAGAGTTTGATGGCCATCTACACCAGGCATCTTTATGTCAAGAATTACCACATCCGGTTTTTCTTTAAGTTTATCGATAGCTTCTTCACAGCAGCCTGCTAAAATGGTTTCAAATCCTTTTTTATTCAGGATTTTTTTGGTGACCGATCGAAATTGATCTTCGTCATCGACCAGCAAAACCTTTATTTCTTGATTCATCCCAATCTCCTCAGCCTGCGGGTTTCATCAGCTTACAAACCGGCCGAAATTGCAGCAGGCAGGGTTATTGTAAAAGTAGTGCCAACACCTTTTTCACTGCTGACATCCATTACCCCACCCATGCTCTCTACAATACCATAACACACTGAAAGGCCCAATCCCGTTCCTTTGCCTACAGGTTTGGTGGTAAAAAACGGGCTGAAAATCTTTTTCAGGTTTTCAGGGCTGATGCCCTGTCCATTATCTTTGACCGTAATTTCTACCTTTCCGTTCTCTTTCGGCCCTGATTCAACAACCAGCTCACCCCCTGAAGATCCATGTCTTTCGATAATTGCATCAATAGCATTGTTGAAAAGATTAAGAAAAACCTGCTGCAACTGCCCTGGATCCACATGGATCAAAGGCGTATCCTCCGATATGTTCTCTTTTAAGGAAATACCATTGACACTTGCTTTCTTTGCCACCATGGCGGTTACTTCCGGGATAAACTGTTTAAAATCCACATCTACAGCCACCGGGTCGCTCTGTCTGCCAAATTTAAGGATGGCTTGAGTAATCTTGGCACAACGGTTAATCTGAAGTCCGATTTGATTAAGGGAATCCTCCAGCTCAACCAATGTTTCGGATTGACTTAACTGACCATTTCCCTTTAGCTCTGAAAGGAAAATTTCTATAAGCGATTGCTCGCTTTTCATAATCTGAAGAGGATTGTTGATTTCATGAGCAAAACCTGTAGCCATTTCACCAATCTCCGCAAGCCGGCTTGCCCTGATTAGTTGCTGACCCAACTGATCCTTTTCCTCATCCATTTGTGTCATACGCTTAACAATTCCATTTGTCAGATAAAAAGCAACACTAATAATGACTGATCCGCCTATAACCGCAATAAGTATTATGAGGTAAGCAGCCGAAGTAAGCGCTTCGAATGCATCTGCTTTTTCCTGCCTTATAACCAGCAACCATTTTTTATCCTTCATCCAGGTTGTAGCATATAGATATTTTACTCCGTTTACGCCCTTATCTATGAAGCTTTTGGTACTTCTATGCGATTCCGGATATTGAATCCCATCCAAAGGCTTATCCATCAAGTTCCCACCAGAATGCCGTTCTGTCTGAAGCATGCCTTCAGCATTAAGGAGATAAGCCTCGCCGGTTTTTCCGATGTGAACTTTTCTTACAAGATTATTAAATCTGAATGTATCAATTGTTGAACGGATCACCCATTTATTTCCCTTTTCCTCATGGGCAACGGCGATAACAAAGTGCGGAACCTTCCTGTAACCCAAAAAAACATCACTAATGTAGTAACCGTGTTTCATTACCTCCTGGAACCACTGGGTATCCTTATAAATCTTACCGGTCAGCCTGTAAGGACCGTGATACGCCACATGCAGACCCGCGTCATTAAATATCCCAAGATCGGTAAATGTATCAGATTTTCCCTGCAATCGATTAAAAACTTCAGCAAGTGCTTTTGGCCGGCTAAGTTCTTGAAATGTATAAGAGCCGGCAATAAATTCCAGGTCGCTCCTGCGTTCTGTGAGAAAGGACTCGATTATTTCCCTGTGATCCGCGCTAATCCGTTTCATGCTTGCAATGGTATTGATCTCCAAAGAAGTCACAAAATAATAATAACCAATGCCGAGTATCAGGATAAATGGTATAACAGGGACCAATATCATGCTAAGCAGAATCTTTTTTCTTATCACCTTAAAAAAATGTTTCTGTTCCATGATATTTTACTCCCTTATTGCAGCGCGGCCATTCAGATTTATCTGGTCTCACCGGAAATAGATCTCGGAGGCTTCACGGTGCTCCCGGTTTGAGCTGCACGGATCTTTGCTTCCAGCCCTTGTCTTTTCTCGGATGCTTCCTCCACCTTTTGAACAAGGTCGTCAATGTCTACAGGTTTCATTAAACAATCTGTAGCGCCGGCATTCAAGACATCCACGGCTGTTTCTCCGGTTGCATGGCCTGTCAACATAATAACCTCAACCATGGGATAAAGTTTTTTAATCTGCCTCAAGGTTGCAAGACCGTTCATACCGGGCATTTTAACGTCTAAAATAACCACATGAACTTTTTTCGTTTTTAGTATATTTAATGCCTCAGACCCGCTTGTCGCCGTCAGGATATCATGACCCTTTTTTGCGAGCAGCTTTTTGGTGGTGGCAAGAAACCTTTCCTCATCATCCACAAGCATTATTTTTAATTGTTCCATTTAGTCCCCTGCTTTAAATACCCGTAAGAAACTCATCTGTTTTTGATCCTATTGCTTTTTTCCATGTTTTCTATTTCTTATCATATTGCCAAGATACAACCCTATTATAATGGCAAGAAAAGTACACAATATCATGCTCAGGATTCCTATTGCGGTCATATCCGCCTCCATGAATAGGTGTTAAGTGTTAAGTTAAACCAACTATTTATTTTATCAAATACTTATTACCTAATACCTAATCTGTTTTAATTAACAGAAAGGTATTTTTAACTCAACATGTTTTAGTCTGTATTTATTTAAAACTTTAATGAGGGTTATATTTGATGGCTTCGTAAAAAGTCACAAAAACTTGTCATTTCGAGTGAAACGAGAAATCTTTATTCCGCAACTTATTGAAAAGATAAGATTTCTCCCTACGGTCGAAATGACACATTCGACGAATTTTACTTTTTACGAGTTCATCATATTCCGGTGAGAATAAAAATAGCTTAAAGGAGGAGTTTTTAGGAGAATCATAATCGCAATCTGATTTCATAATCAGGTTTTATCTTTTGCCATTTTGGAGCTGTAGCTGTTGAAATATCAGAAAACACCTCTTTTACTTTAACTGTCCCGATTTTGGTTCCGTCAGGTGTATAAACAGAGACTATATCATTTTCTTTAATGCCGTGCTTGCTGCCCAGGCCAAAAGAGATCAACCAGTTTTCTTCTGAAAGTTTGAGTTTGGATATCTCCGACCGACCCGAGGTCGCCATAATGGCTTCCTTTTGGCCTGAGAGATAATATACGATTCCAAAGCACAGCCCGAAAAAGGGCAGAATGCCAAGGAAAATCCACCAGGGACAGACTCCCAGATACCGCCGGACATACGACTTGATATGATCTTTGTATGTTAAGAAATCTTTGTAAACTACGATTTTGTATTGGGTAATCCTTTTTTCAGGAATTTCAGCCCCACAGCTCACAAAGAGAGCATACTCGCCGGGTTCTATTGAAGAGCCGATTTTTAGAGCGCCGCTCCACGCGTGGTGCCAGACACTGCTTTCCGCTCCTGTAAAATGCAATACAATATCATTGGCTGAAATCGTATAGGAAAGTTTCTCCGTCGATTCTATAGGCTTGGAAGATTTTCCGGATATAGGCTGATTCATTGCCGGATAGCCGGGATAGGTGTTGACTGAGCGCTCTGCCCCATCAATAAATGCGTCAATTGCCGTCACAAAGGCAACCACTCCCAAGAAGGCCGCCAGTCTCCCAATTATTTTAATCCATAACGAAAGTCTTTGAAGTTTCATGTATAAATAAGATTCCTAATACCCAACGCTCAATCTCTGATTCGTGCAGGTACGGGGGTCTGACATTACGTATAAATATCTGACCCCCGACTTCTGCCAGCTATCAACCAGGATTAATAGCCTTATTATTTGTTGCTGATACGATTTCTTCCGTCCTGAATCTTTTAAGAAGGATTTTGGAACCAATCAATGTTGCAATGATTAACGGAATAAAATTCTTGAAAAAAATCGGGGTCATATATTCCGGATTGCTCTTGCCCTGCATAATACAGTAAGCAAGTTCCGCTAAAATAAGAATATCGACCATAACAACAATTATCTTCTGGTTTACGTTCATGCTATCTATCTCCGTTATTTAATGACCACCCATTGCGGCCTGTTTAGTTATATTCATCACCCTTATAGCATTGTTAACCCCTTCCTCTACCTTATAAGCAATCCTGACTACATCTCCCGGTTCCGGGGTTTTGCCTATCAGGGCATTGGAATAGTCGATAATAATGGTTTTATTTATTGACTTGCCGTAAGGATGTTCCTTGCTACTGGTCGTATCGTATATTTCAATAGTATAAGTATGGTTTGCCTGGTCTATTGCCGCGCATTTGCCCTGAACAACTTCTCCTGCCATGGCCGCAGGCACTATCAAGACAACTGCAGCGGCTATGATTAGTGCTGTAATTAACACCTTGTTTTTTAACATCTTGGTTTGTCTCCTTTCTTCATCAACATAGCGCACCGGAACGCTGTTCTATTTCCCGGCAGCCTTCTTTGCCCTGAGTTCAGCTAATGCGCCGATAAGCATGATCCTAATAATAACCCCGCATACAATAAACACCACGCCGAGAATCAGAACTCCGGCAATGGTGACAAAACCGTACTGCTTTAAAATAATGGAGATCATGCAGACAACGATACAGACCATAAACCAGAACAGGATTCCAAGCCCCCTTGAATACTTGGTGGCTACTGTGCCTATCTGGGCTCCTATGGACGCGCCGCATAGCATTACAACAACCGCTATCAGCTCTATACGACCCTTTAACGTAAATGTAAAAGCTCCGTAAAGCCCTGAAAGCATCACCTCAAAAAGGTCTGTTCCTACTGCAACATGTGTGGGACATCCGACAAAATAGATCAGAGCCGGCATCCGGAGCATGCCGCCGCCTATACCGAGGAACCCTGCCAGAACACCCGTGATCAAACCGACCATTCCCGGAAGCCATAACGAACAGTATATCCCAGCTTCCTTGAAATGCATCATCGGGGGTATCTTGATTTTGTGAAGGGGAGTGGAAAGGTCGAGCCCTCGTTTCTTTTTATCTACTTCGACCCCGCCGGCTTTTGCTTCTTTTTCCATCTTCAGCTTCTTGAGTATATCGGTAAGAATCATCAAAAAGATAACGCACAAGAAACCGACATATATCCATCTTACCACGGGCCCGACAATGCCGAGCGCTTCGAGGTACATTACAAGCCTTGCCCCGATCTCAATGCCGATCATGGTAAAGACAAGCATGGCGAGCCCGAGCTTGACATCCACGTTTCCGAATTTTGCATGCCGGATTGTGGCGATCATCGATTTTCCGGCGATATGAGCAATATCTGTTCCTATGGCGAATGCCATTGGAAAGCCCAGGATATTAAGACCCGGGGTTACAAGCCATGCGCCGCCCATACCAAAGAACCCACCGATAACACCCACGGAAAATCCTATAAGGACGAGGCCAGGCCAAAAAATCTCAATGCCTGAAATAGGCATATACATCATATACCAAGGTAAAAGTTCCATTAAAATGACCTCCTTATTCCCTTATCTCGCGGCTTGTAAGATCAAGTCTTGTATGTGACATGAGCATGTCCATAAAAAATCCCAAACCAGAACCGAGGGCAGTGATAACCACCACCGTCCATACACCAAAAATGAGCAGATTTTCATTATACAGATTGGCAAAATATAGATAAGCACCTGAAAGTTGACGGGTATCCGCCACATGGATCAGGGCTTCCGCCTTTGCTCCGCTGGCCAAGACAAGAGCCGGTACCATCAGACAGGCCATGGTTATAAAGGCAAATAGTCCATAACGAAATGTTTTCATTAATATACCTCCATTAAAAATTGATGAATTGATAATAAAAAGTTGAACAAAAAAATTATCTCCTCCTTTCTTTGCTTGATTTTGCGATATATATGTATTATTGATTAAGTCACGATTATTTATGTTAAACCTAAGAACAGCAAAATGTATGCCACTTAATCTTTTTTAAGATTTATACTATGCGAATTTACAAACATGAATACTTTAGGTTCGAGCTTCCCCATGTGCGTCGTGCTTTTCAAACATGGCGGTTGCGGACAAAACTTTTAATAACATTGATTCCATGCGTGGTTATTATTCTTTTGTTGACTGGTTATATAACCACTTGGTTTTCAAACAAATTTTTAAATGTAGCGCTCAAAGAAAACATTCGCATCCAGACGGTTGCCATGGCAAGCGAGTTTGAGGTTTTGCTGAAGCAATGCAGAGAAGATCTTATGATCATGGCACAAAGTCCCATAGAAAAAAGGGTATACCTGGATTTTCTCAAATCTCGCAAAGATATAAGAAAGGGCTTATATAAAGAACTGGCTTATATCTCGCAACAAGATAAAGACCATATTTTTGCGCTGGCTTTTGACAACGACATATCTCTTATCCCTGCCGAGCATATATCTTTAATCAGCCCAAACCCTTTCATTTTTTTAAACAGTATCGGCAGGATAAAAAAAGACGAGGTCCGCACTTCAAACATCATAGAAGCAGATTATTCTTTGGGCGCAACGGTTTTGGGCAGCGGCAACAAATCAGCCCGAATCACCCGAATAATCAGACTGGCAACACCATGTTTTAACAAAGACAATTCACCAAAAGGTTTTATTGTTTTGTCTTTAGACTTTGATTGTCTTCTGAAAACATTATACACAATTAATTCTCCGGAGTCCCTGATGCCCAGCCATACCGGAACACAGAGACCAAGACTTGCTTATATATTTGATAAAAACGGTTTGATTCTGTTTTACTCTGAGGACACCCGGGATACCGTCAAAAAGCCGCCTGCCGATATTCCAGCAACCCCATTTAAACCTGCATTTTCTCATACAAACTACTGGAAAATGGTAAAAGATGTCGGCAACGGAAAACCTGGAACGATAAAAATGACCGGCCCTGTAAAATACAACAATTCATCAAACGATCTCCATTTCTACGGTTATGCCCCCATCCGTTTCAATGTTGCATCTAATTATAATTCCATTGTAATCGGCGGGGTTGTTCTTAGAGAAATGAGCAATATTACACGTTGGGCAGGATATAAACAGATCGATGTTATGCTTATCATGACACTTGCAACCATTATTATCATCTCAACAGTGATCTTTATTTTGAGCCGCATTATTACCAAACCTATTCTTGATCTTGCTTCAAAGGTAAGTCAAATAGAGGAAACAGGAAAATTAGAGGAAATCGATTTGCCGGACTATGATGTTGAAACCATCAGCCTGAAAAATGCCATTAATAAAATGATTGGTGCTTTAAGAAACCAGATTAAGCAGATCCGCATTAAAGACGAAATGCTTGAAAAAGAGAAACAAAGAGAAAAAGCCAGGCTTGAAGAAGAGGTTGATGCTCTTAAGAAACGTCTTCAGTCTCACGCGATCAAAGAGATTGTAGGTGTTGGAACCGCTATTGAAACCCTGAAATCAAATATCATCAAGACCGCTTCCGTGGATGCCGATGTCCTGATAGTCGGGGAAACCGGAACCGGAAAACAATTGACTGCAGAGGCGATCCACAGGCACAGCCATCGCAGTCAAAAACCTTTTATTTCAATAAATTGTGGGGCGCTGGATGAAAACCTTCTTTCAGATAGTCTTTTCGGGCATGTAAAGGGAGCTTTTACCGAAGCCAGATCAAACCGTAAAGGCGCTTTTTTGGCTGCCGACGGCGGAACACTCTTTTTAGACGAGATCGGATCAGCCTCGCCAAAGGTCCAGCAGTCTCTTTTGAGAGCGATTTCACTTAGAAAGATCAGGCATCTTGGAAGCGATCATGAAATCGATGTAAACGTTCGGCTGATCACAGCAACCAATGTGGATTTAAAAGAACTGATCGAGCAGGGCCTCTTCAGAAAAGACTTGTACTACCGACTGGAGGTCTTAACAATTAATACGCCCTCTTTAAGAGATCACAAGGAAAACATTCCTGTTCTGACAGACTATTTTTTAAAGCAGTCAGGCCGTCTGATGAACAAGGAGGATATTGGTTTAAGCAAAGAGGCGTTGAAAAAGATGAAAAACTATCACTGGCCGGGCAATGTCCGTGAACTAATGAACTGTGTAACCAGATCTGTGGCTATGGTTGAAGGAAAACTTATACATGCGGATCATATAAATTTTGGAGGAGGGGAAGAACCTGTTAAGCTTTCATCAAATAATATAATATATCAAAAAACCGATATTAAAACAAAGAATCTTAAAAATGAACAAATTCCCCACGGCTTGAATGTGCGGCAGACCAAGGCATTCCCTTTTATACTGCAAAGGGGTGAAATTACCCGTTCCCAATACCAGGAAATTATTGGAAATCTGCCATCACGTACGGCTATTTATGATTTATACGATCTGGCCAACAGAGGCCTGCTGGAAAAAACAGGGCGTGGTCCGGCTACTCGCTATTGTCTCGCAAAATTGCGAGATTCAGCCGGATAATAACGCTGTTTTTGCGCAACAAATTAAAACAGAAAACTCAACTACCCATGTTCACGGTTCAAGGGTTCACAGAACCTAACCAATCCGGATAATTATCAATTATGTTTAAAAAGCTAAAAATATTCGGCAACCGGCTGTTTCGCAGGTCGAAAACTCAAAATGAAGAGGAACTATCCGATATCTTTCGGACTAAATATTCCATGTTTAAGGAGTTGTTGGCTTCCAACAGCGAAGTATTAAACATTATCTCGGATATTGAAGAAAAGATGGAAGGCCGGCAGGTTTTTGGGATGTCTTATATAAGGGCAAATTCCACACGTGCTGTCTTTCATACCAACCGTATGGTTAAGAGTTTAAATGCCCTTTCAAACAACCGGTATGCCCTGTTGTACGATATACTTACAAAAATCAATGAAAAAATCAAAGAGGAGCTGGGTAAAAAGAAGGAGATAGCCCCTGCCAAACCGATCTTGTTTTATACTGAGGTGAACAAGGATATGGTCGATTGGGTAGGAGGGAAGAACGCTAACCTGGGTGAGATGTGCAATCGCGTGAACCTGCCCATACCCAAAGGATTTGCCATAACAACATATGCTTTTGAAGCCTTCCTGAGCCATAATGATCTTGTTGATAAGATCAAGAAGAGACAAATGGGTTTGGATCCAAACGACCAGGAAACGGTAAATAGTGTCAGTGAGGAAATTGAAAAGCTGATTATCATGTCGCAGGTTCCTCCGGAGGTAGAAAAGGGCATTCTGTCGGCTTACGATAAAATAGCCGAAGAAATAAGGCAGGATGGGCATGACGGATCTTTGCCACGGGTATGCATGCGAAGCAGCGCAATAGGAGAGGACAGCGAAATTTCTTATGCCGGTCAATACTTAACATCATTAAACGTTCCTCCTGACAAGCTGGTCAAAACCTATCAATATATTGCTGCCAGCCTGTATACACCACGGGCTATATCGTATCGCCTTAACAAAGGGATGCGGGATGAAGACACCGCAATGAGCGTGGCCTGTCTTCAAATGATTGAATCGATAGCCAGCGGCGTTATGTACTCGCGGCATCCCTTTAATATACTGGAAAACAATATCATCATCAGCGCTGTATGGGGCCTGGGGCCGTATGCAGTTGACGGAGTAATAACACCGGATACTTACACGGTTTCCAAAGACAAGGATCTTAATATTATTGAAACCAGAATTTCCAATAAGCCTGTTCAATTGGTGAGCAATCCTGATGGCGGACTTATTGAAATCTCTGTGCCAAAAGACAAACAGGATAAAGCATGTCTTTTGCCGGAGCATATCCGCACCCTTGCCGGATATGCCGTTAAACTGGAAACCCACTTTGGGTGTCCCCAGGATATGGAATGGACACTCGACGGCAATGGCCGGCTTATCATGCTGCAAACCAGGCCGCTTCATCTTGAAAAAGACAGTTTCAAAAAGTCCATACCCAGGCTTACCGGTTATAATGTGTTGATAGAAAATGGGTCGGTGGCCTTTCCGGGCGTGGGATTTGGCCCGGCCTTTCATATACGCTCGGAAGAAGATCTCTTAAATTTTCCCGAAGGCGCTGTTCTTGTGGCCAGGCATTCGACCCCGAAATTCGGAATCGTCATGAAAAAGGCCCAGGCTATTATTACAGATTCAGGCAGTGTTCTGGGGCACATGGCGTCTCTGACCAGAGAATTTGCAGTTCCTTCCATATTGGGTACTCAAACGGCTTTCACAAACATTCCCGAAGGAATAGAGATCACGGTGGATGCCTATTCCGGAAGGGTGTATGAGGGCAGGGTTAAGGAATTACTGTCTATCCAGATGAGCAGGGATACACACATGAAAGGTACGCCTGTATATCAGACTTTAAGAAATGTTGCCGAACTGATCCTGCCGCTTCATCTTCTGAATCCCAAGTCGCCGGACTTTACTCCGCAGTCGTGCACCTCTCTTCATGACATCATGCGGCTCGTCCACGAAGTATCCTACACCGAGATGTTTCAGATCAGCGATCTGATTTCAGACAAGGGAGAAGGCGCGGTTAAGCTGGATGCGCGCATTCCTATAGACCTTCATATAATCGATCTGGAAGGAGGCCTTACAGGGGTAACAAGAGGTGTAAAGAAGGTTACGATCGATAATATCTCCTCGCTCCCCCTTAAGGCTCTTCTTAAAGGGATGACGCATAAAGAATTGGATTGGCGCGAGCCAAAGCCGGTCCATTTTAAAGGTCTTATGTCGGTAATGAGCCGGCAGATGTTGGCGCCTCCATTGAATACAGGGCAGAGATTCGGCGATAGGAGCTACGCGATTATTTCAGACAGGTATATCAATTTCAGCTCCAGGGTTGGATACCATTACAGTGTTCTTGATTCATATTGCAGCGAGAGTATTACCAAAAATTATATTACATTTTCCTTTAAGGGCGGCGCCGCAGATGATGTCAGAAAAAACCGGCGCGCGCGCTCAATAGCCGTAATGCTTAAAGGACTCGACTTTTCTGTAAACGTCAAGGGAGATAATGTGAATAGCCGCTATCAAAAACAGGAACTTTCCTTGATTGAAGAAAAACTGGAGCTGATCGGCCGGTTGCTTTTATTTACTCGACAGATGGATATGCTTATGAGAAACGAAGCCAGCGTGGAGGAGATGGCAAAGGCTTTTCTGGAAAGAAACTACAATTTTCATGTCTCATAAAGCATTGAAGCACTCCGCCGCAAGCAGCGGGGAATGCGCTCGCTTTTGCGGCTCATGTTTATAGCTTTGCAGACGCATTAGTTTTTCTAATTTCAGCCAAACGGATTCTTTTGTCTCTTTCCGTCTTAACTTCCCATGCCCCGTCGATTTTTTCAATCAATTCTTCAATTTTACACGGTTTCATGAGGAACTCGTATGCCCCCAATTTCATTCCATCCAGGGCTGCATCGACAGAGGCATGTCCGGTAAGCAGAATAACCTCAATTCCGGGATCGATCTTTTTCAGCTCCCGCAGGGTTTCTATGCCGTCTATTCCCCGCATCTTAACATCTAAAACAACAACATCAAAAGGATCTTTCTTAATGGTTTCCAAGGCTTCTTCACCGCTTAGAACGCCGGTTGTTTTAAAGTTTCTTTTATTAAGTCGGTTGACTAATGTCTTCATCAAATCTTCTTCGTCATCCACCATTAATATTTTTGGGCGTTGCATTTATATATTTTCCTCCGTTTTATAACTAAATCTATTTTTTCTCCGGATATACGATCGGAATTTGCACTGTAAAAACAGCTCCTTTCCCCACCTTGCTTTCCAGTGTAATGGCTCCTCCCAATTTATCCATTATATTATAGCTGACCCACAATCCAAGGCCTGTTCCCTTGCCCTGCTCTTTTGATGTAATAAAAGGGTCGAATATCTTGCTCTGCATTTCTTCGGCAATGCCCGGACCATTATCCATTATGCTGACGTTAATGCGCGAATTAACTTTTCGACTTTTCACCTCTATCAAACCATCTTTGCCTATAGCATCTATGGCATTTGATATGAGGTTCAAAAACACCTGCTGAAACCGGGCCTGATCTCCGGAAATGATTGGAAGATCAGTGGAAAGATCCGTCTTAATTTCGATATTGTTAATACCTGCAAAATTTTTTAAAATAACAATGGTTTGCTCAATAGTCTTGTTTATGTCTACATCTTCTAAGCAAGGCTCCATTTTGCGTACATAACCGAGCATATTATGGACAACTCTTCGAGCCCGTTCCACATGTTCCTCTATCTTTTTGATGGATATCTTGAATTCTTCAAAATTTTTGCTTTGTCGAAACTCTTCTTCATCCAAAAGGTCTTCCATCCATCCGGTTTTTTGTAAAATAACGGCCAGGGGGTTGTTAATCTCATGTGCTATGCTTGCCGATAATTTGCCCAATGCCGCTAATTTATCTGAATGACTAAGCTGCGCATTGAGTTCATTCATTTTTGCGTCAGTTTCTTCTAAATGAGTAACTGTCATACGGGTAGTAAAAACAGTTGCAATGACAATCCCCAATATACCTAAAACAATTATTGTAATTTCCAAATTCCGGGTTGCAAACAGCCCACTCATTTCCTCAGACACATCCTGACTAACGATGAAAAGCCATTTGTCGTTTTTCAACCAGCTTCCGGCGTAGAGACGTTTCATCCCAGTATCATTTATCGGTTTGTTAACCGTAGTTGTCCCTCCGAACAGGGTTGTATCCAAATTCGATTCAGATAATATCCCTCCTTTAAAACGCGGACGCGTTTGGAACAAGCCATCCTTATTAATAACATAAGCATCCCCTGTTTTCCCGACCTGGGCTGAGCGTACGATTCCTTCAAAAATATCGGAATCGATAGTTGCTCTAAGGATCCAGCTTTTAAGACCTTCCTGTCGCCTAACAGCAATAATAAAATGAGGAAGTTGTCTGTAGCCCATATATACATCGCTAATGTAAACATCCTTATTCATAACTTCCGCAAACCATGGCTGCTTATAATAGTTTAGGCCGGTTAGTTCATATGGTCCCACATAGGAACGATGCAAACCTTTATTATCAATGACTCCCAGATCAACAAAAGCTCCTGCTCTGGTGTTCATAATCTTAAATATGCGCAACAAATTATTTTTATCCATCAGCTCTTGAAGGGTATGGGTGTCGGCCATGGCAGATAAGATGGCGGTTCGTTCCTTTAAAAAAAGACCGATTGATTTTGCGTGAGCACTCGACCGGTATTTTATCTGTTCCTCGATTTTATCCTTATACATTACGGTAAACTGGAAATAAATCGTTGCGCCAAGAATGATAAGGGGGGTAAGGGCAACCAGCAGCGTTATTGCAATAATTTTTCTTTGAAGTTTTATATAACGTACATTTTTCATGTCAAATTTATCTCAGGAACCTGAACCTTTTTCTTTTAGATTATTAGCAAAACAGGACAATATGTCAATAAAAATGGACAGTAACTTCCATGCGCGCGAATGTAAACATTGTAATACCCTTCCAGAACCCGTTCAGCAGACCCTTTGGATCGTGATGTGCTGGTGTCTGCATCGACTTGACGGTTCCCTGATGTCTTTAGTTTTTGTCTTGACATTATAAATGCCTCTTGTTACTAAAAAAAATCGCAACTTCTCGTAGAGATTGGAATTTAACAGACCTTGTCAATACCCTAAATGAGAGACCTTTGCAAAACACCCTTTTTTGCCCAAAATCTGCGTCAGGCTCAAACTTTAATCCTCGAAACATTGAAGCTCCCCGCCGCAATTGCTCCCCGCAAGCCCCGTCCTTTAGGGCGGGGTCAAGGGGAGCTTCATAAAATCGAACATTTTTCAAGGGTCTCTCAATGTGTAAACGCAGCAAGTGATATCTTAAACCACTTGTCCGATTCTGAGGCTTGTGAGATTAATTAAGGCTAAAAGTAAGGAGGTACGACATGTCAAATGCCAAGAAAGTCAGGGATCTCATGGTTGAAATAACCGAGTATCCGCATATTCCGTATTGGATGAGCATGAGGGATGCTATTTTCTTGATTCGCAGTACTTATAATGCAACATCGGGCATGATAGTACACCGCATGGTTTTGGTGTTTGATGAAAGGTATCAACTTCTGGGCGTCTTGACACTCAAAAGACTTCTCGCAGGGATTGAGCCAAGATTTCTTAGAAAGGACGAAAAATCCTCTTACCAGGGCATTGCACACGATGATTATGCAGGTCTTGCGACCCTTGTTGAAGGTGCTTTCTCTGAAGGGTGTAAAAAAGAGGCAAAAAGGCCGGTAAGTGAGGTCATGATCCCGATTAGGGCTACGGTTGACATTAATGATTCTGTTGCCAAAGCAGCCTTTGTCATGCTTCATGCAGACGTCAACCTGATCCCTGTGATGGATGGTGAGAATGTTGGAGGAGTTCTTCGTATGAGTGACGTTTTTAATGAGCTGACCAAAATTATAGTAGAGTAAGGGGGGTGCGAAATGGTTGAGAAGAAGAAACCTATTGCTACAAGGCCGGGCCTCCCAGAGATGCCTGACGAGATAGTCCTTTCTCCAAAAAAGGCGAGGCTGGACTGGCAGCGTCTGCTTTTTATGGGGATAGGGATTGCTCTGTTTCTAATTGTCTATTATTCTCCGCAATGGCCGGATGCCGTGGACCCTGTGGGAGCACATTTCCAGCTGGACAAAGCAGCCAAGGGGGCGATAGCTGTCTTTTTGCTGGCCGGTACCTGGTGGGTATTTGAGGTCGTGCCGATTGGTATAACCAGCATTATGATAGGCGTATTACAAGCCCTGTTTCTGATCAGACCAGCTAAAGTAGCCTTTAGGGATTTCATGGATCCCTCGGTTGGGTTTATCTTTGGCTCGGTTATTATCGGCATGGTCTTTACGAAGACGGGCCTTACCAAACGCATGGCATACAAGATGCTGAGTATTGTTGGAGAAAAGACCAGCATGATCTATCTCGGCTCGTTTTTTGTGACGGCAGCTCTTTGCCATATCATGGCCCACACCGCAGTAGCCGCAACAATATTCCCCCTCCTTATGTCTATAAATGTATTGTATGGAGTCAACGAGGAAAAGCCGACCAGGTTTGCCAAGGGACTTTTTATAGGTATGGCTTATGTGGCAGGAGCAGCGAGCATTGTTACTCTTTTGGGCGCGGCACGCGGCGCTGTGGCCGTCGGCTTCTTTAACGATATCATGGGAAAGGATATAACCTTTTTTCAACTGACCTATTACATGATGGTTCCCGGGTGGATAATGGTCTTTGCTTTGTGGGGTTTTTTCATGGTCTTTTTTAAACCGGAGAAAAAGGTAATCCCCGGTCTCAAGGAAAAAGCTAAAAAACTGTGTGCTGAATTGGGGAAGATGAGTAAAGGTGAAATCCTCGCTATAACCATTGTCTCTCTGGTGGTCATCGCCCTCGGCCTGCGGTCGTTTATCCCAACATTAAAAGCATATGACAAGACAGCTATTATATTGCTTGCAACCGTCATCTTTTTCATTGCAAAGGTTCTTGATCGTCAAGACCTGGAGGAGCTGCCCTGGAACATTATTCTCCTTTTCGGCGGAGCAATGAGCATCGGTTTTTGCCTGTGGGAAACAGGCGCGGCTAAATGGATGGCGGTAAACTGGCTGGTGATGTTTCAGAATGCACCTGGTTTTGTATTTATTCTGGGGATTGCTTTTTTTGTGATGATTATGACAAACTTTATCATGAATGTGGCTGCCATCGCAATTTCACTTCCGGTGGCTCTGGTTATTGCTCCTTATCTGGGAGTGGCCGGCGAGGTGGTTCTGTTTGCATCACTGGTAACAGCGGGCATGCCCTTTCTGCTCCTGGTGGGTGCGGCTCCTAATGCCATTGCTTATGATTCAAAGCAGTTTACCACAGCCGAGTTCTTCCTGTACGGTATTCCTGCCAGCATCCTTCTGATGGCCGTAGTGGCTCTATGCGTTGCCGTGATCTGGCCGATGATGGGAATGCCGGTTAGTTTGCCGGCACCATGAGCAAGTATAATAACCGGATTTCATGATTAATTTGTTCGAGGGGAGGTTTTTCTTTCCCCGGGCTTTTTTTCAGCACCCTTTCTGATTTCCTCTTCCAGAAGATTTTTGAAGAACCCTGTAGCCAAGCTACAGGGAATCTTCAATTTGGTCTTTGCTATCAACGTGTCAGGCAAAATTAGAAGGCAATTCATAAGATTCAAAAAGGTTTGGAATGCGTCGTTTATTGAAAATATTCAGAAGAGAGATTGCTCCTCAAAAACCTGTCTTGGATAACGGGCAGGTATTCAAAGAGAGGTATCTTTACTTCAAACAACTTCTCAATGAAAACAACGCTGTTTTGGAAATTATGGCAGACATGGAGGATAAGCTTGCAGGCGAATACATATTCGATATGAATTATGTCAGGTCCAGTTGCAATAAACTGGTAGACAGTGTTCAGAATATTATTGTGAATCTTGATAAACTCTCAAAAGGAAAATATCCTAATCTTTATTTTGCATTCGCAAAGATTAATTCAAAAATTGAGGCGGTCCTTATTAACAAAACAGATATTCCGGTAACGGATTTTACTATTCCTTTTGAATCAGCAACAAAAGAGATGGTTAACAGTGTCGGTGGTAAAAATGCCAACCTGGGTGAGATCAAGAACAAGGTCGGCCTGCCTGTTCCTGATGGCTTTTGCATAAGCGCCTATGCCTTTAAAAAGTTTATTGAATATAATGAATTAAAAGATAAAATTGTTTTAAAATCGGTAGATATAGTTGATATAGAAGGATTAAACCAAATTAGCAGGGAAGCGCAAAATTTGATTATGAAATCTCAAATTCCTTCCGATGTTGAAACCAGCATGCTGAATGCATTTTCAGAACTTTCCAGGAAAATTTCTCGCGGAGTCAGCTCACCAACAGTCTCGGTTAGAAGTTCCGCTATATATGAAGATGCCGAGTTTACCTTCGCTGGTCAATATAAAACCGTACTTAATGTAAATACGGATAACCTCATAGAACAGTATAAAAAAGTTATTGCGAGTCTGTTTACCCCCAGAGCCATATTTTACTACAAGAGCAAGGGGTTTGATGAGGAAGATATGGTCATGGCGGTTGGAGTAGTTGAAATGATAGATTCCAAGGCAAGCGGAGTCATGTATTCGCACGATCCTACCGACGCTGAAAAGAATAACATTATCATCAACGCTGTCTGGGGCCTGGGTAAATATGCGGTTGATGGGACAGTAAGTCCAAACATATATGTAGTTTCCAGGGACGAATCAAAGACAATTTTGGAAAAAACTACGCCCGTACAAAAGGTTATGCTCAAATGTAATTCCGAGGAAGGTACAGTTGAAGTTGATGTCCCGGAGGAGAAAAGGGCAACTTCATGTTTGACCGATGATCAAATAAAATTTCTTGCCGATTATGCGCTGGCACTTGAAAAACATTATGATAGACCTCAAGATATAGAGTGGGCTCTTGATGAGAATAATAATTTTTTAATTTTACAGACCAGGTCTCTAAGAATTTTAAAAGAAAAACCTGTCAAAAATATTCAGACAATTACAAAAAACCATAAAATCCTTATAGATAAGGGACAGATCGCATGCAAAGGTGTTGGGGCAGGAAAAGTTTTTATTATTAATAAAGAAGAAGATCTTGAAAAGTTCCCGGAAGGGGCCGTTCTTGTGGCTAAACACACATCGCCCCAGTTTGTCACTGTCATGAATAAAACCAGTGCAATCGTTATTGATGTCGGAAGCCTTACCGGTCATATGGCAACACTGGCAAGAGAATATAAGATTCCCACTCTGCTTAATACCGAAGTAGCCATGAAGACATTGAAGGCTGATACAGAGGTAACTGTTGATGCTTTTAATGGGAACATTTATGAAGGACGCATAGATGAACTTGTTGAGGCTGGGAAAAGGGAAAACCATTTCAAGGATACTACAGTTTTTAAAGTATTGCGTGAGCTGTTAAAAAACATAGTCCCTTTAAACCTAATTTATCCTGAAGATGAAAAATTCAGCCCGGATTATTGTGAAACCTTTCATGATATAACACGATTTTCTCATGAAGCGGCAATGAGAGAGATGTTTAAAATAGTTGACAACCCTGATATAAATAAACGGGAGGCTGTGAAACTTGAGGTCAAAATTCCACTTGAAATATATGTTATAGATTTAGGTGGCGGCATTAAAAGTGATTCAAAAAAAATAACGCCGGATCATATTCTATCCATACCAATGAATGCTCTGCTGAAAGGTATGATGGCTATAGAATGGCCGGGCCCGCCGCCAATAAACGTAAAAGGGTTTTTGAGCGTTATTGCCGATACTACTATGCAGCCTCGCTCCGAGAAGTTATTATGGAAACCCAGCTTTGCTATAATTTCCAGGGAATACATGAACTTTAACATCATGCTTGGCTATCATATCCAGACTATTGAGGCATATGCCGGCGACAATATAAACGATAACTATGCCCGGTTTTTATTTAAGGGCGGCGGCGCTTCTCTTGATAGACGAACCAGGAGAACCAGACTTATTAAAGAAATTTTAGAAATGATGGATTTTAGTGTAAAAAGGACTGGAGACGTACTTGATGCAAGGATAACCAAGTATAATAAATCAACTATTTTGAAAAAACTTGACATATTGGCGCGTATGACAGCATACACAAAACAATTAGACATGACTCTTTTTAATGATGCCATGGTTGACTGGTACGTTAAAGAGTTCGTGGATAAATATTATAAAGAGAACTGAAAGTAAGATAGCATGCTGGAAAAGGCAAAATTTTTAGAGGCCATTATAAATGGGATCAAAGACCAGATTATGGTTGTTGATCGGGATTACAGAATAGAAGAGGTAAATAAAGCGTTTTTAAACAGAGTTGGTAAGCAAAAAAAAGAGGTTATCGGCAGGCATTGTTATCAAGTCCTTCACGATGAGTCCAAACCTTGTAAAATTTCAAATCATTTCTGTCCTGTACAGGAAGCATTCAATAGCGGGAAATCAGGCGAAGCTTTTCATCCCCGTTATGATGGCCGCAAGGTTTCATATTTTAGAATTATAGCATATCCAATGCTGGATGAAAATAGAGTTGTTACAAGGGTAATTGAAATGTCCAGGGATATTACCCAGTGGAAAAAGAGCGGAGACAATCTTTACCATGTGCAAAAATTAATCTTTTTAGGTAAACTGGCGGCTGATCTGGCTCATGAACTTAATAATCCATTAGGAGTAATATTAGGTTTTGCGGATCTTCTTTTAGAAAAGATGGAACCTGGGAGCAAGGATTACAATATGCTCAAAACCATAGAGAGACAAGGGCTGAATTGTAAAAGAATTGTTGAAGATCTGCTGAGCTTTGCCAGGCATCCTGAAGCAAGCGACTATTCTGCGGACGTGAATGCGAGTATCGACAGAGTGCTTTCGTTGGTTGAAAATATTTTGCTTAAAAAGCATATTACCATAGTAAAAAACTTTACAGAAGATCTTCCCAATGTAAGGGGAGATTCAAAACATCTCCAGCAGGTATTTATCAATTTGATTACAAATGCTGTTTCAGCCATGCAGGGAGGAGGGACCCTGACCATTTCTACCAGACTTGATACCTCGGGTGATAGAATAGAACTACTTTTCAAGGATACAGGACACGGTATTAAAAAAGAATACAGAGACAGGATATCCGATCCTTTTTTTACTACAAAAGAAGTCGGAGATATGACAGGGTTGGGACTTTCAGCCAGTTATAATATGATATCCAAGTATGATGGCAACATAAGCTTTGAAACTGTTACCGAAGAAGAAGACAAAGATAGAAAAGGCACAACTTTTACTGTTGCTTTGCCGGTTGTTTCATCTGAAAAATGATAAACTGTTTTTAAGGATAAGGTGCTTAAAATAAAAGAATCTTATAAAGAAAAATACTTTAACACAAGAAGAGCGATAATCGTTGTAGTTACTCTCATAATTGTGCTTCTTATGGGTGCCGTATATCTTGGACTGATCAGCTCCAAGCAGATGAAAGAGATTATCCGTGAGGATTTTAATCAGCAGCAATTGGTATTAGCCAGGTATGCCGCCAGCAGCATGGAACACAGCCTTGATTATATTCAGCGCGAACTTTCACTTTTAAACCTTTCTCCTTCAATTCAATATCTTGAAAAGGTCTCCTGGGCAAGGCGGATGAATATAACATTATCCGCTGCCAAGGAAGAAGGGGTGGTTGAGATAAGGTTTATAGACCAAAGCGGAAAAAAAGCATATATTGTCGATAATAGAGCAACACCACTTATTATACACGATAATTTTACGGATACAGACTATTTTAAATGGGCTCTCAGGAAGGAAAATAAAAACAGAATTTATTGCTGTGAAATCAACAGGGCGAGTCCGCAGCACCCTGATGAACTTATCATGCGTTTGGTTATACCCACCTATGAGGAATCAGTTGACGAGGCGCATCCGGTACCTACGGGACGTCTCGCAGGAATGCTTATGTTTACCGTTGACATAACATATTTGGTTAGAAACGCTACTCAAGGAATAAAAATGGGTAAAACAGGATATGCATGGGTTATAGATAAAAGAGGCATATTCCTCTATCATCCTCAAAGAGCCTTCATAGGAGAGGATGCCTTTAAAATCCGTGAGATGAAAAAGCCTAAAATATCTTTTGCCAAAATAAACATGATTCAAAAGGAAAGGATGCTTAAGGGCAAGGAAGGCACAGGCCAGTATGTCTCAGGGTGGCACCGCGGCATAGAAATCGAGATGGAGAAATTAATTGCATACGCACCTGTTTATTATCACGGTGACTGGTCATGGTCAGTGGCTGTGGTAGCACCCATGAGCGAGGTAGAGGGTGTTATTCATTCAGTATATATACGCCAGTTTTATATCCAGGGAACTCTGATCTTAGCCATTATTCTGGGTTGCATGTATGTAATCGGCTTTGAGAGGCGTTGGGCCAACGCCCTGGAAGAAGAGGTAAAAGAAAAAACAAAAAATCTGGAGAAGTTTTTAGAAAAGCTGGAAAAATCGGAGAAAAAATACAAAACCCTTGTTGAAAGCGCGCAGGACCTGATATTTACGGTTGATGAAAACGGAAAGTTTCTTTCAATGAATAGATCCTCGGCAAATTTTTTTAAGGACAGCCCGGATAATTTAACAGGAAAGAACATGTACGATCTTTTTGCTGAAGAGAGCGCAAAATTACAGATGGGTTTTATTGCGGAGGCGCTCAAAACCGGAAACAATATAAATGTAAAATATCCTGTTAAGGTCGACAACAGCGATTATTGGTTTAGCAGCAACTTCGTTCCTCTTAAAGATGAATCCGGTAAAATTTATGCTTTTCTGGGTATTTCAAGGGATATTACAGAACGTAAAAATTTAGAGGAAGAACAGATATATAATACAGAAAAATTAGCTTCACTTGGGAAACTGACTGCCGGCATTGTCCATGAACTTAATCAGCCTATAGCAGTGATTTCGGGTTTTGCAGATATTCTTTTGGAAAGAATAGAGCCCGGCAAAAATCGTGAGATTCTCGAAACAATAGAAAGGCAGTCTCAAAACTGCAAGAGGATTATCGAGAGTATTCTCGGTTTTGCCAGATATCCGGATAAAACCGACTATTCGTCTGATGTCAACATAAGCCTTGAAAGAGTACTTGCTGTTGTTGAAAATATCCTGGTTACAGAAAAAATAGTTTTAAAAAAGAATATTACCACAGATTTGCCCAAAGTTAGAGGAGATTCAGGCCATCTGCAGCAGGTCTTCATGAATTTAATCATAAACGCTGTTGCTGCTATGCGAGGTGGAGGCGTTTTAACTGTTTCTACCAGATTAAATTCTTTTGGCAACAAGGTGGAAATTCTTTTCAAAGATACGGGACATGGTATTAAAAGACAATACAGAGACAAAGTTTTTAATGCTTTTTTTACAACAAAAAAGAGAGGCGAAGGTACGGGGCTGGGGCTTTCGGTCAGCTATGGCATTGTGTCTAAGTATGGGGGAAACATAAATTTTGAGACAGTGGCTGAAGAAGAGGACAGAGAGAGTATGGGGACAACTTTTATTGTAACTTTACCGGTTCTTTCCCTTGGGAATAAGCAAATGTCAGATAAAACCCAACCTCAAATTAATTGAAGATTCCTATTTTTGGATTCGCTCGCTTTTGCGGTTCAAACATTTTATCTGAAAAGGAGGTATGATGGCTGCAAGGATTTTAGTTGTGGACGATGAGCTGGATATGCTTGCTCTTCTCGCCATGATTATTTCAGAAAAGACTGAACACAAAGTAACCACCACAAACAATCCTTTGGAGGTCATTCAATTTGTGCTGGAAGGAGGATATGATCTGATTATAACCGACCTTAAGATGCCGACCATGGATGGGATAGAACTTATAGGTAAGATTAGAAATATAGATCAATATATTCCCATATTGGTTATTACCGCCTATGGTTCCATTGAATCAGCAGAAGAGGCAATAAACAAAGGTGCCTATGATTACATCACCAAACCCTTTCGCAAAGAACAGATATTGATTGCCATTGACAGAGCTTTGGAATGGAAGAGTATGAAAAAGGAACTTAAAGAGCTAAAAGAGAAGAACCAATAGTAAACCGAATCTCTTGTTTTTATGTTTTGAGTAACAGTTAACCACGAACCGTTAACTGTTACTCAAATAGTCTAATGTTCCAGTTTCAGGCCCCATCCTTCAAACATGAAAAGAACGGCAAAGCCGTACCACATCGTGTAACTCACATAGAAAACCAGAGAAAATATAACAACCCATAATTTATCAGAAATCTTTTGAGGCTCAATTTTATAGTAGTTGTAGGAAGCTTCAACGGTCTTCTTCACGACCGATGTAACTGTGTTGGCTTCTTTGAACAGTTTCTGCTTTTTCAAGTCCTTATCTGCCTCCTTAAGCGCGTTCCACCAGTTATAAAGAACCTGTCTCTCATCATATCCATATTTGCCTGAGACCTTTGCCCCATCATTATGATACATCAAATCCGCATCTGCCAGGCAATTTGCAAGGATTTCGCCGAGGTCGCCCGATACATTAAGCTGGGCTCCTGACACATCTGCTGTTGCCCCGCCTTTTGTAAACAGCATGGCTATCTGCTGCGCCTGCTTTTCATCTTTTGTTTCCAGGGTTATGCTTACTGTATTTCCAACAAACCGATCTGTTTCTTCTTTTATCTTTGGGATATAGTAGGCTGAACCTTTGGAAATGGAGTTATACAGATCATCCAGATATTGCATGCCGTTTTGACCGTTAAAAACAGGTAAAAATATTATAAACAAGACAACAAAAAAACCAACCAATAATCCAAAGCCGCCGTAAAATTCTTTTTTATTAGCAAGCATGACTATACCTCCTCTCCCTTAAGTTTTGGAATATTGATCAGAAACGTTCCAATTACCCAGACCGAAAATATACCTATTACAATGAAGAATGCCCACACACCTATACTTTCAAGAAGGCAGGCGGTTCCCGGAGCAATTTTAATTATATCCATTGCTCCCAGCTTGGCCGGCAAAGCAAAAATACGGTTAACAAAACCAGCCAGAACCGCTGTTGCGTAAAAGCCGCGGATTGTGATTCCTGGAACGACTTTTGTTACTAATGCACCAATCTGAATACCAAGCAGTGAGCCGAGGAGCATGCCCATTGCCAGGGTATAGAAGATGAAGCCGTAAATAGCATACTGGCTTATTGAAGCATAACCGGCTGTAAAGACGATCTGGAAAATGTCGGTTCCAACCGTGGTCATTGATGAAACGCCAAGGATATACACAAATATGGGAAAGGTTAAAAAGCCGCCGCCCACACCCATAATACCTGCTGCAAGTCCAACAAGAGCGCCGCTGAGCACTAAAAATACCCATGAAATGCTCCTGCCTCCCGGAACAAGATTAAAATCAAATTTGATCATAGGAGGTATTTTAAGATCCTGAAGTTTTTTAGGCAGATTCTTCATATCAACGCCTTCGCTTTTTCCTCCATGTACACCCTCATTTGCTGCAGCATTAGCTTTTCTGGCGCTGATGAAGTCTGCCAAGGAGTAAAAACCCAAAAATCCAAGCATAAGGGAGTATACAGTCGTGATAAACGCATCGCTCAAAACAGGGTTAATCTCATAAAGTATGCGGTTAACAAGTCCGCCGATTGTTGCGCCAATAATTGCACCTATCAGGAAGACTATGGCAAGCGGCACTGAAACGTTTCCTAATTTTCTGTGAATTACGCTTCCCATTATCGCCTTGGCAAAGATGTGAAAAAGGTCGGTACCAACAGCCAGGATACCTTTGATACCTGCGCTCATAAGAGCAGGTGCTATAATAAATCCGCCGCCGGCTCCGATGCATCCGGTAATCAGGCCGGCACCCATTCCGATAAAGATTGATACTATAAAAATACCAGTACTGTAAAAAGCAGGGCTGTAAGCCTTTTTGCCTCCAAGCAGTTCGGGAAGGGCTCCGGTGATTTGATCCGCAAAAGCAATACCACCAAGCACTACAGGGATGGTAAGCAAACCCAGTATAATAAGCCGCTTTTTGTCTCCAAGTATTGTATTGGAAACATCAAGCTCCCATTTTGCGTGGGCTCTTGCGCCCATCATCATAAAACAGCCCAATTGTTTAAAGAAACTCATAATAATATTTCTCCTTTCCCTCTGATTTTACAATATGTTCAATATCAATCCGTTTACTTCAAAGTTTTAAATGCAACGGTTCAACTTCCTTCCTTCTTTGTTGTTTAAATTTGATAATAATCACTAAAAAATCGCTTAATTATAGGTATTACTCTATTACAATTTTGCGTCCATGTATGATAATAATTTTTGCTGCCTTTTTTTTCAGGTCGTCTTTTAATCCAATGACTTTAAGCGCATCTTCAAGCTTTATCATGCCGAGAATTTTATTTTTGCTTGTCACGGCAATGCGGTCGAGGTCGTTTTTAAGCATGACTTCAATTGCATCTGTAATCTTGTCCTCTAAAGAAACAGATTGTTCCGCAGAAAGATTTTCATCCATGAGGAGTGTGATTTCTTTAACCTTTAGTTTTTCCATTATATTCCTTTTTTAAAAGGACCGCCTCTTCTTTCCGGTTTTTCTGTGTCTTAGGGCTTAACTATTACAATTTATAGATAACAGCAATATGGATGCCAAAAAATAGGTTAGCAAGAATAAAATCTTAATTGCTTGTAATGATTATTAATTTCTTGTTAATTTTATTGGTTGCGTTTGGACTTTAAACTTTCTGTAAACTATTAGATTACAGTGATTGGTGCATCAGGATAAAGATTTGATAAATAAATTATGAAATATCAACAGGTTGGATGTGTGAAACAATTGGTTTACATGTGAATAATAGCAGACCTTGTTAAAAATAATTTTTATATGGTTTTCAAGCCCTTTATTCATAACGGATCTGATAAAAATTGGACATTGGGTCGGTCTGGGTTCAAAGGTTAACGGTTCCAGGTTCAGGGTTAATCGCTTCGCGATTTTTTCCGATGCCTCTGATTTCACTGGGTAAGCATCATGAATCTTTGAACCTCTTAACCTTGAACCGTGAACCCTTTATTTAAATATTTCAGTGTTAATATTCTCTTCTTTTATGAGCCTGTGGAGATATTGTCTTTGCAGTTCAGCCTGCTGGGCGGCCTTGGAAATATTACCATTGTTTTGTTGAAGGATCCAGTTAATATATTTGTGATGAAAAGCCTTTACAATGATTTCCTTTGCCTCTTTAAATGGAAGTGTATAAATCTTGTGATCAAAAAGAGGCGAAGTATGCGCTACAGGTTCTTGTGGCAGGATATCTGATATTTTAATAGTATCGGATTGGCAGAGGATAACTCCACGCTCAATACAATTTTCCAGCTCCCTGATATTTCCGGGCCAGCTTTTAGATATTAGCGCTGATATTCCCTCGGGGTCGATACCACTTATTTTTTTATCATTTAACAAATTGAATTTTTCAAAAAAATGGTATGCCAAAACTGGAATATCTTCTTTTCTATCCCTTAAAGGGGGCAGGTGTAAATTAATAACATTAAGCCTGTAGTAAAGGTCTTCTCGAAACTGCTTTACTGCTATGAGTTTTTTAAGATCTTGATTGGTAGCGGCTACAAAACGGATATCTGCTTTTTCTGTTGTCAAACCTCCAACCGGCTTGTATTCCCCTTCCTGCAGGAGTCGAAGCAATTTGGCCTGCATGGCCATGTTCAGATCTCCTATTTCGTCTAAGAAAAGAGTGCCCTGGTCCGCTTCTTCAACAATCCCTTTCTTATCCTTCCATGCGCCGGTAAAGGAGCCCTTGACGTGGCCAAAAAGTTCGCTTTCTATTATTTGTTCAGGCATGGCGGTACAGTTGATCGTTATAAAAGGTTTGTTTTTACGGTTGCTGTGATAATGAATAGCTTTTGCTACCAGCTCTTTTCCTGTGCCGCTTTCTCCGCTTATAAGAATCGTAGCTGTTGATTTGGCTACCTGAACAATCATTTTTGTAATTGATATAATAGAAGGGCTTGAACCGATAATTGGGGGAAATTCTTTTTTTTGCTTAAGGGAATTTTTCAGAGTTATATTTTCCCGGGTAAGCTTTTGCCATTCCATGGCCTTGCCAATTGTTATAAGTATCCGTTCTTTACGGAATGGCTTGGATATATAGTCAAAAGCGCCCTTTCTGGTTGCTTCTACAGCGGTTTCAATAGTGGCATATGCTGTCATAATTACCACGATAGCAGAGGGTTGAATATTTTTTACCATATCAAGGATAGCTATCCCATCCATTTTCGGCATTTTCAAATCAGTTATTATAATATCAAACTGCTGTTTTCTAAGCAGTTCTACTACCTTTAAAGGATTGTATTCTGTCTCAACAACATGTTTGGTCTTTTCTTCAATTATTCTTTTTAAAAGGACAAGCATATCCTTTTCATCGTCAACTATTAAAATTCTTCCATCCATAATCAGTCCCTAATCCTGAGTGTAATTTTAAAAGCAGTTCCTTTGGGGTTGTTGCCGGAGTCGGCTATATTACTCTCGCAGGAAATAGTCCCATCATATTTAGTTATAATTCCATGAGTTACAGAGAGGCCCAAACCAGTGCCGTCTCCTTCACTCTTTGTTGTAAAAAATGGATCAAAAATTTTATCCATGTTTTCAGGTAAGATACCATGTCCATTATCGCGGACAATTATAACTGCCTTTTCATTATTTTTATCAAGGGCTGAACTTATCCACAAGGCGCCTCCGTTTTTCATTGCAGCTATTGCGTTGTTGACCAGGTTCAGTATTACCTGTTGAATTTGTCGTAAATCAGCTTTAACTTCAGGAAGATCCGGCGCGAGGCTTAATCGAAGCTCGATGTTGTTCATGTCCAATGAGTGTTTAACTACGTCCATGATATTTCTGATAGCCTCATTGATATCACAGTATTCGTAAAGGCCCTTGCCATGGCTGGCAAATTTCAGCAGATTTTCTACTACCGCCTTACAATGAAGGCCTTGGCGTTCAATTGTTTTCAGGTCTTGATAAAGCCGGCTGTTTTTTTCGCATTTTTCCAGGAGAAGGTCGGCAAAACCCAGGATAATAGCGAGCGGATTATTAATCTCGTGTGCAACCCCTGCAGCTAAAGTCCCTATCGAGGCGAGTTTTTCAGTATTAACCAGCTGGTTTTCTAATTTCTTACTTTCAGTTATATCTTTGGCAATGCAAATAACAGATCGCACATTTCCTTTTTCATCTTTGTGAGGCATGAAGTTGATGTTAAGCAAAACCTGATGCTTTCCTGTCGTTACCATAACGTCATCGCGGACGCTTTTACCGACCTGGAAAACATGTTTAATAATATCTATCTGTTTTTCGGCAACTTCTTTTGAAAAAAGCTTTGACAATGGCTGACCTATAAATTGGGAAGGGGTGCCGCCGAAAAAAGCAGCCGTAAAGGTGTTTAACGATCGAAAAAGACCTGATTCGTCAACTATAAATATAAAATCTTCCGCACTTTCCACCAGGTTCCTGTACTTTTCATAGCATCGCTTGAGTTCTTTGGATTGGTCTGAAATCCGATTTTGAAGAATGCGGAAACGCCATTGATCATAAAACAGGGTTCCGGCTATTCCTGTTAGAAGAGCAAAAACACCTGTACCTTGAATCCAGAACAGGCTGTTAGCAAAGACATAGGTTTTTTGAATGCTCATAATAATCGTTAAGATAAAACACAAAAAAGCTATAAACCAGGAAATAATTATGGTGGCTTTGTTAAGCTTAAGTTTGTTTTCTAAATTCATTTGTAACTACTGCAATGGTGGATTGTTGATATAGATAAAGGTTTTAGAAAAGGAATTGAAATGGTAACTTTTGCTTTTAAAGCTTCAATAAGTGAGACTTTTGATAAGCACCCTTGATTTTATCAAGTAAATCTTCAAACTCGCATGGCTTAATGAGATAATTATAGGCGCCGAGTTTCATCCCCTGCTTTGACTCTTCTGCCGAACCATGGCCGGTAAGCATGATAACCTCTATTTGAGGAGCCATTTTCTTTAATATCTTGAGAAGTTCAAGCCCATCCATGTCTTCCATTTTAATATCCAGAACCGCCACGTCAAAATCTTGCTTGCGAAGGACCTGAAGCGCTTCGGAGCCGCTGTAGGTCTTTGTCACATCAATATTTCTAAGGGTCAATCTGTTTGACAGGACTTTTACATATTCCTTCTCGTCATCAACAAGAAGAACCCTGATGCTATTTTCCTGAACTTTTTTTTCCTTTGGCATGACCTTTCCTTATACGCGCCTGGAAATAATCTCTTTCATACGAGCTTCCATAATTTTTTCATCATGCTTTCTCTTTTTAGTCGCAGCTTCATCTACCTTGGAAATAAGTACCCCTATATCGCAGGGCTTCATAAGATAATCAAAAGCTCCAAGCTTCATTCCCTCAATTCCTGTTTCAATTGTGGCATGGCCTGTCAGCATGATTACCTCTGTCAAAGGATATTTCTTTTTTATTTCATAGAGAGTTTCAAGGCCATCCATTACCGGCATCTTAACATCGAGGATAACGACTTCGATATTACGATGTTTTTCAAGCTGTTCTAAAGCCTCATGCCCGCTGAAAGCAGCAACAACATTGAGATCTCTTTTTGTCAAACGCTTGATCATAGTTTCCACAAACGGCACTTCATCATCAACTAAAAGCAGGTTTGCTAAAGCCATATCAAAACCCTCCTTTTTCTTTTAATAACACTATTTGTTAGCAAAAACAGGAATCCTAATAGTGAAGACAGTCCCCAGGTCCAGCACGCTTTTAACATCTATTTCCCCACCCAGTTTTTTGATAATACCATAACATATAGACAATCCCAGGCCGGTTCCCTTGCCGACCGGCTTTGTTGTGAAAAAGGGATCGAATATTCTGGCAAGATTGTCCCTGGGGATTCCGGAACCATTATCAGACACAGTAATTATAATATTATCGTCTTGCAATTGAGTAGATATATCAATGATTCCGTCTTTTCTATTTATAGCATCAATGGCGTTATTGATTAGATTAAAAAAGACCTGTTGCATTTCCGACTCGGAAATTTTGATCAAGGGGAGGTCTTTCTGAAGATTTGTCTTGATGGTGGCATTGCTATACTTTGCTCTTTGCGAAGAGAGTTCGACCAGTTCGTTAACCATATCGTTTATCTGAACATCCGACACCCTTGCATCTGTTTTTCTGGCAAAACTCAGCAACTTATGGGTGATTTCCTTACATCGTTGTCCCTGGGTCTGAATCTGCTTTGTGGCCATTTCAAATTCATTGAGGTTATCGCTTTTCTGGAATTCCTCCTCCTCCAATAAATCCTGTATCCACCCCGCTTCTTCAACCATAATAGCAACCGGGTTGTTGATCTCATGCGCTATGCCGGACGCCAGTTCTCCTATGGACGCCAGTTTTCCGGTTTCAATCACCTGCTGGTTCATCATCTCTTTTTCTTTATCAGCTTCAGCAATGCGGCCAACCATTCTCCTGGACTGAAAAAAAGCCATGATGATAATGCCTAACCCACCCATAAGAATGATAAAAACAGCAATATACATAGCTCTATGCAGTTCCGCAAAGACCTCTGCCGTATCCTGCTGAAATACCAGCAGCCATTCTCCTTTCTTGAGGAAATCGGCCACATATATACGCTTTTTCCCAAAACCGTTATACTTTTCAATAATCTGTACCCCTTTTCTGGTCCTCTCCTTCTCAGCTTTCTCGATAAAAGCCATATAAAGACCTTTGTCCGGGATAATGTTGAGGGGCAGGTTAGTCTGGAACTCTCCTTTCCTGTTCAAGATAAAAGCAAAGCCGGTTTCACCGATACGAACATTTTCCACAAGGTTATTAAATGCAACAAAATCTATGGTTGCTCTCAATATATAAGGTTTTTTCTCATAGTATTGTTTTACTGTAATGATAAAGTGAGGAAGACCGCGAAGACCCAGAAAAACGTCGCTGATAAAATAATGCTTTTTAATTGCTTTTTTAAACCATTCCGCTTCTGAATACTTGGCTTCTTCCAGTTTAAACGGTCCTGCATAGGTGATCAGGAGCCCATCCTCATCGACCAATCCCAGGTCAACAAAGACCGATCCATATTCCTGTTGAAGCCTGAAAAGGGTTTGCTGAAGAAAAAATTTATCACTCAATTTCTCAAAACTAAAGTTCGTTGCAAAAAACCTAATGTCACTCAACTTTTCATTTAAGAAAGTATCAATATTCTGTTTGTGCTGCTGAACCAATGTTCCCAGATGGGCGTATGTCTTTTCATGGTATGATTTATCAAATTGACTGAGAATAATGCCGCCGATCAGGACCAAGGGCGTAAAAGATACAATAATAATGATGGAAATCATCTTTCTGGTCAAAGACCTGTAATACGAATTCTCTATGTGCCTGCCATTACTCATAAATTATTTTAGTGCTTAATATTAATAGATCTGTCTTATGTTTTGATCATGGTCTACCATATAAAGAAGGGTTGCCTCTGCTTTTAAAGCTTCAATAAGTTGAGTAAGCTTTGACCGGTCAATGCCGTACATGCGGAGGTAAACATTGTGATAACCTTCCGGCACCCGCTCATGTGAACTCAAAATACTTACAACACGTCCACTATATCCCCGAATAATATCGGCAACCTCCTTGATAGAACCGGGTTGATCTTTTAACTGAAATGCAAACTGAACCCCCTTTTTCCCGACACCGGTTAAGGAGATTATCACTCTGAACAGATCGCTCTGGGTTATTGTGCCGACAATCTTTCCTTCATGATCGACCACAGGAACCCCGGATATTTTATTATTCAGGAGGACATCGGCCGTTTCTTCCACGGTATAATCAAAAGGGACTGTAATGAGCCTGTCAGACATGATCTCCTTGACCTTAACCTTCGACAGTATATAATTAAGCTCATGAACCGACAGTGTAGTGGCATCAGAGGCTGACGCCCTTTTTATATCACGATCTGTAATAACACCGACGAGCTTGCCTTTTTTTGTAACCGGCAGCATACGGATATTATGCTGCTTCAACAACTTAATACCAGCTTGTATTGAATCCTCAGCCTCAATAGTTACAACGGTTTTGCTCATCCAGTTTTTAACCAACATAATTATACCTCCTTCATACGGGCAAGTTCCTGTGTTTTTATAAAAGGCACTTTTGCCTTCTTTCCTGCTTTATAATCAGGAAGCTTTATAAGGGTTTATAAGAAGAACCGGCACGGAAGAGGCTTTTGCCACCCTTTCCGCTACAGAGCCAAAAATCACCTTTTCTAGCCCCTTCCTGCCATGGGTTCCCATGATAAGTAAATCAATGCCATTAAATACGGTATATTTTAAAATTTCTTCCGAGATATCTCCTGGCACCACTTTCGCTTCGGTCCCCGGAAAATCGGAAAAACATTCTTCAGTAAATTCTTCAAGCCGTTTCTTTGCTCCTTTCACCACCTCATCTTCAAACTGGTTTATAGAAGTATGAGGAACGTAAATACCGGAAAAATATTCAAAAACACGGGCCACAAATAAAAGATGAATTTCCGATCCAAATTTACGGGCCATTGTTGTCACAAAGGGAACGATTTTGGGTGATGATTCTGAAAGATCAACAGGAAATAAAATTTTATTAAATTCCTTCATGTCAAACCTCCTGATTGCTTATCTTTTCAATTGGTTACAGCTTAAAGATTTCTCGCTTTGCTCGAAGTGACAAGTTTAGGAGACTTTTTACGAGTTCATCAAATTCGGCCTTCATGCTTTTGTGCTGTTCTCGTAAACTCGTTTCATCTCTCCCAAATTTCTACTTTCCAATTTCAAGCTTCAAGCCGTGAACGGCTACAATTATTCTATGAAATGGCCGATAAAATGTCAACGGCTTTATCACCTCTATTGAGCAGGACATGTATTGCAGGGAAAGGAAGTGCTTGCAACCTTCTCCAGAACAATGGCTGTGCGTGCAGGAAGATAGAGACTGATCAGATGCCGCTTTTTGCTGTCTGAAACATCAATGGATGTTTCATGGTGTTGATCCGGAATCAACCGTCCGTAGCCGCCGTATTGTTCGGCATCGCTGTTAAGGACCATACGGTATTTTCCTGACGGCACCTCGAATCGATAGTCAACATAAGATTTGGATGGATGGAAATTGAACACGAACAATAGCCCTGCTCGTTTAAAAGCTATTACCTTATCACTAAAATGTTGAAACAAGAGAGCCTGCCCTGGAATTTCTAAAAGCCGGTAATGTTGTGCCAAAGAGATCATATCGCGGTCAAAACTGGATAGAAGATGATACTTCAGCTCAAGATCATCAACAAGATGCCATTGCCGACGCGCATAGCGATATGACCATGAGTTCTCTTTGCGGGGGAAATCAATCCATTCAGGATGACCGAATTCATTGCCCATAAAGTTAAGATAACCGTTCCCGGCAGTAGCAAGAGTTATCAGGCGGATGAGCTTGTGCAGAGCCATGCCTCTGTCCACTCTGATATTTTTGTCATGAATACTCATATGATTGTATATGTCTGAGCCGACAAGCCTGAATATAAGGGTCTGGTCTCCCACGAGAGCCTGGTCGTGGGATTCCGCGTAGCTGATGGTTTTTTCATCCTCTCTCCGGTTGGTCAGCTCATACCAGAGATTCCCCATGTCCCAGTTTTCATCTGCTGTATCCTTGGTCAGCCGTATCCAGTAATCAGGGACCCCCATTGCAAATCTGTAGTCAAAACCAACTCCACCCACTGAAAGCGGTGCAGCCAGCCCAGGCATGCCGCTTATATCTTCCGCAATTGTAATTGCATCAGGACGCACATCATGAATGAGTCGGTTGGCAATTACGAGATAAACCAAGGCTTCCTCGTCAACGCTGTCGTCAAAGTATTCGGCATACGAAGTAAATGCCTTGCTCAGGCCGTGGTGAAAATAAAGCATACTGGTTATTCCGTCAAAACGAAACCCGTCAACACGGTATTCGTCGAGCCAGAAGCGACAGTTTGAAAGAAGAAAATGAAGAACCTGATGCTTTACAAAGTCAAAACATCTGGAATCCCAGGCTTTGTGGAATCCGCGGGGGCCTTCGTGGAAATATTGATAGTAAGTACCGTCAAAGCGGCTGAGGCCTTCCACTTCATTGGATACGGCATGGGAATGGACTAAATCCATTATAACCGCTAGGCCTGCTGCGTGGGCCGCGTCGATCAACTCCTTTAGTTCCTCCGGTGTTCCGAACCGGGAGGAAGCAGCAAAAAAGCTCGACACATGGTAACCAAACGACCCATAGTAGGGATGCTCAGGGATCGCCATTAGTTGTAGTGTATTATAACCGCTATCAACGATCCGCGGGAGGATATGCCTGGTAAATTCCCGGTATAAACCGATCTTCTCCTCTTCCTGGGCCATGCCTACATGTGCTTCATAGATTAACAAAGCACCGGATGGAGGCTGAAAATCGTTGCATTTCCACTGATATGGTGAAGGGGGCAGCCAGACCTGAGCATTAAAAATTAATGTTTCAGGGTCCTGAACTACCCGTCTTGCATAGGCAGGTATCCGATCTCCCTCTCCGCCGGGCCAGTGTATGCGAAGCCGGTAAAGATCGCCGTGTTTAAGAGCATCTTGAGGCAGCCGTATTTCCCACACACCGTCGCCGGCAACAGAGTCAAGAGCAAACATCTTTCTCTCATGCCAGTCAGACATCCTTCCGATAAGATAAATTGCGGTTGCATTCGGAGCCCACTCCCTAAAAATCCATTGATTATTTTTTAAATGAAGTCCAAAATATTCATGGCCTGACGCAAATTCAGGCAGGCTCATTTTTCCACCGGTTAGCCTCTCCTCGGTTTCACGAATGCGCTTTTGTCTCCTTCTAAGGACCTTTTCGTATGGCCGCAGATATGGATCGCTTTCAAGAAGATTTTGCAAGAGATCATCTGGTCCTTTCAAAACCAAGCCTTTGTCTGTTGTCACGCTAATCCTCCGGATTAAAGTGCCTAAAGTTAAGGAATGCGCCTTCGGCACTGCCAATTTGATAGTTATAACCATCTAAAATTCTTACATTTTGATAATTGTTTCTTGTGCCCTTTGATCTAAACACAGAGATGCGCTCTATCTTCGGCCAAAAACAATTAATGAGCTATGGCTGTGCAACAGAGCGGTTTTTAAAATAGGCAGAATACTTTAACTTTAGGCACTTTAGCTCACTTTAATATACTTTAGGCACTTTTACTGATTAATGAGCGGACGCTGCAGCATCTTTTCATACAGATCTATATACCGCCTGGCAGTAACCGCATGGTTGAAACTGGCAAGGCTCTGGTTCATAATCCGTTTTATCTGAATTTCTTTTATTTTTGGGGGAAGTTTATAAAAAAGCATGGCCTGTTCAATTGCCCATCGCAGCCCCCTTGAATCAAACACATTAAAAAGAAAGCCGTTGCCCCTGTTATTATCAACATCTATGTGTGTAATCGTATCATGGATTCCCCCGGTATCATGAGCTACCGGAAGTGATCCGTAGATCGGGCCTGTCATCTGGGGAAGGCCGCAGGGTTCAAAACGTGAGGGCATCAGCACAAAATCCGATGCTCCATAGGCAAGACGCGCCATGCGCTCATCAAAGCCGCATACGGCAACCCTGTTGTACAGATTATGATGTCTTACAATATCTTCAAAATGTCTCTTAAATTCACCATTGGCTACAAAAACAATCTCCAGATTCTGGTCCCAATATCGGGAAACAACCTCGTAAAGAATTTCAGACAGCAACTGAGAACCCTTTTGAATTACATCAAGACGGGAAGGCCAGAAAAATAAAGGCGCCCTTTCATCCTGAATAAGCCCTAATGACCGTTGTATAAAAAGCTTATTATTTCTTTTGCCTTTAAGATGATCCTTTGGCCCGTATTGAAAATTAATATTACTGTCAATGGCTGGATTAAAGGAAGGATCAGGAGCATTGAGTATCCCTGCAGCACATCCGGCATTCCATTTGTTAGACAGCTCCTGTCTTAATGGTTGTTCAACAAAATTGTGTCTTCCTTCCACCAGTTCCATCAGAAAGGTAGGGCTTACTGTATTTACAAAGTGGGCGGCAAAAACCCCGCTAACCAGAAAATCCACAGGATTCGATTCCCTGGTTCCCTCGTATTCATATGCCATTTTCTCGTAATAAAGGTTTTGCCAGAAGTATGCCGCATCTATGCCTCTATCTTCGACATAAGACAGTGTGCTCTTGACGGTATGAATATTATGGATTGTAAAGAGGCAGGGAATGTTGAGTTGCCTTGCCATTGCCGGTATAAGACCCGTCATCCAGTCGTTGCAATGAATCAGGTCGGGCCGCACATGTGGAACAATATTATTGATAACCTCCCGCTGAAACGCAAGGGATACCTTTATGTTTTCATCCCCATAATTTGAATAAACACTATTTAGATAATAAAATGCCCTGTCTTCTGCAAGGTGCACTCTTTCTTCAGGCATACTGCTTTGGAATGTATTCATTTCCTGCATTAGCAATGGCGCCAGCGGCCCGATGTTATTTCCGAAAATGGCACGGTAATCAGGAAGAGCCACATGAACGTCGGCTCCCTGTTCAAACAGTGCGCTGATTAAGGCTGCTGAGACATCGGCTAGCCCTCCTGCCTTGGCTGTGAAATAATTTGCAAGGTTTCCCATGTCGTCGGGCAGATAGGTGACTTCGGGGGTCACAATAAGAATACGAGGGCTTTTCGAAGGAGTTGTCATAGCTTGGATCCTTTACAATTTCGCAGTGGAATATCCTATGGCTAAAGTAAAATTGATGGTTGTCGATTTGTGGAATCGCTTCTTTCTGTCTTACAGCGCCCAGGTAATAAGTCCAGGAGTAAATCTGATTTTGTCATCTCCTCTCGGTATTACCCGCGCCGTGAAACCATACCTGCCTGAAGCCTTGCAAGTCATGGCGCAAGTGTAAAGGTACTTTCCATTTCCCTGATCTTCCTTTATGGTCATCTCCTTTGTACGGCTTTCCGGAATATTATCTGTAGATTTCAGCTCTCCGTAAAAAAGCTGAACCTCAACATCTTCCGGACTAAGTTTTTCGAGATATACGATAGAATTTACGTAAAATGTTTCTCCTGTTCGAAAAGGACCATCCCAATTCTTTACAGGAGGCTCGATCCGGATACTACGCCAGTTAACTAAAAGCCTTTCAAATTGGGCAGCCAGGTTTCGAGCCTCTTCAGCATTGTTTTCAATCAGGGACTTTAGCCGTTTTTTTGCCGGAATATAAAAACGTTCATTGTATTCACCTGCCATCCGAATGCTGCAAAAACCGCGCATGGCCATTTTTATCGACTCTTTCATCATCTTAACCCACCTGACAGGATAGTATCCATGCTTTCTTTCATAAAAACAGGGTATTACTTCATTTTCTAATACATTATAAAGCGCCCGGCTTTCTACAGAATCCTGATACCTGGAATCAGCATATTCTTCACCATTGCCGATACGCCATCCAGTATCCTCGGAATATGCTTCATCCCACCACCCGTCGAGGATACTCACATTAAGAACGCCGTTTATGGCGGCCTTCATGCCGGACGTGCCGCAAGCCTCTAAAGGACGTCTCGGGGTGTTGAGCCAGACATCCACACCCTGTACAAAATATCGCGCAATATGCATGTCATAGTCTTCAACAAAAATGACTCTATGACGCAGGCTTGGTTTTTGGCAAAACTCAAAAAGTTTTTTTATCAGTTCCTTTCCTTCGTTATCTTTAGGATGAGCCTTTCCCGCAAAGACAAACTGCACAGGATGTGTCGTGGAATTAACAATCGCTTCTAATCGCTCGGGATCGTTCAGCAACAGGTCGGCACGCTTATAAGCGGTAAATCGACGAGCAAAACCGATAGTCAATATGCCGTGATCTAAAGCCGACCATATATCCTCCATAATCGATTTATGAACATTGCGCCGTCCGTGCTGTCTTGTTAACAGCTTGCGACAAACGCCGATAAGGCTGGAACGGTTCATTTCATGGGCTTGCC
Organism: Candidatus Desulfaltia sp.; assembly: GCA_030656555.1. Lineage (GTDB taxonomy): Bacteria > Desulfobacterota > Desulfobacteria > Desulfobacterales > ETH-SRB1 > Desulfaltia. The sequence goes on along the minus strand of JAUSPN010000040.1, from coordinate 68,902 downwards.
ACAACTCTTCATCATATATTTCATCGATCCGTTTGATATTCTCCGGCAGGTGTGAACTCATGAACCAGTCAGGCCCGAGGTAGCGTTCAAAAAGTGTGGTATACTTACCTGAAACAAACGACTGAAGATGCACTCCGTTTGTAATGTGGGAAATGGGAGTTTCATCTTCCGGTCTCTTAGGCCAGACATGCGACCACATTTTTCGTGCAGTCTTCCCGTGCAGCCGGCTGACCCCGTTGCAGTACTGGGCCATACGAAGCCCCAGAACAAACATTGAAAAAGGTTCGTTCGGATGAGGTGCTATCGGTGATTGCCCCCAGGATAAAATTTCATCCTCTGTAATCCCCAGGCGCTTCTTAAAAGGGCTAAGATACGGTTTCACGAGATTAACAGGAAACTTATCGTAACTAGCGTTCACCGGTGTGTGCGTGGTAAATATATTGGTCCTCGGAATGATCTCAAGAGCTGTCTTTAGATTTACGTTATACTTCGACATGGTCTGAGCGAGCTGTTCCAGACTGCAAAAGGCAGAATGGTCTTCGTTCATATGGCATACTGCCGGATTGATTCCCAGAGCCTCAAGAGCTCGCATGCCGCCTATTCCAAGCAGCACTTCCTGAGCCAGCCGCATTTCCGGATCTCCGGCATACAAGCTGGAGGTGATGTCCCGGATTTTGGGAGAATTTTGCGGCAGATTAGTGTCGAGCAGATAAAGAGGAACGCAGCCGATCCTGATCATCCAGACAGCCGCATGGATTTCACCATCCGGTCCTGTCACAGAAATGTATATCTCGTTTCCCGAGTAATCCTTGGCCCTTTCTACAGGAAGACTATAAAGATCTGTTTCCGGATACTCCTCCTGCTGCGTTCCATCCTGATCAAGAAATTGGTGAAAGTAACCATGTTGATAGAAAAGGCCTATGCCTACCAGAGGAAGACCCATGTTGGATGAGGCTTTCAGATGGTCACCGGCAAGAACGCCAAGCCCGCCGGCAAACAAGGGAAGGCTCTCATGAATTCCGAACTCCATGGAAAAATAGGCGATTACCCCTTCTTTCTTTGATAAATATTCAGACCAATCCACACTAGCGCAGACCCGTTTCCAAAAAAGCTCTTTCACCCGGTCCTGGTGCGCAAGAAAACTCTCATCCTTTGCCAGTTCCTCAAGACGGGTTTGAGAAACGCGCGTTAAAAAAATAATCGGATTCTGTTTAGACTCTTCCCAGAGCTTTGGATCGATCCGGCGAAAGAGCCCTATAGCATTCTGTTTCCATGACCACCACAAATTTTTGGAGAGTTCTTCGAGAAAAGAAAGCTTCTCAGGGATCTTTGGAATTACCTGAAAAGTTTGTAAATGCTCCATTTTTTATATCCTTTTTAAATAACAACAACCGAATTTTCACTATCCCCGTATGGAGTCGGCACATACTTGTCGGCTTCCAAATCGTTTTCCCATATTTGATCGTCCAGCAGATAACGGAACTGATATTCTCTATTTGGTTCAAGATCAATGGTTACGATAAATGACCCGTTTTTTAGCTTTTTCATGGGAGTAGTATAAATACCCCAGTCATTAAACTCGCCAACAATATTGGCTGACTCAGCGTGTTTGGCGGACTCCTCGGGCAGCGTGAAAGTGACTTTGCATACGGATTTGCTTTTAAGATATTGTTTCTTGATACTCATAATAACCCTCCTTATAATAAACGCCTAAAGTGGTTTAAAGTATATTAAAGAGCATAAAGGTAAGGAATAGAATACCTTCAATCATCTATCACTTTTAGCCACACTCGCAGAAGTTCGCTTGCCCCCCAGGCCTGCGCGTCACATCCTCTTTGCTTGTGGGGAAAATCTCCATCCAGAATCTCCGGCACATGACCCACGCATCCCTGATCCATGAGCCTGGTACTGCTGCTAAGCCATGCCATAGCGGTTTTTTTTGCATTTTCTCCATATGTCTTGACCCATGCCTCGCAGAATGTGGGAAAGAGCCATGTCCAGGCAGTGCCGTTGTGGTATGCCGGCTTACGTTTTGTGTCCTCATCTCCCCCATATTTACCTTGATATGGATGATGCGGATTATTGATTGCTTTTCCATTATGCATAATCGTTATTGGACGACTAACCGGTCTATCTGCAAGGCTCCGAATGGCGCCTGGAACCAGAAGTTCTTCGCAGGCTGCCAAGATATTGCGGCAGACTGTTGTGTCGGAAACAGCCCCCAGTGTAATTGCTAAAAGCTGATTCGGCCGCAGAGCATCGTCCTGCTCGGCCAGGTTGGCCGGTTTACCCGAACTGGTATGGAGACAGTCCGACAGGTATCCATCTTTCTTGATCAAAAAGAGGTTAAGAATCGACGATCGAACCAGACCGGCCATATTTTTCCAGTCGTTTCCAGCATCTTTATGATCGATACGCGCTAAAAAGGAAAGAGCAAAAAACCAGAGAGCCTGAATTTCGATAGGATATCCTTCGCGTGGACTGCACGCAGGATGTTTGGTGTCCATCCAGGTAAAATGAACCGGACTGAAAATCAGGCCGGATTCAGGATCCATACGGATACCATTTATAGTGCCTGTAATCATGGATCGTCCAATAGAAAGAAGAACCTGGCGCACTGTCCGGCTGCCGCATTTTTCTTCCAGAAAGTCTTTTTTTGCTTCGGCTTCGACCAGATCAGAGCATGCTACGAAAAACCAGAGCGGCGCATCAGATGTGTCACGATTTGCAGGGTCCTTGCCAAGTATCATGTTCGGAAGAGTTCCGCCTGCTTCAAACTGCCCGAACTGTTTTAAGATAGCCCGCGCGTCTTCCGTCCTTCCTGCCGCAATCAAACCGCGAGTAAAGATCAGTGCGTCCCGTCCCCAATCAAGAAACCATGGATATCCGGCAATTACCGTATTTAAAGACCCTCTTTTTACAACATAGTGATCAAGTGCCTGTTTAAGGGCTTCATCAAGTTTATACAAGGTTTTATCATTGAAAGCAAAAGATTTCATATGCCGGCCAAAAGAACTATTCTTTAAGTCCGCTTGCCCCGGCGAGCTCATGACACTGGCTGTCAATTCCACAGCCTCACCTCCAGCCAGAAAGCAGGAAAAATAACCGGGGCTGAAGAGATCCGAATCAGGATCAAGGTCCCTTTCGGCATCCACGCTGCGATGCACCATGTAATGCCATTCAGACTCTAACGCAAAAGAGCCCTTTGAAATCCGGATCCGGAGATGGCGTTCCGGTACCGGTGAAAAGATAAAACCACGAGGATGCGCTGTCACGGATTTTGGCCATAAATGTTGAGGCCCCAGATATGCTTTTGTGGTTTCGTGAAAACTGCGATCTTCAATGTCTGGCCGGAGAATGAGCTGAACCTGCCGGCGGTCGGCCAGCATTCTTTTTCGATTTCCGGCGCTGTTGCGAAAAAAGACCATGCGAGCGGCATTTTCTCCATTTACCATCTCGATTCCTATGCTGAGCGATACATACTCTCCCTGTCCGGCAGGGATATGGTATAGCCAGAATCCGCGGGAATTGTAGTCGAAACAAAAAGAATCGAAGCAATCAAAGCATATCTCCTGAGAGTAGCCCTGAAATACGAGCCATGCCCTGCATCGTGTAAACATGATACGTCTATCTTCGGGAAATTCAGGATTCAGGTTCGCGGCAAGCAGGGCATCGTACCGGCTGCCTAATTTTCCCCACAAAACATTGGCGCGCAGCATACCTCCACGGCTGTTTGTTCCAAGAAGCGAGAGTGGCCTGCGCAACAATTCCGATCTCTGAAAGATCCTTTTCACTTTTGTATCTTCTGCGCCGGACAGAAAAAAAAGAGGTGCATCAACATGTTCACAGCCTTTTGGTGTGTAAACCGACAATTTCAGGGCATGGGAGCGATGAACCGCCGGAGGAGGAAGCGGAGAAAAAAGCGCAAAAAACGATCCGTCAATGCAGGGCAAACTCTCTTTATGTGCCATTGCCCTGTCTTTGTTCATAATTTTGGCGCTGAAAGGATGGTCGGCTCGTACCATCAAAAAATGACCGGCAGGCACCATTACTTCACGCTTCAAGTCACGGGGCCATTGCCAGGTTATCACACGGGACTCCGTGCTGAACGGATTGAGCTTGCGGCAGTACTCAACAGGATTTTCAGCCAATTGCAGCGCGGCAGAATCAGGATCAAACTCTCCAAGATCACCGGCATTGTAATGTTGGAACACATCAAGGGCGTTTGCGCGCAGGCGCTGTTTTTTAATTCGATCCAAAAGCATGAAATCTGAACCGCCTTTGTTTCGAATCAGGTCGATATCGCTTTGATCGGAGGTAAGGCAGAGAACCTGGCCTGGATCAAGGAGATAAGTCTGTTGACTTCCGGACTTGGTGACAACTATCTCTTTTTCCGCGAGAAGGTCCGTAAACACCGGACCTCCCATGTCCGCCTGTTTCGGATTCCATGACCCGCGTGTCTGGTTTTTATCATCAAGATTTGCCACAATCAGAAGTTTTTTTCCTGAAGGAATATGGTAACGTAACAAGACAATGTAGTTCCCGTCGCCCTGCTGCACAAGCTTCAGCTCTGTCTGGTCGTGAAAAGCAGGGTGGAGCTTTAGCAGTGTGTTGAGACGGCGTATGTGATCGACCTGGTTGTTTGCCGCTCCCCAGTTAAGAGAAGGAGCTTCGTGAACGTCGATTTTTTCGGTTGCATACCATTCCACCCCATTGGCGAAACCAAAGGCCCCATTGCTGGAACAAAGAGAGCACAGTGAGGTACGCATCCTGGCAAAAGTATTTGAACGTTCAGCCAGGCGATTGTTATCGTGTGTTTCGGCAAAATGGATTATAATTCCATCTTTTTGGGATATTTCAATAGCCCCTGGAAGATATGCTTGGATCTGGCTGCGGTCATAATTTTGGAACAGTTCTGAGTATGCCTGGTTGAAATTCGCCCTGCTTAATATATCTCGAGTAACGGAAATCTTTCCGCCAAGCCCCTCGAGAATAAAAATCGTGTCAGGATATTGGTCCCGGACAACGGCAACAATATACTTCCAGGCAGCCACAGGAATCATGTAGCCTGCATCGCAACGGAAGCCGTCTACTCCACGTCCGCACCACAACAGAAATCTTTCCGCCATGTATTTCCACAAATCCTTGTGGGTATAATCGAGCCTTGTCAGGTCTTCCCATGTTGTGCCCCATGCTCCCGGAGCCTCGATACGTCCTTTATTATCTCTGACAAGCCACTTAGGGTGTGTTTCATGGATACCGGCAGCCCAGCCTGTATGGTTGATGGCAATATCCATAACAATTTTCCCGTAGCGTTTATGGATCGCATCCAGCAGTTCGATGAACTGCTCCATGGGAGTGGTGCATGGATCAAATTCCGCAAGGGCAGGATCGACGGAAGTAAAATTTAGCGCCGCATACGGACTTCCAAACCGTCCCATCCTGCCATAGGTAACCGGTGCGGGATGAATCGGAAGCAACTGGATAATCCGGCAGCCGAGTTCTCCGATTATAAAATCAAGCTCCTTTATCATGTCACGAAAGGTTCCGGAGGGCGGAATCACGGAATAAGCGGAGCTGTCGAGCGATTTGATACAGGTCTCTTTTGCCTGATCAAGGGTTTTACCGCCTTTCTTGTTCGGCCCGAATTGTCGCACAAAAGCATTATATATTATGTTCGCACAACATGTATCCGACGGCTCAACATTGACAATGGTATTTGAGCCGACCGGCCATATTGGATCAGACCCGCCTTTGCTTAAAAACATGCATTTTCCCTGAAAATGGCCGACCTCACAAAGAGGGAGGACGACCTTAAAGCGCTGGTCGTCAACCCTGGTCATGGGGATATCAAACCAGTCACGTCCAAGAGGAGGTTCATCGTAATGAACCTCTCTTATTATTTCTCTGCGCGAGATTCTGGCATGTCCTATGTTTGTGCGAAGCCAGGCACATCCCTTTTCTTTGCGGGAAAGTGAAAGGGTGAATGTTATGGTATCGCCTCGGAATAAAAGGAGATGTGTTCCAGGAGCTGGATACTGTATGATCTGGTCTGAATTATTCATGGGAACTTGATCTTGATCTCTATCTTATTATCCGAAACAATTACACCGGCATTAACCAAAAAATTATCGCATTGCCACGGTTTTTTAGCAAGACTCTTTTTGGGCTGTCGGAGATACTGGCAGGCGTTTCATAAAAAAGGCCCACACTGTGGCAGCGTGAGCCTTTAATTGTGAGACAGAGGAATTTGTTATTTTGCGATATCAGGTTGATAGACCAGTTTTTTGTCCATATGATATGTCCAGGGAAGGCCTTCATTGCGCCATCCGCCAAGCTTGCGCTGGCCTGAGTAAGCGCTTGATTTGCATTTTACCTTGCCCCCTTCAAAACCGCCCATTACATTAAACACCTTGTTTTCGGCAAATCCCGCCTTAACCGCTTCGTTGCATGCAGCGCAGCTCCTGCTGCCGCTCCGGCATATAAACAACAATGTGTCGGTCTTTGGATTGAACCGGGCCAGAAGATCCTTGCCAAAATCAGGATTAGCGGCATTTCCATATTCCTTTTCCCCAAACTTGCCGGTCCAGAATTGCAAAGGGATATTGCAGGCCCCTTTTGGGTAGCCGATTAATTGATATTCGGCACGGGTTCTGCAATCAACCAGAAAGGTATGGCCTGGATCTTTTTCGATCATCTCAAAGGCCTCCGAGGGTGTGAGATCGCCACCGATATGAGCCTTTTCTACCTTGTATGCGAATCCTGCAAAGGCAAGTCCGCTTAAAACAAAAACCAGAGCAATAGATAGTACCAATGTCCTTTTAACGTGCTTCATTTCTTCCTCCTTTTTTACGAAATGTGTTAAGTGTTAAGAGCTTGATAAAACAGATAATTACTTTAACCTGATCCCTGGCACCTGATGAATTTAACTTTTTATGAACTCATCATTGTTTGGCAGCCTCCTCTTTTACAGGTTCCGGTATCTTATTGTCCGGAACAATTACACCGGCATTGGCCTTACGTTCCCATCCGGTTACATCTTTTTCCTGCAAAAAGAGTGCGGGATTGCCGTGACAGTTATTGCAGGTCTTGTTCTGCGGGGTTATCCGCTGAATACTGTGGGGTGTATCAAGCTTCCAGGTCGGAAGCTTATCAAAATCCGCCAGTCCATTCTTTACATAAAAATCAAACAGCCCCGGATCTGCCGGCGGATGCCGCAAAACCACATAGTTATAGGGCCTCTCGTTTGTCTTGTTTATGTTGAGTCCGATTTTAAAGAGCATTTTGGTCTCTCCGGACTTGTAAAAGGGGAGCCCTTTTTTATCGGTTCCCACATGGCAACCAAAGCAGTTTTTATTGGCTACAACATGACAGACCTGGCATGCAACCTTCTCTCTGTGAATGCTATGCGACCTGGTTTCAGGTTTTTCAGACAGAACATTTGGGTGGCATTTTTTGCATGCCGGTCGCTCGGGAAGATCAAACCTGCTGGACAGACCTGAGGCATCAGCGTGCATCTCTTCTCCGGTGTGGCAGTCCATGCACGTCATCTCCTTTTTCTCATAATGAACATCTGCCGGGTATCCGTCGTTTAAACCTGTAAATTCTCCGTACACCCGACCGCCGTGGCAGCTCGAACATGTTGTGTCCATACACGGTTTTTTCTGGAAGAGATGACCGGCCAGAAAGCCGCCTTTGGCGTAATCAGGACGGCTTACATGGCACTGACCACAACTGGAGTGACAAGCGTTGCAGTGCTTTTCTGCTGCCCCGCAGACCTTTTTAAAAACAGTCTTATCATGTTTGTTGGCCCGTGTTTCAATAATCTTTTTAAAAGGCGCCAGAGTAAAATGCAGGCTGTTTTTAGCGGTTTTAACAATATCTTCATGGCATTCCCCGCATGTATTGCCGGCATCAGGAAATGTGGGGTCTCTAACGATTCCCTTGTGCGCTGTTTGCCAGTCTGGGTTTTTTGGATCTCCACTGTGGCAGGTCACACATGCAATTTCACCATGATCGGTTTTTAAAAAAGAGGGATTAACGTAGATCTTTTCGTATAACTCCAACGGAGCCAGCGGCCCGCCTCATCCTTCACCGGATGTTTCAGCCGAGTTACCCGCCTTTGACCTTGTTTTTTCGATTTCCCAGCAAAGACGGATCAGTTTTTTCAGGTTGGTGTGACAGTTTATACATTCGCTGTCAATTGTAATTGCTCTGGCAAATGAGACAATTGGGGTGAGGCTCATTAAAAATAATGATAACAAAATAAATGATACAAAAACAAGCGTTTTGCCTTTTTTCAAAGAGTTCTCCTTTTCCCAAAATTACTCAATGTTGATGAACTCGTAAAAAGTCGGATTCATCGAATGTGTCATTTGTGTCATTTCGACCACAGGGAGAAATCTTATCTTTTCAATAGGTTGCAGCAAGATTTCTCCTGTCGTCGAAACAAGGATTTCTCGTTTCACTCGAAATGACAGGCTAAAGGGACTTTTTACGAATTCATCAATGTTGCCCATAAAATATAATTTTTTTTGCAAATCCTTCAATACTATAATTTTACAACTTTGGTTTTTATATACTTGCGCAGGGGGGTGCCGCCGATTTCTTCGGTTGTGTTAGGCTTCATAATGCCTGGAGTGTTTACCCCGCCGAACTGCGGATACTTTGGATCACCCTCTATGCCCCGGATATGGCCGAAACCTCCGGCAGTTGCCAGAACTCCGCTCATAATGCGCCATGTTGGGTTGGCCACCATATCGACCTCGCCCCATGGAGACTTGAGCTTTACCCTGTCCCCTTCGGTTATTCCCAGTTTCTGAGCGTCAAGCATATTGATCCAGAGTGGATTTGTGCTATATTGCTTCATGAGATAGTAATTGTTGAATGTTGAAGAGTGTTCGTGCCCAAGAACTCTGAAGTTGCCGAAGATAAAGGGATATTCTTCATCCGGCTGGAACTCTTTATCCGGTTCTTTATAGTCAGGAAGCGGGTCTATGCCTTTTTCCCGGGCCACTGGGTTCAGGAAGTTATATTTTCCGGTTTTTGTATTACCTGATGATCCATAACCTTCAGGTGGGTTGAGTGAGCCCCACTTTTTATATTTATAATATTCAGCTTCGTCGGTGATAATAAATCCTTTTTCTTTTAGTTCATCAAAAGACCATGGGAGACCTGCCATCTGATTGCGGAATGCCTCTTCGATGTTTTCCCATGGGAAGAAGTGTCCAAGATTTAGTTTGCCGGCCAGCTCGACAATTATTTTCCATATGGGCTTTGTGTTGTACATCGGCTTTACCACTTCGGCATAGTAGCCGATAAAGGCGTCGTAAAGCCAGTCCGGTTTGATCTGTGCCTGCTCCATCCATGTGGCATCAGGGAGAATAACGTCGCAGAGGAGAGCTGTGTTGCACATGTAAGCCTCGATAATTGCATTAAACCCCATCATCTCAATAGCCTTGGTGATGGCTTCCTGGTTGCCGGCTGATAATACAGGATCGCCAAAATATGTGATCATCCCTTTAAGCTTTCCAGCTTCAACATCGGCCAACATGTTTGCCGGCGCCCAGCCTGACCAGAGGCCAAATTTGTCGAGTTTGGGGGCTGGTGTCTTTGGCGGTTTTTCCTGGCCCTCCCCCCAGGCAGACTTCAGCTTGCGTTTAAAAGGCAGTGAAGGGCCGCCTGGCGCGTCAAAGGCGCCGCAGAGACCGTTTAATGCCTGAATAGCGGCTGTGGCATACATTGAGTTTGGCCCCTGGGCAACTCCGGCCCACGAGATTACGCCTTTATTTTTAGAGCCGGCGAATTCAACAGCAATACGCTCAATGGTTTTGGCTGGAACGCCGCTTATCTTTTCGGCCCACTCAGGGGTGCGGGCAACGCCATCCTCTTCTCCTAAAACTCTCTTTTTAAATTCTTCAAATCCGTAAGTCCAGTCGGCCACAAATTCTTTATCATACAGATCATTTTTAATGATAACATAACACATGGCCATTGCCACGGCGCCATCTGTTGACGGTTTTATCTGTATCCACTCAGTTGCGGAAGAAGCTGTTTCGGATTTTCTCGGATCAAAGACAACAAGTTTTGCACGGTTTTTGATCGCCTCTCTAAATTCGGCCGTTTTGCGTTGACCGATTGATGTTGCGAGTTCATTTATCCCAAAATGAATAATATAATCCGATTCTTGATAGTTTATCCAGGGGCGTTTGTCATTTAAATTATGCTCGTTTGCCATGCGGTTGGAGTTGTCGCACATTGTCCTGTGAGTGCCTTTGGGGCAGCCGAGATGGTCAAAGAGGGCTTCATGTATCCAGTTTACATAGTCATTACCTCTGAAATAGCCAAGTTTACCCTGCTCAATGCTCTTAATTCCCTGGACCACTCTATCCAGGGCTTCATCCCAGCTTGCCTTGCGGAAACGACCATTTTCCTTTATCATAGGGCTTTTTAATCTGTAAGGGGAGTAGAGATGTTTGTTTGCGGAAGCTCCTTTGGGACAGAGCCTTCCGCCTCCCTTGGGATCTCCGGGAAGGCCGGAAGTTTTTACAAGTATACCGTCCTTTAGGTTTGCCACCATTCCGCAAAGAGCGCCGCAGGTGTAACAATGGCTCGGGATATTCTTTGCCGGTTCAGGCTCAACAGATCCTTCAGTTAGGGTAACATATCCTGAATCTAAATTCAGCTCGCCTACAGAAGCAGCTAAACTATTTATAGCTTTTTCAGCATCTCCTGCAGATTCAGACAGGGTAGTCATGGAACACTCAATAACCGCCCGGGTAAGTTTGGCCAGGCCTTTGTAGAAATCGGTTTGAGCGCAATTTTCAAGCTGTTCGCAAAAAGAGGGCACCCAGGCTAAGAACCTGTCTTTGAAAAATTCGGTGTATTTGTCTGTCATTTCCATGTCCAGAAGATATCTTAGGAATTCTATCTCCACGGCAATGTGCTCATCAAGATCTTTGTAGTCTTCAGATTTGTGTACGCCGGCCTTATAAAAAGCCTTGCGCAGTTCGAAAACAGGCGCTTGCATTACAACCGGTTCTTTACTTACATGAACGGATTCATAGGGGAAAACCGGGTTTGCCCCGGCGTTCAGGAATAGATCAGCATACTCGTAGCTTAGTTCTTTATAAACCTTTTCTTTGTTGCCGGCGTTCAAAAATGAGGTTATCTGAGAAACAGCTTCCTCAAAAATGCCGGCACCTGATTCCTTTGCAGCGCCGGAAAGCTTTTCTGTAAAATCGGCTTTTTGCATCATGCTTACTAAATCAAGAGGTATTTCGTCACGATACAAGGTGGATAGAAATTGAAGCGCCTTTGCCGTTGCCTTTATTGATTTACTGTCTTGCATATTTTTACTCTCTATAGGTTAATTAGTATAGACCAACTACTAAAAACAATTGCAAAAAGAGTGCCGATTGTTGGCATGCGTGATTTATATTACTATTACAGTAGGTTATACGCTAATTTTATGATATGTATTGAAAATAGTTTTATAAATTAGGTTTTGAATGCAATATTACAGTGACAGTTGAAAGAGGATAGTAAATATTTATCCTATGATATTAATGAAATACATAATGCTAAAATAATACTATTGTTCTGCAATATAAAAATTGCACCATGAGGTCAATCATCTTGACATTTGGACATATTCTGCATAGAAACTGTTTAATTTGCTCACCATTGCAGTTCAACGGATAATAATTATGAAAAAAGGGATTTCAATAATACTTTTATTAACAAACTTTTTGTTTTGTGGCTGCTTTGAAGACGAATTGGTTCAAAAAATTGACCTGAGCAAACGGGAAGCAGTATATGTAAAAGAGGCAGAAAATGCGATTACATATGCCTATCTGCCGCAATATTCACACACTGTTTCCTATCAAAGACATTACTTGCTGATAGAGTATCTTAAAAAGGAAACAGGGCTTAACATTAAACAGGTATTTCCTGACACCTTTGACGAACACATGAGGATGGTAGAGCAGGGCAAGATAGATATTTCGTTTTCCAATCCCTGTGTTTACGTAAAGATTGCCCATCGCTGTGGAGCCGGCGCCTTTGCGCAGGTGATAGAAGTTTACGGCAAGAAAAACTTTAGAGGACAGATCATATGCCGCTCTGACAATAAGAAGATAAAAACGCTTGAAGATTGCAAAGGCAAGCGCTGGATTGCTGTTGATCCATCATCTGCCGGTGGATATCTTTATCCGTTGGGGCATTTTTATGACCACGGCATTACCAAAAAAGACTTTGCTGAAATCGCCTTTTCTCCAGGTCCGGGTGGTAAACAGGAAAAAGTGGTCCTTGCCGTATATGCGGGCAAATATGACATAGGCTCCATTCGGGAAGGGACGCTGAATGTTGTGGCCGACAAGATCGACATAGGTCAGATCAGGGTTGTTGCACACAGTAAATGGTATCCTGGTTGGGTATATGCTTCGCGGCGAGAACTCGACCCGGAAATTGTCGGCAGGATAAGAGATGCTCTCTTGAGGCTAAATTATGATAACCCTGAACATAGAAAAATACTCGATATGGCCGATATCACAGGTGTTGCTCACTCTAAAGATTCGGAATTTAATTCTGTTAGAAACCTGTTGACAGGGTTGGGAATTGATCTGGATAGATAAGCAAAATGAAATTTAGCTTTAGAGGAAAAGTTTACACCGGCATCATTTCCATAGTTCTGCTCTCAGGGCTGCTGATGGCTCTGTCTGTGAGAATAATAGTTGCAGAAGCATTATCGACCGAGTGTAAACACAGAGGAATATCCATTGCCTTAAACCTCGCCGCCCGAGCCCAGGACCCGATTCTGGCTGTGGATTTCCTTCGCATGAAGGATCTGATCGATGAAGTCTCTGATTCAGGCGATGATATTCCATACGCATTTATACTTGATCAAAATGGACAGACCCTGGCTCACACATTTCAGGAAGGCTTTCCAGTCGAGCTTAAAAAAGCGAACAGTGTTTCAAAAGATCAGGATTACAGCATCAGGCTCCTGGATACCGGAGAATATCTGATTTACGATGTTGCTGCGCCTGTGTTCATAGAAAATCACCGGCTTGGAACTGTGCGGCTGGGTCTTTCAAGAACAAGAATTGAACAAACGATCAAAGATCTATTGGGAACGATCTTTCTATTAACCGGATTGACAATACTTATTGCCGGTCTTGTTGGGGCAGGTTTTGCCGATCAGGTTACAAAAAGAGTAAAAAAGCTGCGCCAGGCATCTGAAAAAGCATTAAGCGGCGATCTGGATATCCAGACAGCCCCATTGTTGAACAAAAACTGCTGGGAAATCATGAGCTGCAACAGAGAGGCATGCTCTGCTTATGGTGACAGGCGCAGGCGCTGCTGGTATCTTGCGGGCACCATGTGCCCGAATTGCATTGACGGTAAATATGCAAAAAAAATTATTAGCTGCCGGACCTGTGAGGTATATTCCAGGCTATCGGGTGACGAGATCCAGGAAATGGCAGAGGCCTTTGATGCCATGGCCCTGACCTTGAAAAACAATATAACGCAATTAAAACAATCAGCAGAAACTATAGAAAAATCCGAAAAGAGGTATCGCCGAATATTCGAAGGCTCTATAGACCTGATATTTATAGCCGGCAACCATGGCCGCTTTATAGATATCAACCGGGCCGGCATTGAAATGCTTGGCTATGACACCAGAGAAGACTTCCTTCAATCCGTGAATCTGGCCGATCTCTTTGTCGAGACTGAGCATTATGAAAACATGCTTAATGAAATCGGGTCTAAAGGATTTATCAAAGACATGGAATATAAATTAAAGACAAAAAACGGTTGTGAACTTCAAGCTCTTTTCAGCAGCACGGCTCAAAAAGACGAAACAGGTCAGATACTTAGACATGAAGGGATAATAAAGGATATCACTATATGGAAAGATATGAAGCAGCAGTTGCTTCAGGCCGATAAGCTGGCCTCTCTTGGCCAGCTTTCTGCGGGAATAGCCCATGAAATCAATAATCCGCTCGGCCTGATTCTTGGATACACACAGCTTTTGATGCGTGGTGAATCTAAAGGTCCTCAAGTATTTGAAGACCTTAAAACAATAGAAAAGCAAACATGTAATTGCAAAATAATTGTTGAAGCCCTGCTGAATTTTGCCAGAAAAACGGAAACACAAAAAATAGCGATAAATATAAACCAGACCATCAAAAATATAATTGCCGTTATCAGACATCAATTCGAACTTGACAATGTAAGTCTTGTAACAGTTCTTGATGAAAGCATACAACCTGTCACTGGAGACGAGGAAAAACTCAAACAGGTCTTTATGAACCTTTTAATGAATGCCAGGCAGGCAATATCAGAATCCGGAGATATTACTATTAAGACATTTGCGCCAAACCATAACAGGGTATGTGTTATCGTTGAAGATAGCGGCTCCGGCATTCCGACTAATATTATCAACAAGATATTTGATCCATTTTTTACTACCAAGCCGACCGGTCTGGGCACAGGCCTTGGCCTTTCAGTAAGCTATGGAATTATTAAGGAACATAACGGTGAAATTTCTGTGCAAAGTGAGCCTGGAAATGGAGCGACATTTATTGTTACGCTTCCTGTTTATGACAATACAACACTATGAAAACAAGAATCTTAATTGTTGATGATGAAATAGATATGCTTAAGCTTCTGAGTAGATCTATCCCACAGCATATTGACTGCGAGATCGAAACAGCTTTAAGCGGTGAAGAGGCCTTCCGCCTTGTTGAACAAAAACCGTTTGATCTCGCCCTTGTGGATATACGCATGTCGGGCATGAACGGGATTGAACTTCTTGAACGGATCAAACAGCTCGACCAATGGCTCACGGTAATCATGATGACAGCGCACGGCGCTATAGAAGTTGCGGTGGAATCGATCAAGAAAGGGGCTTACGACTTTATTACCAAACCGTTTGATCACGACCACCTCATACATCTTTTGCAAAAGGCTTTGGAACGGAGCCGCTTACTGCGAGAGAATCTGAACCTTCGAGAGCGTATCAGGGAAGAGGAAACCTTTCAGAACTTTGTTGGTGCCAGTCTATGCATGCAGAAGGTGTATGATACTATACAGATAATCAGCAAAACCGATGTTGCCGTGTTAATTACCGGAGACTCAGGCACCGGCAAGAATCTTGCCGCAAAGGCCATACATGCATTAAGTCATCGCAGTAACAAACCATATGTTCGGATAAACTGTCCTACTATCCCGGAAAACATATTGGAAAGTGAACTTTTTGGTTACACAAAGGGAGCCTTTACCAATGCCGTTCAAACCAGGAAAGGACTTTTTGAAGAGGCTGATGGAGGCACTATCTTTCTTGATGAAATTGGAGACATCAGTCCGTCTGTCCAGACAAAACTTTTGCAGATATCGGAGGACAAAGAATTTAAACCACTTGGCTGTACTAAGACAATGCATGTTGATGTAAGGATTATTGCGTCTACGAATATCAACTTAAAGGTTAGGATGGAGGAAAACAAATTTCGCAGAGACCTCTATTACAGGCTCTGTGTGGTTGACATAAATATGCCTCCATTAAGGGAACGAAAAGAGGATATACCCCTTTTGACTGAATTTTTCCTGAAAAAATATTGCGCAAAGTTTAACAGGAAAAATAAGCAACTATCTCCTGAGCTAATGGGGCTATTTTTAGACAGCGACTGGAACGGCAATGTAAGGGAATTAGAAAATATTATAAAGAAAGCGGTGGTTATGGCGCCTGGCGATAAAGTTAAAGTTTCTGATATTGGATGGGATATTGCTTCTAAACAAAAGGGCTTTTCTTTTAAAAAAGAGGAAGACCTTCTATATCGAAAGGCAAAACAGCGGGTTTTGCAAGATTTTAATATTAATTATGCAACTAAAGCCTTGCAGAAAACAGGCGGCAATGTAACAAGAGCTGCCCAACTATGCGAGCTGAAAAAGCAATCTTCGCAACAGATTATGAAAAAATGCAATATTAAATCAGCTAAATTTAGAAAAAGTGCAAGAAATTAACTGCTCTGCAACTAAAACCTTTTATAACATATAACCTTTTGTAATTATAGATCATACCTTCATATATCCTCCAAATTGTCATCTGTTTTTAGCAGCTTACGCTTCATGTTATCTGTATATCACTTCTTATAAAAAATAATATATCTTTCTATACACAACTATCCTCCTTTAAACCGTTTCAGCATTGCCCTGCCAAATGCTCAGTAATAACAGCCAAGTAAAAGATTTTTATTGTAACATCAAGCTAAACCAGGGCTGAATTAAAAAGATTTATTCAGGACAAAAGTGTCTATGGCATATTGCTTGCAAAAAACTTTCTAAAGGTTTCACACAGATAGACCTTTGCATAACTGCATGAACATTTTTCAAAGGTCTCAAATATTCAAACATTTAAAGGAGTGAGGAGGAAAAATGAGTAAAAACTTGAAAGTATTTTTTGCGATCTTTGTTCTAAGCGTATTCTTTGTATCGCCGATTCTGATTGCTGCCTCAGCTCATGCGGCCGGGGATAGACTCACCGAGGCTATTGCCAAAACACCCCAGGGCACCGAAAAGGGCCAGATTGATCCGAAGGCCAAGCCTGGATGGTTAGGGATTCCAGGAGCGCCATCACCCAGTTTAATTTTAGCCTTTTTTTGGGCCATATGGGTAGGCTGGATTTTTTCTACAGTAGGCGCTTTTGGAGGGATCATGGCAGGCGTTGGACATATTACGATCTTTGGACTGGCCAATTACGGCAAGGCCTTTAAGGAGACGTCACCAACCCTTAACAAACTGATAACAGACAGCATCCGGGTGTCGAACCAGTGGCTGGTAGGTTTGAGCGCGGCCATCTCAAGCCTCAATTACTATAGAATGGGCAGACTCGTGTTGCCTCTCGGCATATGCCTGGCCATTGGCGCTGTCGGGGGCAGCATCCTGGTGCCAATCCTGACAGCAGGCAAGATTTCATTGAAAGCGTATATAGGCTACTTTGGGCTTTGCGTGTTTGCCGTAGCATTTGTTCTCTTGTGGGAAACGCTTCCAGCGGGGCAGAGAAAAAGGAAGGAAGCTTCAAAAGCAGCCAGGGCCTTTGAAGAAAGCGTAAAGGGAAAGGATATAGCTGAAAAAGATGAAAAACGTGGTGTTAAGATCAAAAAATTTGGCTTTGGCAGGGTAGTCTTTACTTTCTATGGAGTGGAGTTCAGTTTCCGTCCCATCATACCTGTGCTTGGTGGCTTTTTTATCGCAATGATAGCTTCGTTTATCGGTGTGGGTGGCGGCTTCCTGTTCGTTCCGTTCCTGACGAGTGTCGCGGGCCTGCCCATGTTCATAGTGGCCGGCACATCAGCCCTTACTGTATTGGTGGGGATGGTAGTGAGTATCTTCACCTATATGGTCGTCAAGGGCACAATGATTTACTGGCCGTTGATCGGCGTTGAGCTTATCGGTATCTTTGTTGGTTCCATGATCGGTCCCCGTACCTCAAAGTACTTTCCGGAAGTCTGGCTTAAGAGGCTTTTTATAGTATTGGCGCTCTATGTGGGCGTTCGGTACACGAGCGTGGGATTTCTCGGATTCAGCATTGTACCGCCATTTTAGCATTGAGACAAATAATTACTTAACCGGGGGCAGATCTCTGCGGGTCTGATAAGATTCCAGCGAGATCGCCCCATTAATACTTAAGACCCAGGACGCGGCTTTTTTTATGAATTTTTTCCAAACCATTTACTTGAATATTGACACCTTTCTGATCTTTTTTTTTCGCATCACAACAAATCCTGTGATTGGCTATTTTATTGGAATTCTTGTCTTATCCGTGATTTGTGTCATTATAGGCGAGTTTACCATCTCCCTGGCTTTTAGATTTAATAAAAAGTACATTGATCATGACAACCGGAAGATGGTAAGGATGCAGAACCTTTCTGTTCAGGCTCTGATGGCCAAAGACAAGATGAGTTACAAGGCATGTAATAAAGAAGCTAATGAGGCCTTTGGAAAGGTATTTTTTAAACAGATAGCCCTTGCAGCCTCTTCCTTATGGCCAATCCCCTTTGCCCTGGGCTGGATGCAGACGCGTTTCTTAGATGTGGAGTTCTTGTTGCCTTGCCGTCTTCCCGCACTGGGAGAATCAGCGGGATATTCCTTCACATTCATACCCATGTATATCCTTGCCCGCATCCTCTTTGGCAAGATCAAACACAAGCTTCCTTATTTTAAAAAAATGCAAAAAATGTTGGATAAATATAAAGATTCTGAAAAAATTATGAGCTTTTCTGATTTGATGAAACCCAAACCCGCCGACAATAAGGCTGATCGAGAATAAACCACCCTGTTCTATCCCGTTTTTGCCGGCGGCCTGCTGGATATTTTGGTCATTGCTGTGTGGCAATCTTAATTTTGTCATTGTTATTGACCTGTTTGATCAAAGAGGGTATTATGCGAGATATCAGGTAATAACTGTTGCGTTACGAAACTGTTAATTTAAGAGGAAATCCAATGAATTTTGAAACAAAGGAACAAGTTTTAGAAAAGATACTATCTCAGGAGAAACCAACATGTCCTCATTGCGGCAAAGAAATGAACTTATGGGAGGTGCCTCCTGTTTCTATGGGCGACGGCCTTGGATGGGGTGAACCCTACCTGTTTGTATGTTTTAATGATGAATGCTCATTATATAATCAGGGGTGGGATAAAGTTGAGGAAGATTATGGCCATCATGCTTCTTACAGATGCATGTGCTATCCCAGTTCAGGAACGTTCGAATGTATGCCTGTTTTCAGCAAATCAGGAGCAACAGGGCAGGTTGTTGATGAACAGGTCCTTATACAGGAGGATATGTTGAAAGAGGCTATAAAGAAAGGGTTTTCAATTCTTGCCGGCTGTTATGTGGAAAAGGATGACATTACAATATTAAGATTGCTTTTAGATGCAACAGAGCCGGTAAGGGTCAGGCTTAAAGCAGCTGAAATGATTGGTGATGTTGGATGTCTGGAGTCGATCGATCCGATCAGAAATGTAAAATTCGGTAATCAGCTTATTCAAAAACAGGTCGATGAATCTATAAAAAAGATACATGAAAGACATTATACGCGGGAATGTCCGTTTTGCGCTGAAATAATAAAAAAAAGAGCCAACGTCTGCAAGCATTGCGGCAAAGAGGTTGCGGGCCTTTGATTATTTTTTCTCTGTTTTCCCCCAAAGAAGTTTTTTAAACCTTCCATAGAGCGCATTTCCGCCGGCTGACTTTTTAACCGCAATAATGAGCGAATTCCCTGTAGCTTGTCGGAGCAAAGCGGAGATCCCGTTCCAGCGGGGCTACAGGGTTCTTCAATAACATAAAAATAGTTATGGCAAAATCTATATCTCAAGAGACTCTTCATCAAATGATTGCGCGGTGGACATCTCCTCGCCCTGAAAGTTATCGGTTTAAAATTTATAAAGATACCTCGGATTTTTTCCGTGTCGAATATGGAAGCGTGGTTGTTCTTAATGAAAAACCATTTCTGGTTCTGCATAATACAAAGGAAGGACGTTTCGGGCTTGATGATGAGGAAAAATTCTGGGTTAAGCGATCAGTTGACTTGACTGATGGGAGCAGGAAGATCTTAAAGCTCGTTTTTCATGAAAAGTTTACGGCTAA
Organism: Candidatus Desulfaltia sp.; assembly: GCA_030656555.1. GTDB lineage: Bacteria > Desulfobacterota > Desulfobacteria > Desulfobacterales > ETH-SRB1 > Desulfaltia. The sequence goes on along the minus strand of JAUSPN010000040.1, from coordinate 49,254 downwards.
TATAGCAGGCATTCCGTTCGAGTGCTTTAGAAGCCCAAAAAAAGAGGCGCGCATATTGAAGCTGGTAGCCGGTCATAAAAATTTCATGCATGGATATGCGGTAGAAGATGAAAAGGCTAATATTGTTAGAGTATTAGACGTAATTAATGGAGAAACTATCCATGCTTATGTGCAAAACTTAAAGCTTGATCATAAGGCTTATTTTTATGAGCTGTTTCCGGACATTTTAAGTAAATATATTGAGTGTATTAAGGCTGTTAAATTTCTACACGAAAATAATGAGAAACACGGTGATATCCGTAGAGATCATATTTTCATTGACAGGAACAGCGGAGATTTCCGCTGGATAGATTTTGACTATAATTACCGCCACAGAGAGAATATATATGGTTATGATCTTTTTGGTTTGGGTAATATTTTAATATTTCTGACAGGAATGGGCGATCTAATGATGACCGACCTTAAAAATCAAAACCATCCTGCTTTAAGTTTGCTGACAGATGATGATGTTAATATTGTTTTTCACAATCGCGTGGCAAACTTAAAAAAGGTTTATCCCTATATACCTGAAATCCTTAACACGGTTCTAATGCATTTTTCACGAGGCGCCAACTGGTTTTATGATAACACCGGTCAGTTGCTGGAGGATTTAGAAGGGTTTATGCAGACTTGCAAGGAGAAAAAGCATGAATAAAGAGCATATTTTTAACAAGAATATCCTTATTGCGGTTGATGAGTCAGAGAACGCTCGTCGTGCGGTTTTATATGTGGCTAAACTTCTGGAAGGCGCTAAAGGCTTCAGGGTATCTGTCCTGCATGTAATTCCTGAACCCGAGGAAGATTACTTTCCCACTTTGGAAGAGAGAGACAAATGGCTTGATCAGCATAAAAAGAAGGTTGATAAAACACTTGAAGACTACCGTCAGATATTGATACAAGGCGGTTTTGATCCAAGCGTGGTTTCGGTTCGTTCTATAATGCGCCACTGTCCTTCCATGGCAACATGCATCCTGGAAGAAAAAGACGAGGCCGAATACAGCACCGTAGTTGTTGGAAGACAAGGGCTTTCACGAAGCCAGGAATTCCTCTTCGGGAGTGTTTCCAGCAAGATCGTCAACTATGCGCGCAACTGTACGGTCTGGGTGGTTGAATAAGAAAAATTGGATTAAAAATCGGGCAATTATGAAACTACACATATACAAAGCAGTTATTATTTCTAATGAACGCATGATTAAAGCACCATCTGCTCTGGCAGCCGCTGTATTCTTTGGAAAACATGCAGATAAAAGCGCCAGACATGGAGCATTAATTTATGAAAAAGACGGAAAGCCTTATACTGGAAAATGCTTTTGGATTAAATGGCAGTTGCAAATGGAAGAACCTTCCGAAGAGCATCTGGCACAAATAGAGAGGGAACTTCCCTTTTGTGAATTTGTGGATGAAGGAATTAATATCCTGGGAAAAGTGCCAAAGGCTATCATACCATAAAAAAACAAAAGATAATGGGTGGCCCCATTTCTTTTAGGGGCGTTCCGGAAGTCCCGGAGTTGGTCTGGGTGGTTGAATAGACATCTCTCAACTCCTTTCAGCGATCAGCTGTCGGCTGAAAGAGCAAGGTTAGATTTGTTTTTCCATTATCAGCGAACATGAGTCAAGAACAGACTTGCCGCCTGTTTCTTGACTCATATTTCCGCCCACGGGCTTTTGCTCAAATGCATTATTCATATGCAGGCCCGATACTTTAAGCTTATTCTATGTTTGCGCCAACAACAGCGGCCATCTGCAGCATGTTGATCGTCTGGCCTTCTTTCAGCTTTGTAAGGTCAGTGACATTGCCTGATTTGCTTTTGGATTTTGTGTTTTTGAAGATCGGGAGCAAACTCGCATCAGCCACAATGAACTTTCCTGCGTTCTCAGGTTTTCCATTTTCAGTCTTTGTCTGAAGTTTATTCGCTTTAATATAGTCCCATAGTTTTTTGGTGATCTCTGTCCTGGGAAGTTCTGTTGCTCCCAGAAACTTTGCCAGCTGACTTTTCAGCTTTACCGGTTTCATCAATCCTTTTGCTTCTGCCATTTTTAACTCCTTTACATTTAAATTTATTGATTAATTGTTGCATTTCCTATTTTTATTTACCACATAACACCGCGTTCTTAAAACCATGTCATATAACAGATAAAATAGAAACTTATAATTTCAGGGCGTCTCGGGAGTCCGCTAATGTGCTAATCAAGATTTGACACCGAGCCCTGACACTAATCAAGATTTGACACCGAGCCCTGACACCGAGCCCTTTACCCCTTATCCCCCTTCAGAAGGGAAATCTTCAAAGAGGGAATTTAACGGGCTGATGAATCAAAGAATTTCCGGTCATCTGTTCTGGTTTGTCAATCCCTAAGATGTTGAGGATGGTGGGGGCGACATCTGCAAGGATGCCGGATTTCAGCTTGGCATCCTTGTAATTATCGCCAACTAATATAAAAGGAACAGGATTGAGTGTATGGGCGGTATGGATATGGCCGTTTTCATTTATCATTTCTTCTGCATTTCCGTGATCTGCCATAATCAGAATAACTCCGCCTATCAGCCGCATTTCATCGACTATTTTTTTTACACACCTGTCAACTGTTTCGCATGCTTTGATTGCAGCCTCAAGAACTCCTGTATGACCCACCATATCCATATTGGCAAAGTTTAGAACAATCAGGTCGTAGGTGCCATAGCTATTTGACCGCAAGCGTGAAATAACCTCTTCAGTCACCAGAGCGGCGCTCATTTCGGGTTTTAAGTCATAGGTCGCGACCTCGCGTGGCGACGGGATGAGGCATCGATCTTCGAGCGAGAAAGGCTTTTCTTCTCCGCCGTTAAAAAAATAGGTTACATGGGCATATTTTTCTGTTTCCGCAATTCTGAGCTGTCTTAATCCCTGCTCGCTTATTACCTGTCCCAGGATTTTATTCAGATGAACGGGGGGAAAAGCCAGAGGCAAATTAAACTTTTCATCATATAAGGTCATGCAGAGATATTCGCAAAGCTTTGGCAGCGACTCTCTTTTAAATGAATCAAAAACCGGGTCTGTAAAGACGTGAGTTATCTGTCTGGCACGGTCGACGCGAAAATTGAAAAATATAATTCCATCACCATCTTTTATTGTTCCCAGGGCGCTATTATCCTTACCTGTAATTACGGTTGGGCGGATAAATTCATCGGTTTCCTTTCGCATATAAGCGTTTTTTACCGCTTCTACAGGTTCCTTTTCTTTTATTCCTTCACCAAGTGTGTACAAACGGAAAGCCTTTTCAGTACGGTCCCATCTGCTATCCCTGTCCATAGCATAGAAACGGCCGCAAACAGTCGCGATAAAGCCGAAATTGATTGAGTCGATATAGTCCTGCAGATCTTTTACATATCCTGCTCCGCTGTCGGACAGTGTGTCACGGCCATCGGTTATGACGTGTATATAAACCCGGCTAAGCCCCTTTTGTTTAGCCATATTTAGAAGGGCAAACAGATGATTCAGATGGCTGTGCACGCCTCCGTCTGAAACAAGCCCCATCATATGAAGCGCGGAATTATTATCCTTTACCTTGGATATTATGGAGTTTATGGCCTGATTTTCGTAAAACGATCCATCATTAATTGCCGTGTTTATTCTGAGTAAAGCCTGAAAGACTATCCTTCCTGCTCCAATATTTAGATGACCAACCTCGGAATTGCCCATCACACCTTCTGGAAGTCCTACAGCTTCACCAAAACACATGAGGCTGGTATTAGGATATTCTTTCTTCAGCATGTCCAGACAGGGAGTTCTGGCAAGATTAACAGCATTTCCGTATTGGTTGGGATTGATTCCCCATCCGTCTAAAATCATCAACATACATGGTTTTTTATTCTTTGTCATCGGTTTTTACTCTTTTTGCATCTGTCCATAATCCTTCAAGGTCATAGAAACCACGCAAAGGTTCATAAAAAACATGAATGATAACATCGCCGTAGTCTATCAAAACCCAGCGCCCATCCTTTATACCCTCCACGCTAAGCGGCTTTATTCCATGCTTTTTGAGATCGACCTTAATAAATTCGGCAATCGCCATAACCTGGCGGTTTGAACTGCCGCTGCAAATAATAAAAAAATCTGCGACAGAAGTCAGTCCCCGGACATCAAGAAACACAGGATCGATCGCCTGTTTCCCCGTAACTGCTTTAACGTAATGAGCAAGAAGTTCATCAAGATCGTTGGTCATAAATAAAGTCCTTTTGTTTTAATAAATTCTTCCACCTTTTCAGGGACTAAAGATTTAACAGATATGCCCTGGTTAATAAGTTTGCGTATTTTTGTTGACGAAATATTTATTGGGCTTATATCAAAGAAAAAAACAGGCTGTTTATCGGGATGAATACAGCATGATTGCGAAAAGGAATAGTTATAACCGTGAGATATGCTCTTTTTTAGATAATTTTCAATAGATTTCAGGACAATGGACTTATCCGAGCTTCCTGTCCCGGGCCTGGGAATTATAATAAAGGAGGCAAGCGTGAAAATATCCATATAAGATTTCCATGTGTCTATCTCAAGGAAAGCATCAAGGCCGAGGATAAGATAAAGCCGGCTGTTTTTCGGTGATATGGATTTGAAATGGCAAACAGTATCGATTGTATATGAAAGTCCTGAACGTTTCAGCTCAACATCGGAAACAATGACTGATTTCATAAGGGCAGGGCAGCTTGCAACAGCGAGGCGTATCATCTCCATACGGTTTTTTGCGTCAGCAAGATTTTTTTGCTCTTTGTGCGGGGGAAGGGCGGATGGAATAAGATAGATTTCATCTAAAGAAAACCCCTTTTGCACTTCTTCGACAGCTTTTAGATGTCCATTATGAATCGGATTAAATGTACCGCCAAAAAGTCCTATATGCATTACTTAAAGCCTTATTTGCCCGTCTCCAAAAACTACAAACTTGGTAGTGGTAAGCTCTTTCACACCCATTGGTCCGAAAGCGTGCAGCTTGGAAGTGCTTATGCCGATTTCAGCACCTAATCCTAACTGTCCTCCATCGTTGAAGCGTGTTGAAGCGTTTACAAGAACAACCGAAGAATCCACCTCGCGGACAAAGCGCCTTGCTCTCTTATAATCTGATGTAACAATAGCTTCCGTATGGCTGGAACCGTATTTTGCCATGTGTGCTATGGCCTGATCCATATCATCAACAACCTTGACGGCAATAACAAGGTCCAGATATTCGGCAGGCCAGTCCTCTTCCGATGCCTTTATTACTTTTGGCAGGATACGGCATGTTTCAGGGCAGCCCCTGATTTCAACCCCGGCCTTAACAAAGCGTTTTTCGATAGCCGGCAAAAATTTTTGGGCCACTGATTTGTGAACAAGCATTGTCTCCATGGCATTGCATACGCCGGGGCGCTGAACCTTTGCATTAAAACAGATCTCTTCAGCCATAAACAGATCTGCGCTATCATCAACATATACATGGCATACGCCTTTATAATGTTTTAATACAGGTATCTTTGAATTTTCCACGACAAAGCGGATCAAGCTCTCGCCGCCACGCGGTATAATAAGATCAACAAACTCTTCCTGATTTAACAGCGCATTAACGGCGGCCCTGTCTCTAACCGGCACAATATTAACCGCAGCCTCAGGAAGGCCGTTTTCAAGAAGAGCGCTAGCTATAATTCCGGCTAATGCCTGATTGGAATGGAATGCCTCAGAACCGCCGCGAAGTATAACCGCATTTCCGGCCTTCAGGCAAAGGCCGGCAGCATCTACGGTAACATTTGGTCTTGATTCATAAATTATACCGATAACGCCCAAAGGTATGCGCATACGTGACACCTGCAAGCCGTTGGGTCTTATCAATGTTTTGCTTATGGAACCGACAGGGTCGTCAAGCTGCGCTACTTCTCTCAGTCCATCAGCCATAGATTTTATAGTTGAATCAGAAACAGTAAGTCGATCAATCATTGCACTTGAAAGCCCCATCTCCTTTGCGCGTGAAAGATCCTTATTGTTTTCTTGCTTTATATATGAAGCTTCTTTTTCGATTTTACCGGCAATTCCGAGAAGAGCTCCGTTTTTTTTAATTGAGGGGCATTTTGCCATCTCTATTGAAGCAGCTTTTGCGGCTTTTGCCATTTCCAGAACCGTTAATTCAACAGACATCTCTATCCCTTTTTTTTGAGATTTTTATAAAATGTGTTAGGGGTTGTTTGTCAGGTTAAAGCAATTAACTTTTTTATAAAGCTCTTAACACCTAACACCTGATGAATTAGACTTTTTGCGAATTCATCAATATTAATCATAATATGTAATAGCCAGGTTGTCTCTATGTATAACTTCGTCATAAGGCTTATATCCGAGGCACTCCTCAATCTTGCTTGACTTGAGCCCCATGATCTTACGTATATCGGCTGCGCTGTAATTGACAAGGCCGGTTCCCAATTTCTTGTTATCATCCATTTGAAATTCTACAGGCGCTCCCACACTGAAATTACCTTCCACACCGATAATACCGCCTGGAAGAAGACTCTTTCCTTTTTTAAGTATTGCGGTTGCAGCACCGTTATCAATTATGATAACCCCCTTAGGCTTCAAACTATAAGCGATCCAGCATTTACGTCCTGCAAGCTTTTCCTTTTTCGGAACAAAAAAGGTTCCATAATCTTTTCCTGAAAAAAGCTTTTTCAAAATATCCGGTTTTGCACCACCGGCAATTATCATAGGTATTCCAGCTGCAGTAACCTTCTTTGCAGCATTTATCTTTGCAATCATTCCCCCGGTTCCGAGGGTGCCCGGAATATCACTTGCAAGTTTTTCAATGCTCTTATTTATTGTGGATACAACCGGAATCAGCTTTGCATCCGGATTGTTGCGAGGATCTTTATTATAAAGCCCGTCAATATCGGTAAGATTGATTAGAATATCGGCATCCATCAGCATTGTAATCATGGCGGCAAGATTGTCATTATCTCCAAATCTAATCTCTTCCACTGCAACAGTATCGTTTTCATTAATAATCGGAACAAACTTCCAGGACAACAATGTGCTTAAAGTGTTTCGAGCATTTAAGTATCTTTTTCGGTTGCTGAGATCTTCGCTGGTCAGAAGAATCTGAGCTACTCTTTTCCCATATCTGGCAAATGCCTTTTCATACTCCATGATAAGTCCGGCCTGACCAACAGCGGCAATTGCCTGCCTTTGGGGGATTTCATCCGGTCTTCTGGAAAGCCCGACTTTTCTTATCCCTGCTGCCATAGCCCCGGATGAAACAAGGATAATCTCCATTCCTCCGTCAATAAGATAACAAATCTGCCTGCTGATGGATCTGAGAGCTTTTAGGTTCAACCCGTTATCTTCGGTGAGGACTCCGCTGCCGACCTTGATAACAACACGCTTTACGCAATTAAAACAAGATTTTCTGTTTTTATTCATACGTCTTATCTAATATCTCAAGAATCCGTAATATTAAATGGTTAACCCCTTTTCCGGTAATGGCGGAAATTAATTCTATGTCCTTTTCCTTGGCAGCGGATTGAAATATATCTGCCGCTTCTTTAGCGCCTGGGAGATCAAGTTTATTCAATACAACAATTTGAGGCTTTTTTGCAAGATTCTCGCTGTATAGCGCAAGTTCGATGTTTATCGTATTATAAACATCAAGGGGATGGTTCGTGTCAACAGAGGATATATCGATAAGATGAACAAGGATTCGGGTTCGCTCTATGTGTTTTAGAAATCTTATACCCAGGCCTGCCCCTTTATGTGCTCCTGATATCAATCCGGGTATATCAGCGACAACAAAAGGTTCTCCCTTGTCTGTTTGAACTACGCCGAGGTTGGGTGTAAGGGTTGTAAAGGGGTAATCGGCTATTTTGGGTCGCGCTGAAGAAATTACGCTGATAAGGGTGGATTTTCCTGCATTGGGAAGACCGACAATGCCCACATCTGCAAGGAGTTTGAGTTCTATCTTTAGAGTCAGTGTTTCGCAGGGTTCACCCGGCTGGGCAAACCGTGGCGTACGGTTTGTTGACGATTTAAACCGTGTGTTTCCCTGGCCGCCTCTTCCGCCTTTTGCTATAATAAAAGGTTCGCCGACTTTAACAAAATCTTTTATCAGGAGTCCGGTTTCGGCATTAAAGACCAAGGTGCCAAGGGGAATTTCTATTTTAAGATCTTCACCGTTTTTGCCTTTCTTTTGGTTGCCCTGTCCGTAAACGCCGTTTTTAGCTTTCAGCTGCTTTTTGTATCGAAACTGATACAGGGTGCGTTTCCCTGCTGTTGCCACAAAAACAACATCTCCGCCTTTTCCGCCGTCTCCTCCATCCGGTCCTCCTCGGGGTATAAATTTTTCACGCCTGAAACTTACACACCCGCGACCTCCATCCCCGGACTGAACAGTAATAATCGCTTCGTCAATGAATTTCAATTTGCATAAACACTTACTTTCTTGCGCAAACGGCCCATTCGTTCATAAGCAACAATCCCGTCAATCGTGGCAAATAATGTATAATCTCGACCCATTCCAACATTATTACCTGGATGAATCTTTGTACCAAGCTGGCGAACCAGTATATTTCCGGCTATTACCTGTTCTCCGCCATATCGTTTAACACCACGCCTTTGTCCTTTGCTGTCGCGACCGTTTCTTGAACTGCCGCCGGCTTTTTTATGTGCCATTATTTCTACTCCTTGCGTATATTCCTGCCACCAAGACACCAAGATTATAATAATTCTCTTGCAATTTATAATTTGGAAATTTAGGGATTGCAAATTGAAGGAGATTGTCACTTTTAATTCCTCAATTTGTCAATAATATCCCTTTGTTGTGCCTTTGTGCCTAAGTGGCTGAACTGTTATAAATATTATTTATGCTTCAATATTATCTATCATAACATCAGTAAGCTGCTGGCGATGACCTTGCTTTTTGCGGTATCTTTTCCGTTTCTTATACTTGAAAACAATTATTTTTTTTGCTTTACCCTGCAAAACAATATGTCCTTTAACCACCACATTATCAAGAAGCGGTCTGCCGATATTTACAGTTTTACCATCTGAAAACATGAGGACTTTATCAAAAGAAACAAAGTCACCTGTTTCTCCGGGAATCTTTTCAACCTTTAAAGTTTCTCCCTCATGAATTTTATATTGTTTTCCACCTGTAGCAACTATAGCGTACATCTGATTTAGCTCCCCTCTTAATTTTAACGACTTTTAAAATTAAACATTTGACTTATTATGAAACCTTCAACTAATAAAATATTGATTTTCTATTTTATTAAACTATTTTGTCAAGTAAAAAATTTTAAATTATATTTTACGCAAGGAGGTCTCGTTGAATACTTTTTTAAATCATCAGGTTGTTTTTATTGATAAAAAAAACACAATTTTAGCGCAACACAAACTTATTAATGAAAAACCCTTATCAATTCTGGTTCAGGGGAAACCATACTGTGTTATTATGCGCACACCTGGCAATGAACTTCAGCATGTGGCCGGTTTCAGCCTTTATGAAGAACTCATTGATATCCCCGATGATTTAACATCACTATCATTTAAAGATGATGCAGATACCAATGTGGTTGCCATTACCCTGAGCGAATCAAGAAAAAATAAAATATCCCATCTTCTTGAGAGGCAGGATATAGTTGACAGTTTTTATTATCAAAACATTCCTCCCATGGCAGATGAAATTATAATAGATGTCAAATCAGCCGTAAATTGTCTTGAAGGGCTCTCCAATCATCAACCCTTGCGTTCTAATACACATGCAGCCCATGCCGCTGCCCTGTATAATTCAGATTTTGAGTTATTATCCGTTGCTGAGGATGTCGGCCGTCACAACGCTGTTGATAAAGCTATCGGAAAGCTCTTTTTGGATAATACACTCAACAAGGCATCCCTCCTTATCCTTTCTTCCCGTATCAGTTATGAACTTGTCAAGAAGGCTGCAAGGGCAAGAATTCCTGTTATACTTGCAATGTCGCGTCCCACTTCCATTGCCGTAGAGATTGCAACAAAACTAAATATGACCCTGGCATGTCTTGCCAAAGGTTCCGGCTTATACATCTTCTGCGGCAAACATCGGTTTGGCAAACAATTAACCTGTTAAAAAACTTAAACCGATTAAAATACAAAAAAGGGTTCATCGATAAATTGCGAACCCTTTTTATGCATATTATATTATGATAAATTCGTAAAAAGTGGTTTTTGACTTTTTACGAATTTATCATCTTTTTATACCCCGGAAACCTCTTCCTTAACAGTAACAGCAATCTTGAAAAGCAGGGTTAATACAAAAAATCCCGTTGCCCAAACACCGAGAGCTATAACAAGCTCCGGTAATGTTGGGATATATTCGGTAACATGATGGAGCGGGTTCGGCACAAATCCGCCTGAGATCATTCCAAGCCCTTTATCAATCCATGTTCCGATAAACAGTATTACGCACGCAAAAGCCAGAACAGCTTCATTTTTGCGGGTAACAGGATTAGCAAGGAGAATAATCGATATCACCATAAACGCCATTGATGCCCACATCCATGGAACCAGTGCGGCATGTCCGTGAAGCCCGAAAAAAAGGTACTTTATATGAGACATGTGGCTCGGTATTCTGCTGTAAAAGACTACAAATATTTCACAAAGGAAGAAAAATACATTGATTATTATCGCATATGTTACAATTTTAGCAAGAGATTGAATCTGTTCCCTGCCTGGATCAAACTTTGTTACCCTCCTGATGATAAGGCACAAAAGAATTAATAATGCAGGGCCTGCGGCAAAGGCTGAAGCAAGAAATCTCGGAGCAAGAATAGCGGTTAGCCAGAAGCCCCTTCCCGGCAAACCACAGTATAAAAAGGCTGTTACAGTATGTATGGCCGGCGCCCATATAATAGAAAAAATCGCAAGTACCTTTATCCAGCTTGGATAATGCACATTATTCCGTTCTGCCTCAATCACATTCCAACCCACAATGATATTCAGCAAAAGATACACGTTTAACACTATCATATCCCAAAAAAGGACAGATCCCGGCGTTGGATATAATAAAACATTAAGAGCGCGCATAGGTTGTCCAAGATCTGCAATAATAAACATAAGACACATGATAACAGCCGCTATAGCCAGAAACTCACCTAAAATAGTAATCCTGCCGAAAGCTTTATAGTCATGGAGGTAGTATGGAAGAACCACCATAACACCCCCTGCTGCAACACCGACAAGAAATGTAAATTGGGCGATATAAAAACCCCATGAAACGTCTCTGCTCATACCTGTAATTCCAAGGCCGAAACTAAGCTGCCACAGCCAGAAACAAAAAGCAATGCTCATAACAGCGAGCAAGCTCAGAATCCAAACCCAGTATTTTTTGCTACCTTTAATCGCTAATTCAAGCATAATAACCTCATACTATGTAGTAAATGGCCGGTCCTGCACCAAGCTCCGGTTTTCGACGAATTGTATAGTTATTTTTCAATAATTTTCTGATTTCAGACTCAGGATCGTAAAGATCTCCAGCAACCATTGCTCCGTTTGATGCTTCCACGCAGGCCGGCATTTTCCCAACAGCCAGCCTTTCAGCGCAAAAATTGCACTTTTCCACAACCCCTTTCATCCTTGTGGGGAATTCTTTGTTTTCCTCCTTGATGAAAGGACGTGGATCTCTGAAATTGAAGCTTCTCGATCCATAGGGGCATGCAGCCATGCAAAACCTGCACCCTATGCAGCGATGAAAGTCCATTAGAACAATTCCGTCATCCCGCTTAAAAGTTGCCTTGGTCGGACAGGCTCTAACACATGCGGGTTTTTCACAATGATTACAAAGCACCAGAAATGGCAAATGTTTTACCCTGTCATCAACAAATTCATGTTCCTGATTTGTAAAGACATATTTAAATTCGTCAATCCATATCCACATGATTTCGTGTCTTTTGTTCGTATGCTTAGGGATATTATGGATCTTGTCGCAAGCCTCAATAATCGGCTTGAGGTCCTCTTCCGACTTGTACTTTCTGGTATCTATAACCATAGCCCATCTTTTTGCTTTTAAAGCAGCTGGATTTTTCTGGATTTCAGCTTCATGCTTTTCGCTGTTTCCACCAGAAGCAAATGCATTCAGAACGGGCTTTGTCCCAAAACCAAGAGCTGAAATACCAGCTATTTTCAAGAAGCTTCTTCTGCTGTTTTCCATTACTTCTTCTCCTTTGGCGGCTCTATGTGACAAGTCCAGCAGTAAGGTCTTACCGATGCATAATTGTGGCATTTATCACAAAAATCAGCCTTGCTGGAATGGCATCCAATACATGAATCATCTCCGCTGGCAAGACTCATATTAAATTTTTTGCCTGTTTTGCTCACATAAGTCCTGCTGGCATTCCTTACAACAGATTCTCTCCAGACATCAAGTATCTGCATGTGCTCTGCCTTCATAAACTCCTTTGGCTCAATACATTCTTTTTCAAGTTTTGCCTTTTCTGTCAGTTTTGGTTCGGGGACAGGAGCTGCTTTCCCCATATTATACCAAAAAGGAAACGTTATAAATATAACAAAAATGATTAAACCGGTGATGATTTTGTTTTTATCATTCATCCACTTCATCCTCCATTACTGAAATCGGCATTCAACTACCGGCCTGGGAAAACAGGCCATACATAATTCCATCAGGATCGCTCTATTTGCCCGGTAGTTCTTCTCCACGCAGATTAACGGTTTTTTCCTTTTCTCCGGGCATGATCAGGGCATTGGCCACCATCTCGTGAGTACCTGTAACATCCACTTCGGGGACCCAGTATTTCATAAGCGGCGGAAGCGCAGCTCTGTCAATTGCGCATATACAGGCCAGCATGTTCACATCGTGTTTATCATGAACATATTTTACGGCATTAGCCCTTGGCAGACCTCCTGCAAGCCGCAATTCCATATCTTCGCTTGCATTCAGGCCGGACCCGCTTCCACAGCAGAATGTCTGTTCTTTTATACAGTTTCTTGGCATCTCATAAAAATTATTGCACACATTTTTTATAACATATCTTGGCTCATCAAACATTCCCATGCCCCTTGCAACATTACAGGAATCATGGAATGTAACCCTTAAATGATCATTACGGCTCGGATCAAGATTAAGTTTGCCGTGTTTGATAAGATCAGCAGTAAACTCAATAATATGAACCATTTTGGTGGACTTGGCATTCTCGAACTTGGTGCCTGTTATCGGATTAACCGGTTCTTCAAGAAAATCGGCAGGGCCGTTCATGGTGCCCATGTACTGGTTTATAACCCGCCACATATGCCCGCACTCTCCTCCGAGAATCCATTTTACTCCCAGCCTTTTGGCTTCAGCATACATTTTTGCGTTAAGACGTTTCATTGTTTCATTGGAAGTGAAAAAGCCAAAGTTTCCTCCCTCTGAAGCATAGGTACTCCATGTAATATCAAGCCCGTAGTTCACCTTTAAATAGTGATGCAGCATCAAATATCCCATCGCAGTATATGTGCCTGGATCGCCAAACACATCACCGGACGGGGTAATAAACAGAATATCCGCGCCTTTTTTATTAAAACTAGGCTCTACTCTTACTCCGGTTACCTCTTCAATTTCATCGACAAAGAAATCAAGCATATCTTTAAATGCATGTGGCTGAATCCCCATATGATTTCCTGTCCTGTAACAATTTGCAGCAGGTGTCGCTATCCAGTCAATGTTAAGGCCAAGAAGATTGAGTAGCTCCCTGCCGATAATGGTGATTTCGGCAGTATCAATACCGTATGGACAAAAGACCGAGCAGCGGCGGCATTCAGTACACTGAAAAAGATAGTACCACCACTCTTTCAAAACATCTAAAGTGAGAGGTCTTGCACCTGCAAGCTTTCCCAGCATTTTTCCGAACGTTGTAAAATCATTTCTATATACAGATCGTATAAGTTCGGCCCTGAGAACCGGCATATTTTTCGGGTCGCCTGTTCCGATAAAAAAATGGCATTTGTCGGCGCATGCTCCGCACCGCACACAGATATCCATGAAAATTTTGAAGGTTCTAAATCGCCCCAGTCGATCTTTCATACCCTCATAAATTATCTCTTTCCAGTTTTCTGGAAGCAGCCAGTCATCATTTCTAGGATTCCATTCCCTGGGGTAGGGGAGACTAAGTGTTTCAACGCTTTTCGGTTTAGCGGCAAAACAAAACATCCCTTCTCTAAGTACTGCAGGGGTATCCATCCATCCACTTTGTGGAGGTTTATAATTAATCTTCGAAAACAATTCATCTGATTTGGGAAGTGCAGCCATTAGCTCTCCTTTTCCACTGGAAGTCCAGCTTCTATCATTTTTTCCCTGAAGTCATCTTCATATTCTTCATATGTATGAATCTTAACAGAGGGATTCCAGGGGTTGATATGTCTTTCAGCACGGTTGTTGTTTGGCAGATTCCTGGTAGGGCTCAAAAATATACCTCCCATATGCATGAGTTTGCTGAAAGGGAAATATGCAAAAAGAACACTTACAAGAAACAGGTGGACATAAAAAAGGCTTCCTATACCATCAGGCACAGTTGGATGAAGTGTTGCCAAACCCATGGCAAACTCTTTAATGCCTACGATGTTCACCTTTGTGAAATAACGCATGAGAATGCCGGTAGTGGCTATGCTGATAATAAGGAAAAGCGGAAAAAAATCTGCAGCAAGGGAAATATATCTTATCTGCGGAATATAGATTCTCCTTAAAAACAGAAAGGTTACAGATGCTAAAAGAACTGCGCCGGACAGGAAAAGCCCGGGCAAACCGACCTGGAAGAAACTATCGACATTCTCCAGCAACTGCAAACATACAGGCACAGGCTCAAGAAAAAACCGCAGATGCCTTATCAGCACGGTAAGGAAAGAATAGTGGAATGCCAATGACGCAAGCCACAACCACTTTTCCCATATATATGAGATTTTAGCCCCTTCATTTATTCTGCACCTGGTATTCCTGAATAATGAGCGGAAAAAAAGTATTTCAAAAAACATCCGCACAATTACGCCGCCGGCAGTAAACGGATTGTCTATCTTAGAATGTTTGATCCAGGGGAGAGATTTTTGCTGGCCACATGTAGTGGGAATGCGGAATGGAACAGGTGAATGCGCCCAGTCCATTACACGAGATATAAACCCCACAATAAAGATGAGTACGGCTATATAAGGTATAACGATGCCAAAAATAACCTGAAGTCCAGCCGCCTCAACTCCCACATAGGCTAGCAAAATCAGCACAACAACCGCTATGAGGGAAAACATATACTTTGAATTCATTTAACATTACCTCGCTGTATAGCCCTAAAATATATATCTGAAATTAATTGCTCGATCTATCCTACTGGCATTCTGCTACCAGGCATCCTGGCTTTCTGCTACCAGGCCTGCTCTTTCAAAGGCCTTGAAAGTTCTGTTTCTTTCATCGGTTGCCTTAATTGCGTAAATTTTTTCTCTGCATTTCATAAAAACATCAAATGCCATTAATCCCATCTCGTCAATTTTTGACTCGAACAGCAACAACTCATTTAAAATCTCATTATCGCTGGTTTCTTTTTTTAAATTTTTTCTAATTACTTCTTTCAAAGAAAAGATAAAGGCAACAGCTTGTGAGGGAGAAAACATTACCTGGACAGCTCTGATTTTGAGGATAGGTTCCAAAAACGATGTTATTGTGTTTTGATCCATTTTATTGATTAATTCATCAAATAGAGGTTCAATGCCCTGCGAAATGGTGTTTCCAACAGGATTGGCAAAAGGATCTTTCTGGCCCTTGAGAAACTGAGAGGTGTCGAGAGGATAAGTATTAACCACCATATCAAACCATTGTTTAACAATTGCGGCTTTTTTTTGCTTCAGTAAATCGTTTAGCCTCATTCTCAGCATTGTTCCTTATTAATTTAACACATGAAAATCAGCATCTATCATCTTATGAGGTTTGATTTTAAGTTAGAGCTTATAGTCAACCCGCAAAATTTTGTCAAGAATAAAAGAAAGAAACAGCTTAAAAATATATTGTCAAATTTCAATTGACGATTGGTATTTTTTAGTTTTCAATAAGAACCCACAACTCAAGCTTCATCGTCCTCTAACTGTGAATTCCGAATCTTTGAAATGTGTAAGGAAAAGATATGACAGCGTGCAAAAACAGTTTTGGAACAAGGTCGATTCTCGACACATCTGATGGTTCTTTTGTATACTATGATCTGAAAAAAATTGCGGATTCGGGTTTTGCCGATATCGATCGCTTTCCTTTTTGTATAAAAATACTTTTGGAAAACCTGCTCAGGAATGAAGACGGTATTGTAGTGAATGCCGATGACGTAGAAAATATGGCAAGATGGAATCCAAAGGTTTCCGGAAACAATGAGGTTCCTTTCATGCCTGCCCGAATCCTGCTCCAGGATTTCACAGGGGTTCCGGCTCTTGTTGATTTGGCTGCCATGCGAGATGCCGCAAATCGCCTTAATATCGATCCCATGAAAATCAATCCTGATATTCCAGTTGAACTGGTAATTGATCACTCGGTTCAGGTTGACTCTTTCGGTTCTGCGAGATCCTTTGAGTATAATGTTAAAAAGGAGTTTCAACGTAATTCAGAGCGTTATGCCTTTTTGCGCTGGGGGCAGAAAAATTTTAAAAATTTTAATGTAGTGCCTCCGGCAACAGGCATTATTCATCAGGTTAATCTGGAATACCTTGCAAGAGTAATATTTGTAAAGACAGAAAATGGGCAAATGATCGCTTTCCCGGACAGCCTTGTCGGCCTTGATTCCCACACTACCATGATTAACGGAATCGGTGTTCTTGGCTGGGGTGTCGGCGGTATTGAAGCCGAGGCCGTGATGCTCGGCAATCCTTATTTTATGCTTACTCCCCAGGTAGTCGGGTGTAATCTGACCAACAGGCTTCCTGACGGAGCCACGGCTACAGATCTTGTGCTTACCATAACCGAACTGCTTCGAAAAAAAAAGGTGGTCGGCAAATTTGTTGAATTCTACGGGCCCGGGGTAAAGAGCCTGAGCTGCGAAGATAGGGCGACAATATCCAATATGGCCCCAGAGTACGGAGCAACCATGGGTTTTTTCCCTGTAGATGATGAAACAATCAAGTACCTTGGTCTATCGGGTCGATCACAAAAAAATATCAACCTTGTTGAAAATTATTGCAAAGCCCAGGGCCTTTTCAGAACTTCGGCAATGCCGGACCCGATTTACAATGATACCATCCATCTGGACATGAGCGGTATAGAATCGAGCCTGGCCGGCCCAAGCCGTCCCCAGCAGCGGATTCCTCTTTTGAAAATGAAAAAGAGTTTTATTAATGACTTGAAGGAATCATTCGCAACCGGCAATTCCCCAAATCAGCAAAGCGCAAAATCTGTTGAGATCAGCATTGACGGTAATACATTTAGTATCGGCAATGGTTGTGTGGTTATAGCGGCAATAACAAGCTGCACCAACACCTCAAACCCCTCGGTTATGGTTGGAGCAGGTCTGCTGGCAAAAAATGCTGTTGACCGAGGACTTTGTGCCAAGCCGTGGGTTAAAACCAGCCTGGCACCAGGGTCTAAAGTGGTTACAGAATACCTTAAGGCTGCTGGGCTGATGCAATATTTAGATGCTCTGGGGTTTAACCTTGTTGCCTATGGATGCGCGTCCTGTATCGGTAACAGCGGGCTTCTTTTGGAATCTGTGGCAAATGCTATAAGGGAACACAACCTCGTGGCTGCATCTGTGATAAGCGGCAACCGTAACTTTGAAGGAAGGGTTTCTCCCCTGACCCGAGCCAACTTTCTTGCATCGCCCCTATTAGTTGTTGCTTACGCCATTGCAGGGAGAGTGGACATTGATTTTGAAAAAGAGCCCATATCGATTGATTCCATCGGCAAGCCGGTATATTTGAGTGAAATATGGCCCGGCATGGAGGAGATTGAAAAAGTTGTTAAAAAGACCATAAAACCGGAAATATATAGAAAAGCGTATGCAACGGTGTTTGAAGGATCAAACCAGTGGAAATCGATTTCGACTCCTGAAGGAGCAATTTACAAATGGGATTCAAAATCAACTTATATCAAGGAACCACCTTTTTTTAAGAAAATAACGCGTGAGGTTCCAAAGATTCAGGAGATCAAGGGAGCAAGGATTCTGGCTCTTCTTGGAGACAGCGTTACAACAGACCATATTTCACCTGCGGGCGCAATCCCTGCTGACGGTCCGGCCGGCGTATATCTTACTGAGCATGGCGTAAAGCCTTTGGATTTTAATTCGTTTGGATCCCGGCGCGGAAACCATGACGTTATGTTGCGGGGCGCATTCGGCAATATCCGTCTTCAAAACAGGCTTGTGCCAGGCATAGAGGGTGGATGGACCATCTGTTTGCCGGAAGGAAAAGAAATGTCCATCTATGAAGCAGCCATGCATTATCAAAAGCAAGGAACACCGCTGCTGATTATGGCAGGCAGCGACTATGGCACCGGCAGTTCTCGGGACTGGGCAGCCAAAGGAACCTCTTTACTTGGAGTTAAAGCGGTAATTGCTGAAAGTTTCGAGCGGATACACAGGAGCAACCTTGTGTGCATGGGTGTTTTACCTCTTCAGTTCAAATCCGGTGAAAATGCCGAATCGCTTCAACTGGATGGAACCGAACTGTATAATATAATAGGGATTCAAAACAAACTAAAACCCGGGGGGAAACTTTTGGTTTGCGCCAACCGGAAAGACGGCGAAAAGATCGAATTTATGGTTACCGCCAGGATCGACTCTCCAATAGAGCTCAGTTACTACAGGCATGGAGGGATACTGGCTTACGTTCTGCGCAGTTTATGATATCCGGTCAACAACAGGAATCTCTATTACGAAGCAAGCTCCTTTTTGTTTGTCACTGGCAACAAAGATATCCCCATTATGTTTTTTGATGATTTCATGGCAAATACTTAAACCGAGCCCTGTGCCCTCACCTCTTTTTTTTGTGGTAAAAAGCGGTTCAAAAATATTCTGGAGATTTTTTTGGGGGATGCCAGGCCCGGTATCAAGGAAACTGATGCGTATTGTTTTTTTATCAAACTCGCTCTTAACGGTCAGAATTCCCGTTCCTGCATCCATTTTCATTGCCTGGTGTGCATTGTTGATTATATTCAGAAATACCTGCTGGAGTTCGTAGAAGTCAGCCATTGTATTGGGTATATTATCTGCTAATTGCCTGACCACCTCAATGCTATCTACTTTGAAATCATACTGTTTAAGGTCAATGGTGCTTTCAATAACGTGATTGATCTGGATATATTCCAGTTTTGATTCCTCTTTTCTGGAAAATAAAAGCAGCTTTTTGATGATATTTTTGCAAAGCATAGAGTTTTTATTTATTTTTTCCAGGTAGTTTCGGGTTATATCAGGTGGGTGTTCCCTCATAAGAAGAAGTTCTGAGAAACCAATGACCGCGGCCAGGGGGTTGTTTAATTCATGGGCAACCCCGGACAGCAGTTGTCCGATAGCGGAGAATTTTTCCGATTGCATCAATTGTGCCTTGACGAACGCAAGCTGTTCTTTGGTTTTTTCCACCTTTATTACATTGTTTCGGCGTTTCACACCTTTGCAGAATGCCGCAATTAATTCAGCATTGTTGAATGGTTTATTAATGTAATCATAAGCTCCAAATTTAAGAGCTCCTTTTGCTGATTCAACATCTGAATGGGCTGTAACAAATAACACTTCCGTAGAAGGGCTCAATTGTTTTATAGCTTTGAGCGATTCAATGCCTGACAGTCCGGGCATTTGCAGGTCCAATGAAATTACATCAAAATCCATGCCCTGCCGGATCTTTTCAATTCCTTTATTGCCGCTTGTTACCATGGTAACATCAAACTTTGATTTGAGCACTAGAGACATTGCCCGCAAAATGTTCGGCTCATCATCTGCCACTAAAATACGCGGTTTTTTCTCATAATTGTTATTTTTATCCTCATTCTTTGGTTCTGGGTACATCTTCAAGACCTCTTCATTTCTTGCTTTCCTTGAACTCAAATCCCGCTTGAGCGGAAAAGGTATTTCAAAGTTCCTGTTATTAGGTTTAGCAATAGTTGTGCCAAACATATCTTTATGATTTTATGACATTTTTTACAGACTGTTATTGCCGCATATTGAGTGCAAATATGCACACAATTTATGTTAATTTACAGAAAAAAGTTTTAAAGGTATTCTTATATATGCGGATCGTATTCATGAATTTTTGAAAGGAGTGTGTTGCGATGAATGCCGAGTTTTTCCGATGCTTTTTTTCTGTTGCCATTAACCATTTCAAGCACTTCGGCAATATATTGTTTTTCAAAAGAGCTTACCGCCTCTTTGAGGGAGCTGTCTGTTATTTTTTTCTTGCTGATAATAAGTGTTGCAACATCTTTAAATTGAATAACCGAATTTTGTTTTATTGTGCATAACCTTTCCACTATATTTTGAACTTCTCTGACATTTCCGGGCCAATCATATTCCATTAGAACCTTTAATGCCTTTTCAGAAACCGTTTTTTGAGGGCGGCCGGATTTTTTTGCATACAATTTAAAAAAGTGATTTAAAAGCAAAGGAATATCCCCCATTCTTTCTCTTAAAGGCGGAAGTTTTATGGGAAATACATTTAGCCGGTAAAAAAGATCTTCCCGAAATTCTCCATGTAATATCAGGTCGCTAATGTCCTTGTTTGAAGCTGCTACGAATCTTAGATCAGCCTTAATAAGCCTTGTATTGCCTAATCTTTGAAACTCTTTTTCCTGTATAATCCTGAGGAGCTTGGCCTGCATATTGATATCCAGAGAATCTATATCGTCGAAAAAAACCGTGCCCTTATCGGCTATTTCCAGTTTTCCCATGTTGGTGCTTGCAGCTCCTGTAAATGCCCCCTTGTTATATCCAAAAAGTTCACTTTCCATCAGGGTCGGAGGTATGGCCGCACAATTTATCACTACAAAAGGCTGGCTTTTCCTTGGGCTAAGGTTATGTATCGCTCTGGCAACAAGCTCCTTGCCTGTTCCGCTTTTCCCCTGAATAAGTACGGTGCCGTCACTTTGAGAAACAGTAGATATTAACTCAAAAATACTTCTCATCTTTTTATCTTTGCCAATCATCTTTTCAAAGGGCTGATATCTTTCGAGTTCATTCCTAAGATAGGCAACCTGCCTTACAAGACGCCGTTTTTCTAAAGCTCTGCCTATTACGGTTAATACATCATCAACAATAAACGGCTTGATGATATACTCATAAGCTCCTAATTTAATTGCCATTACAGCTGTTTGAAGATCGTTGACGGCTGTTACCATAATAATTTCGGTATTTGGATCTGTGTGTTTGAGTTTTTTAAGAAGATCAATGCCGTCAATATCAGGAAGGAGGATGTCCAGTAAAATCAGATCAATAGGATTTTTCTGAAAGATATCAATGGCTTTTTCACCAGTACCGGCAAGAAGAACATGATATTCGTCCTTTAGCGCCATGTTAAAAGACTGGCGAATTCCACGTTCATCATCAACAACAAGAATTGTAGCCTTATTCATGATAACATATCACCACAAAATTTTGTTTTCGTCAAATGAATGCCGCGGCAAATGCACAAAAACATGTGCATTTGCACACAAAAATATGTGCATTCGCTAAGATTTATTTATATAATTATTTTTTCCGTTATATTTGTCTTGATATTCAAACATACGGTTTGCACATCATATTAGTGTTAAATACCTGTGAAACAGGAATTGGCATAATAATAAATTCAAAATATCCAGAAGAGCGTTCCTTTTTTTGACTGTGCAATGCATCAGATCTTTCTTGGCATGTATTTTGAGTTAGTAAGAAGGGTTATTAGGTTTATAGGCATAATCATTAATTATAATAACAGGAGGCAGTTATAATGAAGATAAACTTAAGTTCCTTTTTGCAATTAAGGTTTAACATTTTTATGTGCAAGAAACTTGGGTGGAGAATTACCTTTTTTTATATAACAATGTTGGGGAAATTATATTTTTTCTTTAGAAGAAAGGAAAGGTGGAAAATAAAAAATTCCGTTAAGGAGGTATTTGCCGGCAGGAAAAGTAGATTTGAGATAAAGTTGATTACCAGGGATATTTTTCGTGGGATAGTATCGCATTATTATGAAAAATTTTTTAACGCATATTCTTCTCCTGCAACTCTCAGAGCTTTTGTGAAAACACACATTGAAAGCACAGGCATAGCAGCCATAGAAAAGGGGCTTTCCAGAGGTAAGGGTGTTTTGTTAATCACCGGACATGTGGGAGGAATTGAGCTGATTCCTGCTTTTCTTTGTGACAAGAAATATCCTGTAACGATGATAGTAAGATTTTCTTCAGACCACATGCGTAACACAGCTATGAAACAGTCTAATAACTTTTCAACAAGAATTATCGACGCTAATAATACCCCCAATATCATAAAGGCTATTTTTGATAACCTGAGAGAAAATCGTGTGGTACTTACTCAGTGTGATGAGATAGATGAGTGGAGGCCTTCCCCTAAAAACAGAATGTCCTTTCTGGGTAAAGAGATAAATCTGGATAGAACGATAAATATTATTTCAAAAAAGGGCGGCGCTTTTGTAGTGTTCGGCATTATGCATAGAGATCGTAATAATCGATATAAATTTATTTCAGCTTCAATGGGAGAAATAAAAAAACAGTTCAAACAATTAACAGATGCATCAGTCGGAGAGATCGTGTTAAAATATCTGGAGCAATACATTTACAAGTATCCAGAAGGCTGGTATCAATGGAAAAAATATCCGGCTATCGAACATGTCCCGTCATCCGGCACAATGGTTGAAAAATCATTATATCTGCCGCAACTCAGGCATTCTTTTGGTGGGGTTTCATAAAACCGGATAAGTACTTAATGCAAACACAATGAGGTATGTTGCATGGAAAAGGAAGTAAACTGTATAAATTCCAGGGTTGTTATAAATTATATAAAGGCTCATAACAACGGGGATTGCTCCGAACTGTTATATGGTCTTGATCCTGAAATAGACTCCCTTTCCGACCCTGAAAGTTTTTTAAAGGATCCAAACAACTGGATTTCAAGCTCTGTAATTTCTAAATTATTCAAAAAGGCAGAATCGATTCTGCATGATGAAAGGGTTGCTTATAAGATTGCAAAATATTCTATTGAGAATTCATCTCTTGGCTATATTCAAAAGATATTTGTTAAGGCATTCTGGTCTTCAAAAAAAAAGTTTCGAACATGCCCAGGCGATCAATGATAAATTTAACCGGAACAAAAAGGTCGAACTTGTAGATGTAAAAAGAAATTTGGCCATATTTCGTTTGCACTGGGATTCATCAATGAAATCTTCTAAAGTTCTATGCCTTTTCAATCAAGGTATTTATACATTTTTTCCAACTATCTGGTCAGGAAAGCCTTATATATTAAAAGAAGAATGTTGTTATTTTGACGGCGCTCCGTATTGCGAGTACCATATAAAATGGCGCTTTCAAAACAGAGTTCGTGAGTATCTTTCCAGATTTTTTATGTCCAGAGCAATGCTGAAGGATATCATTACTGAACAGGAGAATGACAAGGAGCTTATTGAAAAAAAATATGGAGAGGTAAACCATTTAAACGTTGCGCTAAACAAAAAAATTAAACAGCTCATGGCTATACAGGACACTGGAAAGGCTATACTTTCCATACTGGATTTAAAGCAGCTTTTGACCGTCATAATGAATATTTTATCAAATATATGCCAAATAAACCGGGCCGTAATCATGCTTGTAAACGAGGAGAAAGGATGCCTTCAATATATGCATGGTGTGGGTTTTGATGGTGAAGTTCCGGAAGAGGTCAAAAATTACACGATCCCCCTGAATCGTTTGAGCAACATAATTGCAAGGGTTGCCAGCACAGGACTGCCCGAGTATGTTCCTGATATAAAAAAATCAATCCTGAGAAAGGAAAATATCGTTTTAAAGCTTGCTAATCCCACTTCGGCATTCATTGTTCCTCTTGTAACAAAATCCAAGGTAATTGGGATCATTGCGACAGATGCTGTGGATAGAGATGGAGTCCCAGAGGAAACAAGGCAAACCCTGGAAATCTTTGCCCCACAGATCGCTATCGCAATAGAAAATGCAAAATTATATAAAAGACTATACGAGCAGATGGAGGAGCTGAAAAGATCCCAGGCTCTTTTAAGCAGAGCTGAAAAGCTTTCCTTTCTCGGCAATATGGCGGCAAGGCTGGCCCATGAGATTAAAAATCCAATGACAGCCATAGGAACATTTATCCAGATGCTGCCACAAAAATATGATGATGAAGAATTCAGAACCGAGTTTTATGAAATCGCAATGGAGGAAACAGCAAGAGTAAATAATCTTATTACCGAACTCATGGATTTGGCTAAAACAAGAGAATCACACTTTGAGCTAAACGATGTTAATGAACTGATAGATAAAATGATTCTTCTTACTTCACCTCATAGCAAGGCAAAACATATCGATATTGTACGTAATTATGATTCCGGCATTGGACAAGTATGGATGGATTCGGAAAAGATGAAACAGGTTGTTTTAAACCTGCTTTCAAATGCCATAGATTTTACTCCGGATAATGGAAAAATCGAATTAACAACAAAAAAAATTATGGGAGATAAAGAGTCCGAGTCTGTTCAGATAGAAATCAAAGATAATGGCCCTGGAATACCTGAATCTTTAATTAACAAAATATTCAACCCGTATTTTACCACCAGGCATAAAAGCAGCATGCACAATGGAACAGGATTGGGCCTGTTTGTTGCCCATAAAAACATGCAGGAACATGGCGGAACCATTGAAGTAAAAAGCAAGGTAAATGAGGGTACTATATTTATCTTATCTTTTCCCAACACTTCTGCCGGCCATGCCCCGGTATCATCGGATAAAGATTAATCTATGCAAATAGAAAAGGTAAATATTTATCAGGTATTACTGCCTTTTACAGGTAATTTCACTCATTCTTTAAGAAAAAGATCATCAGCAAAGAATATCGTTGCTGAAGTTATAGCCAAACAAGGGGAAATTAAAGGCTATGGAGAAAGCGCCCCACGATCCTACGTAACAGGAGAATCACAAGAAAGCGTTACCAGAACTATAAAAGGTTTCATCAAGCAGAATAATTTTCCGTGGGAATTAAATGATGTTTCCCAGATATGGGAGTTTGTTGACAGCCTTCCCCGTGACAAGGCACATCACTGTGCATTATGCGCAATTGAAACTGCTCTTTTGGATGCTTTAGGCACGAACCAGAACAAATATATCATAGACTATTTTCCAAAGGATTTCCGAACAGACAAAATCTATTATGGAGCATTAATTCCTATGGAGAATAAAGAAAGAATCACGGAAATCTGTGAATTGATCAAAAAAATCAAAATCAAAATCAATAAACTTCGTATTAAGATAGGTAAAGATTTTGACCAGAACAAAGAAATTTTTGATACAGTAAGGCACATGTTTATAGACAGTTATGATCTGAGGGTAGATATCAATGGAGCGGGAGATGGCGAATTTGCCTTAAAACATCTGCAGCTCATGAAGGAATACAAGGTCAGCATTATTGAACAACCTATGATGCCGGATGATCCGAACATCGCTGATTATGCGAAATTAGCGCAAACCTATGGTATGATTTTAATGGCTGATGAGTCTGCATGCTCTCTGCAGGACGTAAAAAGGCTTTATAAAGAGGGTTTCTATAAGATGATAAATGTAAGATTATCAAAATGCGGCGGATTTAGAAATTCTCTTAAAATAATTAACTATTTGCGGTTAAATAAAACACCTTTTCAGATCAGTTGTCACCTGGGCGAGTCAGGCATCCTTTCTGCTGCAGGGAGAATTTTATCACTTCTATGCGGCGATGCTGTATATTATGACGGCTCCTATGATAAGTTTTTGTTAAAAAAAAACATTACTTGTGAAGATGTTTCCTTTGGACTCGGCGGTGAAGCAGGCCCTATGGATGGACCTGGACTTGGTGTCAAAATTAACAGGCAAAACCTGTTGCTTTTATCCGATTCTTCAAAAACCGTTACTATTATGAGGCCTTAATTCTGTCTTGAAAAAGAAGAATATCTGCGACGAATTTTTTGATATAAAAGTGATTTTGCAATAAAAATACCAGGTTACATAAAAATACTCACATCGCCGATACCTTCGCGAATAACCTTGGGCATATCATCTATAAGGGAGATTACACTTGAGGGTTTTCCCGTGACAGGGGTTTCCCCGTCAATTACAAGATCAATTCTTGAATGGAAATAATCATGTATAATGGATGGATCATGAATAATGCTTCCGTCCGGCATTGTTGCGCTTGTTGTGATAATCGGATTTCCCAGTTCTTCCACAATCGCCAGGCAAATCTGATTGTCAGGTACACGTATGCCCGCGGTTTTTCGCTTGGTCAACATAATTTGGGGTACAAGTTTTGATCCTTCCAGAATGAAAGTATAAGGTCCGGGCAAAAGCCGTTTCATGGTTTTATACGCATAATTTGATATTTTGGCATAATGGCTGATATTTTTGAGTCCTGAACAGATAAAACTAAACGGCTTGCTTTTATCTCGCTGCTTTAACTGGTAAATCTTCTCAATAGCCCTTTTGTTCATAATATCACAACCTATCCCGTAAAAGGTATCTGTTGGATAGGCGATTATTCCACCTTTTTTGAGCGTTTCAACGGTCTTTGTGATGAGACGCGCCTGCGGATTTTTTGAATTTATTTTAATAAGCATAATTATATCTAAAAGTTAAAGAACCTTCTAATCCTATAATCCTTAATTCCCTAATCCTTTTATATTGTCAATGCAACAAGTAAAAGATTGATAAAGGTAAATCCATTTGCTATTTCGCTTTTAATGTTATTAACTTAAGTTTTACATTCCTAATTTCTATCAAATTTAGGACGGTAAAGGAGCCAAATTTATTTTGGGCCTTACCGGCTTTAATAAATACGTATTTAGGCCTTCTTTTGACAAGACTGGATAAAAGAGGATAAGTATTTGATGCAAACACAATAAAGTATGCTACATGGAAAAAGAAGTAAACTGTATAAATTCCAAGTCCATTATAAATTATATGAGGGCTCATAACAACGGTGATTGTTCCGAACTGTTACGTGACCTTGACCCTGAAATAGACAGCCTCCCCGACCCTGAAAGTTTTTTACAGGATCCAAATAACTGGATTTCAACCTCTGTAATTTCTAAATTATTAAAAAGGGCAGGATTGATTTTGCATGACGAAAGGGTTGCTTATAATATTGCAAAACATTCTGTTGAGAATTCATCTCTTGGCTATATCCAAAAGATATTTGTTAAGGCATTCTGGTCTTCAAAAAAGAGTTTCGAACATGCCCAGGCGATCAACGATAAATTTAATCGGAGCAAAAAGGTCGAACTTGTGCATAAAAGAAGAAATTTGGCCATACTTCGTTTACACTGGGATTCATCAATGAAACTTTCAAAAGATTTATGCCTTTTCAATCAAGGTATTTATACATTTTTACCAACCATCTGGTCAGGAAAGCCTTTTAAATTCAAAGAGGAATGTTGCTATTTCGACGGCGCTCCATATTGTGAGTATCATGTAAGATGGCGGTTCCAAAACACAGTTCGTGAGTATCTTTCCAGGTTTTTTATGTCCAGAGCAATGCTGAAGGATATCATTGCTGAACAGGAAAAAGACAAGGAGATTATTGAAAAAAAATATGAGGAGGTAAACCAGTTAAATGTGATGAAATTGCGCGGTTTGAATAGGGAGCTCCAGATCCGCAAAGAAGAACTTGAAAAAGCCCTGTCTGAAATCAAAACATTAAAAGGAATACTTCCGATTTGCTCTTATTGTAAAAAAATACGTGATGATAAAGGTTATTGGAATCAAATTGAATCATACATTCATAAACATTCTGAGGCTGAATTCAGCCATAGTATTTGTCCCAACTGTTTGAAAAAGCATTATAGCGAGCTGTTCGATGAATATGAGCCGGAAGCAACCGAATTAGATAAATGAGTTCAAACTTTTAAAATAATCTTTCCCGGAGGAAATTTATGATAAAAATACCACCTGAAGAAACTTTTTCTTTTGATGATGTTCTGATAATTCCGAACTATTCCGATGTGCTGCCGAAAGATGTTAATACCGCAACCATGTTGACAAGAAATATTGCGCTTAACATCCCGATTGTAAGCGCTGCCATGGATACCGTAACAGAGGCGCATACAGCCATTAGCATGGCCCGTGAAGGGGGTATAGGTTTCATACACCGCAACATGAGTATCAAAAGCCAGGTTATGGAGGTTAACAAGGTTAAAAAATCTGAAAGCGGTATGATTATTGATCCGATTACAATCCATCCCGACCAATTGGTATATGAAGTTTTGAAGCTGATGGAACAGTATCGCATTTCCGGGATTCCGGTTACAAGAGGAGATAAGCTGGTCGGTATCGTGACCAACAGGGATCTGCGATTTGAAACAGACATGCAGAAGAAAGTCTCTGAAGTTATGACAAAGGAAAACCTTATAACGGTTCAAGAAGGAATTAATCTGGAAGAATCTAAGAGGTTGCTTCATAAACACAGGATTGAAAAGCTTCTTGTTGTTGATAAAAATGGCCGGCTCAAGGGGATGATAACAATAAAAGACATTGAAAAAATAAAAAAATATCCAAATTCCTGCAAAGACAATATGGGCAGGCTCAGGGCCGGAGCGGCAATCGGAGTCGGTCTGGATATGGAGGAACGAGCCCAAGCCCTTCTCACAGCAGGAGCAGATGTTATATTAATAGATACATCTCATGGACATACAAAAAATGTTATTGATGCAGTAAAAACATTAAAAGGCAATTTCAAAAACATTGAACTGATTGCCGGCAATGTCAGCACGGCAAAAGGGGCTGAAGATCTTATTAAAGCGGGTGTTGACGCAGTAAAAATCGGAATAGGGCCGGGGTCCATATGTACTACGCGTATCATTGCCGGCATAGGTATACCCCAGTTGTCCGCAATAATTAATTGCAGGTCAATATCCAGCAAAACCGGCGTTCCTTTAATTGCTGATGGAGGCATCAAGTTTTCCGGCGATATTACAAAGGCTATAGGCGCCGGAGCCCATACGGTAATGATAGGCGGGCTTTTTGCCGGATCAGAGGAAAGCCCCGGCGAATTAATCCTTTTTCAGGGCCGCAGATACAAGGTATACAGGGGCATGGGCTCAATTGAGGCAATGAAAAAAGGCAGCAAGGACAGGTATTATCATGATGAAATGCCCGAGGACGATAAACTGGTTCCGGAAGGCATTGTCGGACGTGTTCCATATAAAGGTTCTCTTACAGCTAATATCTTTCAGCTTATTGGAGGATTAAAGGCGGGCATGGGGTATGTTGGGTGCCGAACCCTGGAAGAACTCAGGGAAAAGGCTCGCTTTATAAGGATAAGCGCTGCAGGAATGCGCGAAAGCCATGTTCATGATGTAATAATTACCAAAGAAGCCCCGAATTATCAGGTTGAGTAAGTACTTTGATTCGTAAATACAGTGACATCATTAATTATTAGGCGCCCACCCTTTATGGGTTGAAGACTTATAAGTGTCTAAAGTGAGCTAAAGTGCCTAAAGTTACGAGTGACTAAAGTTACGAGTGCCTAAAGTTAAGGTATGCTGGCAATTTTATATAAAAAATGGAGCAAAGCGACTCATTAACTTTAGCTCACTTTAGGCACTTGCAACTTGTAACTTCAAACCACTTTAGCTCACTTATAACTTTTTAAACAAGTTTAAATTTGATTATACCTGAAGTTTGATTTATTTTCAAAAACCTAAAATGTTACAATCTACTAAATGACAAATCCAGCATCCGATTTTATCCATCTGCATGTTCACACGCAATACAGTCTTCTTGACGGCGCCATAAGGATTGATGCCCTCTTAAAACGGGCATCCGATTTTGGTATGGATTCTGTGTCCATTACCGATCATGGCACTATGTTTGGAACTATTGAATTTTATGAAAAGGCTGTAAAGGCTGGAATAAAACCGATAATAGGGTGCGAATGCTATGTGGCTCCGCGAACCATTAATGATAAAACCCCGTTTGATCACAAAGGGCTTTCCCATCTTGTCCTTTTAGCCGAAAATCTTGAAGGTTACCGCAATTTATGCAAACTGGCTACCATTGCACAGCTTGAAGGCTTTTACCATAAACCACGTATAGATAAAGATGTA
The DNA here is from genome assembly GCA_030656555.1 of Candidatus Desulfaltia sp. Taxonomy (GTDB): domain Bacteria; phylum Desulfobacterota; class Desulfobacteria; order Desulfobacterales; family ETH-SRB1; genus Desulfaltia. The sequence continues at coordinate 18,985 of JAUSPN010000040.1, read as the reverse complement.
CTGAAAAAATACAGCAAGGGACTTGTCGGCCTTTCAGCATGTATGCATGGTGAAATCCCCAGGCTGATTATTGAAAACACTATTGATAAGGCTGATGAAGCTGCGCGTACCTGCCTTGAAATCTTTGGAGAGGACAACTTTTTTCTTGAAGTTCAAAGGAACGGGATTGAAATACAGGAAAAGGTTAACCAGGCTCTTCTTGATATGAGCAACAGGCTTTCAATCCCTCTTGTAGCAACCAACGACTGCCATTACCTGGATAAAGAGGATGTTCGTGCACATGAAGTGCTTTTGTGCATACAGACCGGAAAAACCATTCATGATCCGGATCACTTCAAGTTTTCAACCGACCAGCTCTATTTTAAATCAAAAGAAGAGATGTATTCATCTTTTTCCCTTTATCCCGGCGCCCTTAACAACGCTGTAAGCATTGCAAAAAGGTGCAATGTTGAATTTGACTTTCTGTCAAAAGCAAGCAGCACATATCACTTTCCGAAATTTGGTCTTTCTTCGGATTCTTCTTCCGGCCAGACTGCGGCCGAAGTTTTCGAGCAAAAGGTCAGGCAGGGATACTCACACATATTACAACGTATAAAAACAAAGAACCCGGATATTGATGAGAAAATTTATAATGACCGTCTTGATTATGAAATTTCCATCATAAAGGATATGGAATTTTCGAGTTATTTCCTGATTGTTGCCGATTTTATACATTATGCCAAAGAAAATAATATTCCGGTGGGCCCGGGAAGAGGATCTGCAGCCGGAAGTCTTGTCGCCTATAGCCTGGGAATTACAGAGCTGGATCCCATAGAGCATGGTCTTATTTTTGAACGCTTCCTTAATCCAGCCAGAAAAAGTATGCCGGATATTGATGTTGATTTCTGCATAAACGGCAGGGAAGAAATTTTTAAATACATAGTGAATAAATACGGTGGCGGCGATTATGTCGCCCAGATCATAACATTCGGGAAGCTCAAAACCAGAGCCGTTATACGTGATGTAGGCCGCGCCCTTGGAATACCGCTGCGCGAGGTGGATTCAATCGCCAAGATGGTGCCGGATGTTTTGAATATAAGCCTTGATGAGGCGCTTAAAAAGGAACCAAAGATTAAGCGCCTTGCAGAAAATAATCCAGAAGTAGCGGATCTCATAAAGATATGCCGTGTACTCGAAGGGCTGCCCAGGCATGCATCAACACATGCCGCAGGTGTCGTGATAGCAGACAAACCCCTTGTGGAATATTTGCCGTTATGCAGAGGCAAAAAAGGGGAAGTGGTAACTCAGTTTGACATGAAATGTGTTGAGAAAATCGGGCTGGTAAAATTTGACCTTTTAGGTCTTCGCAACCTTACCGTTATCGCCAAAACCCTTTCTATTATTGCCGCACGTGGCAGCGTTCCTCCTGATTTTGCAAGTCTTGATTTTAAAGATCCTGATACCTATAGACTTTTAGCGTCAGGCGATACAACCGGAGTGTTTCAGCTTGAAAGTTCAGGCATGAGAGATCTGCTTGTGAGACTTCAGCCGGAATGCTTTGACGACATCATAGCCCTTGTTGCTCTTTACCGTCCCGGTCCGCTTGAAAGCGGAATGGTGGATGATTTTGTTGAAAGAAAGCACGGAAGAAAATCTGTTAAATACGCTATCCCCGAGCTGGAACCCATTTTAAAAGAAACTTACGGGGTTATTGTATATCAGGAGCAGGTTATGAAGATTGCAGGGGTGCTGGCAAGCTATTCCATGGCAGAGGCGGATGATTTACGCAAAGCAATGGGAAAAAAATTACCGGCAATTATGGCTAAGCACACTCTGCGTTTTATACAGGGAGCAAAGGATAATGGCATTGCTTCCGATAAGGCAAAAAAAATATTTGAGCTTATAGAAAAATTCGGCGGATACGGATTTAACAAATCTCACAGCGCTGCATACTCTCTTATCGCATACCGGACCGCCTTCCTTAAAGCGCACTTTCCTGTAGAGCTTATGGCTTCTTTGCTTACGAGTGAAATTCATTCAATCGACGGCGTAGTAAAATATATTGCTGAATGCCGAAGTCACGCAATAGATGTTCTTTCTCCTGACATAAATGAAAGCAGCAAGGAATTTACCACGGTTGGTTCAAAGATAATATTCGGGCTTGTAGCGGTTAAAAATGTAGGAGAAAGGGCAATTGAATCTATAATTGATGCCAGAAAAAATGGAAGATTTTCTTCCCTGTATGATTTTTGTGAGCGTGTGGATTTGCAAAAGGTTAATAAGAGGGTTATTGAAAGCCTTATAAAATGCGGGGCATTTGATTCTACCGGCGCCGGTCGCAGTCAGATGATGGAATCCATGGAAGACATTCTTGATTATGGCCAAAGGGTGCAAAAGGAAAGATCAGGCCCACAGATAAGCCTGTTTGATGTCAGCGCAAACAAATTGCAACCGCCTATGCCGGTAATTGACGAATGGGATGAGAAACAGCTTTTAGCCTTTGAGAAAGAGTCGCTTGGTTTTTATATAACAGGGCATCCTTTAACCAGGCATGAGGCTCTGCTTGATAAGTTCACCAATGCAAACTCTATTTCAATAAAGGAAAAAAACGATGGTGAAACGGTCAGGATCGGAGGCATTATAAGAAACATCAAGACAACTCCGACGAAAAAAGGGGATTTAATGGCCTTTGTGACAATAGAGGACCTGCTGGGTGCTATTGAAGTTACGGTTTTCCCTGAAGTTTATAAACACACACACGATTTTTTAGTAGATGACAATCCAATTATTCTCCAGGGAAGGGTTCAAAAGGATGAAAACTCGGCAAAAATACTGGTTGATTCCCTCATTCCTATTGATAAGGCTGAAGAAACCTGGACTGCAAGCATCCACTTTAATCTGGATATAACGAAGATCGAAAGAAAAAAACTTGCTAAACTTTATGATATCATCAACAAACATTCGGGCTTGTGCCCGGCTTACATCCATCTGCGTGATCCTGATAAAACAGAGACAATAATTGCTTTGCCTGATACAATGAAACTTAAGGCTGGTTCGGCATTAATAAAGGAAATTAACAGATTTCTTGGTTATAATGCCGTGGAAACGGTTTGCAAAGAAGTTGCCGCTTCCCAACAGCCTAATAATTTTAGAAACAACGGGAAAAAAAAGAGATTTAAAAATGGATCATAAAACCGGCAGCAATATAAATGTATATGCTATCTTGTTAGCAGGCGGAACAGGCACACGTTTATGGCCGGTATCAAGAGAATTATATCCCAAGCAGCTTGTAAAGTTTATCGGTAATGATTCTCTTGTGCAAAGTACTGTAAAAAGATTGTCTTCTGTTATAGATACGGAAAACATCAGAATTGTTTGTGGTCAGGAACATTTTTACGAAATCACGCGGCACATGGCGGAAACAGGTATGCAGGCTAAAGGGCAAATAATCTGTGAACCATGCGGCCGAAACACCGGGCCGGCAATTCTTCTTGGAGTGCTGAATGTTCTGAAAACCGATTCAGATGCAATACTATCTGTTTTTCCGGCAGATCATGTAATCAGGGATGTTAAAAAGTTTCATAAGAGCATTAAAACCGCTATAAAGCTTGCCGACATCGGACATATTGTCACTTATGGTATTAAACCCGATTGCCCTGAAACAGGTTATGGATATATTGAGGGAGCTGAAGAGTTATTCGGCAATGCATTAACCATAAAGAGGTTTGTTGAAAAGCCTGATAAATCCTTTGCAGAAAAGTATATCGAGTCCGGCAATTTTTACTGGAACAGCGGAATGTTTACTTTTAAAGCTTCTGTTGTCATCGAAGAGTTTAAACGCTTTCAGCCCGAACTTCTGAAGAGCATGAAGAATCTGGTTTCCAGAGAAAAAGCCATTACCATAGATGAATATGAACAACTTCCGGATATTGCTTTTGATTGCGCTATAATGGAAAAAACCGACAAAGGGGTTGTTTTGCCGTCCGATTTTGGATGGAGCGATATCGGCTCATGGAAATCTCTTTATGACTTTCTTCCAAAGGATGAAAACAACAATGTTATTGATGGAGATGTAATTGCAAAGGATACGAAAAACTGTTTTATAATGGGGCGCGAAAGGCTGATTGCGACCAACCATCTTAATAATATGGTGGTTGTTGAAACACCTGATTCTGTATTTATTTCAAATATTGATAACAGCAGAGATGTCAAGTCTATTGTGGCACAGCTCAAGGAAAAGGGTAGAAAGGAATATCACGAGCATAATACGCTGTATCATCCCTGGGGGGTTTTGACTTTATTAGAGCAAAGGGATGATTTTACAGTGTCTAAATTAATCATATATCCTGGTTCAATGTTGAAAATTAAAGTTGACGCGTCAGCAACAAAGAATCTGCTTATAATAAAAGGCCGCGCGAACATTAAATCAGATAAACAAACAAGGCTTTTTGAAAAAGGGGAAACAATTCTTATTTCTGATAAGGACACTGTTAAAGTGAGCAACCCCGAAAGCAGGCCGCTTTATATTATTCAGGTGCAAATGAGCTGTAAGTGAGGTTTAATTAAAATGAAAGTACCATTACTTGATCTTAAAAGCCAGTATAAAACCATTAAAGATGATGTCTTGAAGGTTGTTGAAGAAATATTTGAGAGCCAGTATTTTATTTTAGGGCCTCGTGTTGAGGCGCTTGAAAAGGAAATTGCCGGCTATTGCCGCACGCGTCATGCAACAGGGGTTTCGTCAGGTACAGATGCTTTGCTTATTTCACTTATGGCTGCTGATATCGGATATCATGACAGGGTAATAACTACGCCATATACCTTTTTTGCAACAGCCGGAGCAATAGCCCGTACAGGCGCCATTCCGGTTTTTGTTGATATCAATCAAGACACCTATAATATCTCTCCTGAATGCATTGACAGGGCTATGGCTGATATGAACGAGGAAGAGCGGGCCAGTGTTAAGGCAATAATGCCGGTTCATCTTTACGGCCAGTGTGCGGACATGCAGAGCGTTTTGAAGATAGCCGGAAAATATAACCTGATTGTTATTGAGGATGCAGCACAGGCCATTGGAGCCGAACATAATGGAATGCGGGCAGGGGCTATGGGTGATTTTGGATGCTTTTCCTTTTTTCCTTCAAAAAATCTTGGAGCTTTTGGCGATGGAGGAATTGTAACCACAAATTCCGAGGCTTTGCATGATAAACTGCGGATACTCCGTGTTCACGGGGGAAGACCAAAGTATTATCATAAAATGATCGGCGGCAATTTCAGGCTGGATGCATTGCAGGCGGGAATTGTTTCCTTAAAGCTTTCGCACCTTGACAACTGGACAAAGGCCCGCCAGGAAAATGCAAGCAGATACAGGGAGCTTTTTGCAGATGCAGATATAGGCGATATGGTAAGTCTGCCGGTTGAAAAGGAGAACCGGCATATATACAATCAGTTTGTAATAAGTATTAAGGAAAAAAGGGATGAGCTTCGCCTGTTTTTAAATGATGCGAAAATAGGAACAGAGATTTACTACCCTGTGCCGCTGCATCTCCAGGAATGCTTTTCATGTCTGAATTACAAAAAAGGTGACTTTCCCGTAGCTGAATATGCAGCCTCACATACACTTGCCATCCCAATATACCCCGAACTTTCAGATGATCAGCAAGACTATGTGGTAGAAAAGATAAAAGAGTTTTTAAGGCTTTAGGGACTGGATTTACTATGTTTGTGCGTATATGAGCCATGAGAGTGAGAATGGATATGCTGATGCAGATGCGCCTCTTTGTCTGAAACAATCCTTTTGTTTTCCATTGTATATATTGAATCGGTTATTTCAAAAAGAAAATCGATTTCATGTGAAATTAATATAAAGGAAAGATCAAGATTGGATAGTATGCTGATAAGCTTTGCCTTTGTTTTATCGTCAAGGCCGGCGGTCGGCTCATCCAGGAGAAGGATTTCAGGCTCCATTGCAAGGATTGTGGCAAGGGAGACAAGCCTTTTTTCTCCTCCGGACAGTTTATAAGTAACCCTTTCTTCAAACCCTGCCAGATCAAGTGATTCCAAAGTCCTTTTGGCGATGTCGATAGCCTCATTTCTGCTCATACCCAGGTTTAATGGCCCAAAAGCAACATCCTCAAGGACCGTGGGGCTGAATAGCTGGTCGTCAGCATCCTGAAAAAGCAGGCCGATTTTCCGGCGCACTTCATCAAACTCTTTTTCTTTTGTTACAGGTTTTCCGAATATCTCTATACTGCCGGAAGTATGCTTGAGAAGCCCCATGATAACATGAAACATGGTGGTCTTGCCGCTTCCGTTAGGCCCCATCAATCCAACCCGGTCATAACGGAAAAATTTCAAGCTGAGTTTATCGAGTATGAGCGGGCTGCCGGGGTAGCCAAAGGATATATCTTGAAGATTGACAATCAGGTTGTTTTTGTCCATTCCAGTATTCCAAGTATCAGGATAAAGCCTGCCATCAGAATAAATGCAATTATATCCGCTCTGCTGATTGAAAAGCTGCTCAGGCTGTAAAGCTTTCCCCTGAAGCCGCGGCAAATCATGGCGTTGTGAACCCGCTGCGACCGGTCGAAACCCCTTACCAGAAGCATTCCAACCAGATGAGCGTAACTTTTATAGGTATGCAAATCTGTCTTTGGTTTAAAACCTCTAATTTTCATGGAATTGACCAGGCGAGTATATTCTTTATATATTACATGGAGATACCTGTATGTAAAGAAGAAAAGGTGCACAAGTTTTTGGGGCATACCCAATTGATGCATGGCATGGCCTATAGTAAATATCGGGGTTGATACAGCCAGCGTGATCAGCATCAGCATGATTGAATTTGATTTAATGGTTATTCTAAAAGCAAACAGCACGCCTTCACGTGTTCCGGTCAGAGAGCCGATTGAAAAGAGATGCTCACCGGCAAATGTAAAGGGCAGAAAAAGCCACAGGAAAACAAGTAGAGTGTTTACGGGAATCAGTCGTTTGAACACCTCTTTTATCTTTATTCCGGCAGAAAACAGTATAATAATGCTTACGGCAAGGGCTGCAATTAAAACCACAAACCGGTTTGACACGGCTGCTAAAACGGAAAAAAGAATGGCTATAATAATCTTGACGCGAGGATCAAGACGTTGAATAAAAGAATCATAGCCGTTGATTTCTTCGATCACTTTTCGACCTCTGACCTCTGACCTCTGACCTCTTGAGTTTTGCGGCGGTTTGTAAAATAGAGGGCCACGCCGACAAGGCCGAATATATAACCTATGCCGCCCATTACTTCGCTTATTCCAGGATCTTGATCCTGAGAGTCCGCCAGCATATTTATAATAGGGCTGAGCTTTTGATCCAGGGACTCATCAATCAGGCGCCTGATTTCCTCTTTTTGCAAGCTGGCAGGGCCGGAAATCGGCTGCTTAGCGTCTGCTTCACTGCCGCTGAGGTTTGATGGCGATATAATATCGCTTATTACGCCGGCTTCGGGAGTTTTGGTTTGTGATGCCTGTGTTGCAGCGATTTCCTCTACAGGTATTTTCCATTCAGCCATATGGCCCATAGAAGCCTTTAAGACAACCTTAAGCCCGGTCTTTTGGGGGATTTTAAAGGAGCACTCCCCCTTTTCGTTGGTTGTGCCTTCAAGAAGTTTGTTTCCTTCCATGTCAAAAAGCGTAACAAGCGATCCTTTGGCTTTTCTTCCTTTGCTGAATTTGCTTTGAGTGTATATTGTATCCCCTTCAACCCAGGCAAAGATAGTAACCTTGTGCGCAAAAGCAGCCGTTGTATGAAAAGTTATCGGCAGAATCAACAGGAATAGATATAAAAACGGGATCACTTTGCAAAGATTTTGATTTTTTTTAAACATTTATTTCCTCCAAAAGTTCCGGTCTTATCTTTTTGAGAAACACCGCACAGGCGGCTGTAACGATTCCTTCGATTATCATTACAGGCAAATGTGCTGCAACTATAAGTTTTGCCGCAGGCGAAAAGGCCTCTCCGGTAAGATACAGGCAAAACCCGACAAGTATACTGGAAACAAGGACTGCGCAAAAGCCGGAAGCAAAAGCAGCGGTTATGAATACAGATTGTTTTATGCTGCTTTTTGTGCTCCATCCGAACAGGTAGTAGCATATTACGGCAGGAAGGGCCATGTTCATGGTGTTTACCCCGAGAGTCGTAATGCCGCCAAACTGAAAAAGCAGGGCCTGTAGCCCCAGAGCAACCAGTATTGCCGGAAAGGCCTTCCAGCCGAGGATGAAACCAAGGAGGCCGTTTAATATCATGTGGACGGATGCGGGCCCCACAGGAACGTGGACAAGTGAGGCTACGAAAAAGGCTGCTGAAAGTATCCCCATCTTTGGGATATCTTTATTGTCAACCCCTTTCAAGCCGATAGCCACGCCCGCCATTGTGACAACCGCGCCGCCTATAAGTATGGCCGGTGATAATACTCCTTCAGATATATGCATATGTTTTCCTTAAAATTCTATCCCCATCCTCAGGTTATATTCATTGGCTGTTTTTTCATAAGATGAATCCGTAGCCTTTTCCTGAAGCCTGCGATATTCACCCATGAGTGTAACGCTGTCAAGTATTTCATAGTTTGCGCCTACAGTTAGAGTGTAATCGATGTCTCCGTCTAAGTCTGTGTCACGGTCATTATCAAAGGTTTCATACCTGGCCGCAATTTCAAGAGGCTCTGTGATCTTATAGGCCAGCCCGGCTGCCCATGCTTTTTCCTTGTATGTTTTGTTATCTGAGAATTTTTCTCTCTTTACGGCGGCAAAATACTCGCAGTCAAGGGTAAACCCGGCCAGTGAATATTCCGCAAATGCATTTACAGTATTATTACGGCTCTCATATCCCGGTTCTGAGTTGAAAGCAGCCCCGATTGTCAGGTCCTCTATAGGCTGCAAAGACAGGTTCGCTATGTATGATTCCACATCATCGGTTTCGACATGGCTTGTTGTATTACGGACAGGGGCACTTGTGCTTCCGATCCCCGCTACCTGACCTATCAACTTTTCTCCTTTGTACAGGGTAAATGAAAGATCCAGGCCATAAAGATCCGCTGGCGCATATCCTACGGTAACCCCTGTTGTCGCAATTTCGTATGCGCTTTTTGTGACAGGGTCGCTTATTGTGTGTGTGAAAAAATTTCCGAACGGCTGGCCACGTTTTCCCAAAACCGCATAAAACGGGCATTTTTCCTGATTAAATATGGTTATAGTTGCTTCGTCGAATAATACCTTGTCAGGATCGCTCGGGTCAGTGTTATTTGCAGTGGTATCGCTTTTATCGATATCCTCTGCCTTTAAAACAATATTGGCCCTGGTTGATTCATTAATCAGGGCTTCTATCCCCAGCTCGATTGTCGAAGCATAAAGATCAGACGTGCCGTCGCTGTTTTTGTTTGTTCTGTCCCTGTGATCAAGATACTGGTAATCAACCTCAACCTTCCCGCTTATGGTTAAATTGTCCTGAATCCCTGCTAACGGGCCTCCATCGGTTTTCAGCTCGTCTGTGATTTCCCGCTTGATTTCCGCCTTGATTGTTTCTTTGTCTGTTGCTTTTGGAGCAGCGGTTTCAATCTCTTGCTTCAGGGCAGTTGCCTCATCTGTTGTTATAACACCTTTTTTTCAAGAAGCTTCAAAAGCAGTTCGGTTTCAGGGCTTAATGCGTGGGCATTCAGGTTAAATAGAAATAATGACATAAATATCGTTATACAGACAATAATACAGTTGCGATTTGTCATATTAAAAGCTCCAATTATATAGTTATATAGTGCCTGAACGAAAAGTCTCTGAATTACAGTTTTTCTGTCATTGCGAGGGAGGTACGACCGAAGCAATCTCACGAAAACAAGGGGATTGCTTCGTCGTTCGTTCCTCACTTCTCGCAATGACTGCTCAGAACCATGGGTTTTCCTTAATCCCTCAATTCCTCAATTCCTCAATCCATATCATGAAATTCAACCCATATAACCGCTCCAAGCTCGACATCCTTTTCCTTGCCGTTGTAGTTCATTTTTTTGTCCGATGGATTAAGAGCGGAAAAACCCCACCAGCCGGCCTTTGGCGCAGCGTATGTAAACACTCCGTTTTGATCCGCCTTGATGGCCTGGGTTACCATGTAGTCGGTCGGGGCTTTTAACTTTCCGTCCTGGTTGTAGTATTCTATTTCCACGTCAGCATATGGAACAGCCTTGCCGTCGAGTTTGACAATTCCCTGGAAAACATTTCCAGCATACAATCCAAATGGTTTTGACAGTGGAACTATTTCGGTTTTAAGGCCGATTTCCTCATCCCATCCTTCGTCATCCCCGAAAGCAGCGACAACCGTTTTTGTATAATGCACGATAAAACAGTCTTCCGACGGTTCCCAGTAAGGTTTGGGCTCCATGTAAAACATGTATATTCCGGGTCTCTTAATCGAGTAGTCAACCTGCCATGCGCTATGCTCCATGACCTTTATCTTTTTCAGGTTTCCAAGCAGATCTTCTTTTGCGCTGTTTGCCATAACTGAAAATACTTTTGGCTTAACCATCTCCATCCCCACCACTTCAAAAGGATGGGAAAAGGAAAGCTTTAAGCTTACGGTTCTGTTATCATTCTGCATGACCATGGAATCTGACGGGATCAGCATCCCGAAATGTGCAAACGCAGGCACGGCTGTAAAAAAAGTAAAGCAAAGAATCAAAACCAAAATAGTTCCTTTTTTCATAATTACCTCCATCATTGCAAAAAAAAACCACGAGAAATTAAGTGTCTTCCTGACACATAATACCTTCGTGGCTTTATTTACTGAATTTTATTGATTTCTTAAATATGCAACAGGCTTCAGCCCGTAAATTATATTTGGTTTTATAATTAAGAGGGAAAGCATGTCAATGTTAAATTGCAGCTCGTGAGTCAGGCTGGGCAAAGCTTCTTGACTTGGAGATGAATTCTGGTTACAGCTTACATGTTCGCAAAAAGTGATTTTTAGACTTTTTACGAGTTCATCAGTTTTGAGCAGGTTCTTACTATAATAGATTGGAATTTATAACAAAATGAAACAAAAGATAAAAAATTTGATACTTAAAGCAGCGTTAAATGCCCATGAAAAAGGGGATCTGCCGTCGTCTGAATTCCCGGATGTCGAGGTGGATACGCCAAGGATTGAGTCTCAAGGTGATTTTTCAACCAATATTGCCATGGTTATGGCATCGGTTCAGAAGATGCAGCCAAAAAGGATTGCAGAGGCGATAATCAAAAACATCGACGATCCAAAAGGAATAATCTCAAAAACAGAGATAGCAGTGCCCGGCTTTATTAATTTTTTCATAAACAACCTGGCCTGGCATCCTGTTTTGCCCAGGATTCATGAAGAAGGTGACATGTACGGCTCATCAGATATCGGAAAGGGAAGTAAAATTCAGGTGGAGTTTGTAAGCTCAAATCCAACCGGGCCGCTGCATGTGGGGCATGGACGCGGGGCAGCGGTCGGGGATGCTATGGCAAACATTTTGCTTTTTTGCGGATATGATGTTGAAAAAGAGTATTATATAAACGACTCAGGCAGGCAGATAAATACCCTGGGGCGATCTGTTTTTCTCAGATACAGGCAGCTATTTGGAGAAAACATAGACTTTCCGGATGACTGTTATCAGGGAGATTATATACGGGATCTGGCAGGGCTGATAAAAGAGGATAAAGGGCGCACCCTTCTTGATCAAAAGGAGGAAGAGGCAGTGCATTATTGCGCGCAATTTGCCGCAAAAAATATTATTGCAGGTATCAGGGATGATCTTAAATCCTTTGGTGTGGAATTTGACAACTGGTTCAGCGAACAGAGCCTTTATGACTCAGGCAAGGTTGATAACGTTTTAAATGATTTTCGCAGCCGGAATATTATATATGAAAAGGACGGGGCGCACTGGTTTAGAACAAAAGACTTTGGAGATGAAAAGGACAGGGTGGTTGTACGCAATAACGGCCAGACAACATATTTTGCATCTGATATTGCATACCACAAAGACAAGTTCGATCGCGGGTTTGAGCGTATAATAGATATATGGGGAGCGGATCATCACGGCTATATCCCGCGTATAAAAGCTTCTATAGAGGCGGCCGGATACAGCAAAGACCGGTTTGATGTAATACTGGTTCAGCTTGTAAATCTACTGCGGGGTGGACAGCCTGTTGCCATGTCAACAAGGGCAGGTGAATTTATTACCCTTGCTGATGTAATAAGTGAAGTGGGATCTGATGCTGCAAGGTTTATTTTTTTGACACGTCATCATGAAAGCCCGCTTGATTTTGATTTGGAACTTGCAAAGAAAAAGACAAACGAAAACCCTGTTTTTTATGTTCAATATGTTCATGCCAGGATATCGAGCATTATAAGAAAGGGGCGTGAAAAAGGAATAAAGGAGACAGGCTGGGATGAGAAGGCAGTCTCCATACTGAAAGAGCCTGAGGAGATTAATCTGATTAAAAGCTTAGGCAGCTATCCGGAGACGGTAAGATTAAGCGCCGAGTTTATGGAACCTCATCGCATAACATTTTATCTTATGAATCTTGCATCCTCTTTTCATACCTATTATAATAAACACAGGGTGTTAACAGACGATCAATTGTTGACCGGTGCGCGGCTATATCTTGTTGTGGCCGTAAAAAAGGTCATTAAAAACGGGCTCACCCTTCTCGGCGTGTCTGCGCCTGAAAAGATGTAGCTAAGCCTGATACCATTGTTTACCGCAGAGCCGCAGAGAACGCAAAGGGAAGATAGATTTTCCTTTCTGTTGAGAGGACAGAAAGGAAAAAACTAACGCTTTCAGGGCATTGAAGCTCCCCGCCGCAAGCAGCGGGGAATCTTCGACTGTAAGGAATTCTGTCAATTTTTTGATTCGCTCGCTAACCCCGCCGCAAGCAGCGGGGAATGCGCTCGCTGTTCAGTTCAAACGATTGGATCGTGATGGATATCAATAAATTAAGCAGTAAGATTATAGGTGCTGCTATTGAGGTACATAAAACCTTGGGCCCTGGTTTGCTGGAGTCTATATATGAAGAATGCTTATGTCATGAACTGAGTCTCATAGGTTTGGAGTTTGAAAGACAGAAGTCTTTACCTGTAATGTATAAAAACAAGAAACTGGATTGTGGCTATAGGCTGGATATAGTTGTTGAAGACGAAATCATACTTGAATTAAAGTCATGCGATAAGGTTGAGCCCATTCATAAGGCACAACTTTTGACGTATCTTAAATTGTCAGGGCTTCATTTAGGTTTGATCCTGAATTTCAATGTAGCCCTTATGCGGGATGGCATAGTAAGAATAGTGAACGAATTAGACGAGTAATCCACTTTTCAGATAGCTCTTATTGTTTTCCGTCCTCTCAACGGAAAACAATAAAAAACTTAATCTCAGCGTCCTTTGCGGCTTTGCGGTGAATAACAGATGAAAAATAGCGATAAGGCATCAAAGATAATAAAACCTTCGACAGGGACCGGCAGAAAAGGAACAATGACATGGATCTGTGTGATATTCTTTGTTTCCGCATGGATGTTTGTACTCGGTATCTTTGTGGGAAGGGGGACGGTTCCGGTAAAGTTTGATATTGAGAACCTTCAAAAGGAGCTGGCTGCCTTGAAAGAGGCTGTTGTTAAAGAGGGGCGGGAGAGGTTTAAAACCGACGGGGGCCCTGCAAGCGCTAAAATGGAGCTTGGCTTTTATGAGGCGTTGAAAGAGACCGGGCCGATCGTGCGGCATGAAGTTAAAAACGCAAAAACCAGGCCGGAGCAAGAGGTCGAAAAGTCTGCTTCAAACAGTAAACAGACTAAGGCCGCGGCAGACGCTGGTTTTACGATTCAGGTTGCGTCTTTAAAAGACATGAAGGTTGCCGTCGAGATGGCGGAAATGTTAAAGAAAAAAGGATATCAGGCATATACGGTTTCAGCGAAAATACCCGATACGGGCGCCTGGCACAGGATCAGGATAGGGCATTTTAAAAACAGATCAGATGCCGCCGACACTTTAGAAAAGCTGAAAAAGGATAAATACAGACCGATAGTTGTTGAAGAATGATTCCCTCTCCTAATGGCATGGTTGTAAGATTAAGAAATAAAATATTTATGATAAGAGAATGTTGAGCGGCAGAGTAAAAATTCTTTTGAACGTCGATGTTAATATCCTTTTAGCTTGACGGCTACGTTCTTGATATTGGATTGTAATCCGCAGGAATTGCGATGATTAATTTTTATTCTTCGTGTTCTTCGTGGTAAAATAAAAAATTTTTATAAATAATCCTCTGTGTCCTCTGTGATCTCAGTGGTTAATGATTGCAAAAAGGATAAATTTTATCATGAAAATAACCAAAGACGAAGTTGTTTACACGGCGGATCTTGCCCGTCTTGATTTGGATGAAAACTCTATTAACAGGCTTGCGGAACAGATAGGCGATATACTCGAATATGTCGATACTCTAAACAGTGTTGACACCAAGGGCATCACCCCGACTTCTCATGCTGTTTTTCTGTCCAATGCTTTCAGGGAAGACGAGGTAAAAGAATCTATTGGCGCAGATAAAGCCCTTGCAAATGCTCCTGAAAAGGAAGGCGGAAATTTTATAGTTCCAAAAGTGATAAACGCGTAAAAAATTTATATCTCACCGCAGAGCCGCAGAGAACGCAAAGATTAAGAGTTTTTTTGTTTTCCGTTGAGAGGACGGAAAACAAAAAGAAACGCATTATTAAGATTGTCATTAGACAGGTTGGTTTTTAAATTGTCGCCTCTCACGACAATTTAAAAGAATAAATTTCTCAGCGTCCTCTGCGGCTCTGCGGTGAATAAAAAAAACTGGCTTGTCCGAGTAGATGGTAGAAAATATGAAACTGCATGAACTTACAATACATGAAGCCTGCGGTCTTTTAAAGAAAAGGGATATATCTTCGCAGGAGCTGACCAGAGCTGTTCTTGACCGGATCGAATCTGTTGAGAAAAAGGTAGAGGCATATATTACAATTGACGCTGAAACAGCGGTAAAGCAGGCTGAGCTTACAGATAAAGAAATATCTAAAGGTAATATTTTGCCTCTGTCAGGGATCCCTCTTTCTGTAAAGGATCTTATCTGTACAAAGGGGCTGCGCACAACCTGCGCATCAAGGATACTTGATAACTTTACGCCCCAATACGATGCCTTTGTCATAAAAAAGCTTAAAAAGGCCGGGGCCGTGATTGTCGGAAAGACAAACATGGATGAATTTGCCATGGGATCATCCACGGAAAATTCAGCCGTGAAAATAACCCGCAATCCATGGGACTTAACCTGTATTCCGGGTGGGTCAAGCGGTGGATCAGCCGCGGCAGTCGCAGCCGATATGTGCCTTGGCTCACTTGGTTCCGATACCGGCGGGTCGATACGCCAGCCCGCCTCTCATTGCGGAGTTGTCGGGATGAAACCCACGTATGGAAGGGTTTCACGATTCGGTCTTATTGCTTTTGCATCCTCGCTTGATCAGATCGGTCCGCTTGCAAAGGATGTTTTAGATTGCGCCATGCTTATGAATGTTATTGCAGGTTACGACCCGGCAGATTCCACTTCAGTGCCTGAAGCTGTGCCGGATTATACATCCTTTTCAAATAAGGGTTTAAGCGGGACGACTATCGGCATTCCAAAGGAATATAACGAGACAAAAGGGCTCGATCCCGAGGTTTCCGGCGCAATTAAAAATGCCGTCAAAGTGGTTGAGGCTCTTGGAGCAAAATGCATTGAAATTACATTGCCTCACACAAAATATGCCGTTGCAGTTTATTATGTTATAGCCCCTTCAGAGGCAAGCTCGAACCTTGCAAGGTACGACGGCGTAAAGTATGGTTTTAGAGACAAAGAGAAAAACAGCCTGATCGATATGTACAGATCTACAAGAACAAAAGGGTTCGGTGCAGAGGTTCAGAGAAGAATTATACTTGGCACATACTCCCTTTCCGCCGGATATTACGATGCATATTACAAAAAGGCTTCCCAGGTGCGGACACTGATCATGGAGGATTTTAAAAATGTATTTAAATCATGCGACCTGATACTGTCTCCTGTGGCGCCGACCCCTGCTTTCAAAATAGGAGATAAGGTCGATGATCCCCTTACAATGTATTTATCCGACATATTTACGATTTCAGCCAACCTTGCCGGAATACCAGGGATATCGGTTCCATGCGGTTTTTCATCCGCAGGCCTTCCGATCGGGCTTCAACTGATGGGCAGGCATTTTGAAGAAAAAAAGATGTTAACGGCTGCTTATAATTTTGAGCAGGCCACGGATTTTCATAAGAAAAAACCGGAAATATAAAAACATATTAAACCACGAAGGACACAAAGAAATAGATAAAAAACTATCACGAAATCACGAAGGTACGAAAACACGAAAAATATAATAGAAAGATTCAATATAGGCAAAAGGGGATGTTTTTACAAAGCTCTTTGTGGTAAAATCCATAACAAAAGGAGTGTTTCATGGGCGTTCAACCAAAAGGCGAAGATTTGAGAAAGGCGGTAAAGTGGATTTCAGAAAAACGTAAACATGAGCATGTAAAAGATTTAAAGCAGCTTACAGCCGATGCCTGTCTGAAATTCAACCTGTCTCCCAAGGATGCGGAATTTTTATCCCGCTTTGTTTCTGAAAATTGAATAAAAAAACTCTTAATCTCTGCGCTCTTTGCGGCTTTGCGGTGAATAAAAAGTTGATAATATCATGCCAAAGATAAGAATACTTCCCGAGAATCTTTCCAACAAGATAGCTGCGGGCGAGGTTGTGGAGCGGCCATGTTCGGTTGTCAAGGAGCTTGTTGAAAACGCTCTTGATGCACATGCAGGCCGCATCATAATCGAAGTCGAAAACGGTGGAAAATCCCTGATACGTGTGTCGGATAACGGTATTGGCATGAACGGAGATGATGCCATGCTTGCCCTGGAGCGGTATGCAACCAGCAAAATATATAAGGATGACGATCTGTTTTCCATTAAGACCCTCGGTTTCAGGGGAGAAGCTCTTCCAAGCATTGCTTCTGTTTCCAGATTTTCTCTTGTTACAAAGGATCAAGCTTCTGAGATTGCTGCTGAAATAATCGTTGAAGGCGGCAGAATTAAAAAGGTCTCTCAAACAGGGGCTCCTCAAGGCACAATGGTAACCGTCAGCCAGCTTTTTTATAACATTCCGGCCAGGCGCAAGTTTTTAAAAAGCGCCTCCACGGAGATGGGCCATATTGCCGATATTATTTCAAGCATTGCGCTGGGAAACCCGAACGCCGGATTCAGGCTTTATCACAACCGGAAAATTGTAAAAAGCTGGCTCCCGGCATCTGATCCGTTTGACAGGGTAATGGATGTCACAGGAACCGGTTTGAAAAGTGATTTTTGCAAACTTCAATTTAATGAAAAATTTGTTTCAATTGCAGGCTGGATATCATCTCCAAAAATTTTCCGCAGCACCTCCCGCGGAATCTATATATATGTAAATAAAAGGTTTGTGCGTGACAGGGTCATTCAGCATGCCCTGTCTGAAGGATACGGGCAAAGATTGATGAAGGGGCGGTTTCCCGTGGCCGTTCTTTTTGTTTATGTTCCTTTTGAACAGGTGGATGTAAATGTTCATCCCGCAAAACAGGAGGTCAGATTTGCCAGGCAGAAGGAGGTCCATGAAGCTGTAAAAGATGCTGTGTCAACGGCGCTTCGTCAACTTGAAACACATAAATGGGCTGAAACGGATAAATGGAAACCAGCTGAAACGCATAATGATTTTTCTGTTTCAGAACCTGCCATTGCTTACAAAAAGTTTGAACCGCAAAAGCGAGCGCATTCCCCGCTTCAAATTCAGGACCAGCTCTGGGATAAAAAAACCTGTTTCGCAGATTTAAAAATAATAGGCCGATTTTATAATACATATATTATCTGTGAGTCGGATCATGAGCTTGTGCTTATTGATCAGCATGCAGCCCATGAACGGGTTTTGTATGAACAACTGAAAAGCCGGTATAAAGGCTCAAAAAGCCCTGATCAGAGCCTGCTTATTCCTGAAACAGTTGATCTGGGTTACAGGGAGGCAGAAATACTTGAAAAGATGATCCCGGAGTTTTTAAGGCTCGGCCTTGAAATAGAGCCGTTCGGCAACAATACATTTGCGATAAAGTCTGCGCCGGCTATTCTTGCAGGCAGGGAGATAAGGCCGCTTATTATCGAGATGGTGGAAAAAATTGCAAAAACAGGTTTTGGGCCGGACATGGAAAAGGGTATTGACAAATGCCTGATTACAATGGCCTGTCACGGAGCGATCAGGGCAAATCAGGCTCTTACAGACACAGAGATAAAGACGCTTCTCAATCAGCTTGACCAGTGCGAGAACCCGTCCAACTGCCCGCACGGCAGGCCCACTTGGATAAAGTGGAGCAAAGGAGAAGTTGAGAAAATGTTTGGGAGGAGTTAAGACAGAAAATCAACAGTATAAGGCATCATTCCTTCAGGGTGCTTATGAGCGTAGTTAACAAGTTTATCGGCGATACGGGGAAATTGATCACCTGGAATTGTATAAGGAATGATCAGCACGCCATAATGGGGTATGTGGTCATTAAAAAACTGTACAGTCAAACGAATAAAATCATCTCTGTTTTTTGTGACAAAACATCGCTTCTTTTTTGCAGCCATCATTAGTTGCTCCAAATCAGATGCCTGAATCATACTGACTTCATGCACACTGATACAGTCGACATTTTGTTTCCGGAGTATTTCAGCTATTTTTGGGCTTAGATCTTCATCCAGATAATATTTCATATATCGCCCTGATCAAGAAAAGGATCAAGAAAAGAATAATGATCGACAACGGTTTTGCTGTTCCATGATTCATTTTGTTCAATCAGGCGGTCAATCTCATCACGATAAGCGGTATAATAGCCGATTGCAGCTTTCAATTGCTGATCGGAAAGCCAATGATATGCTTTGCGAAGGCGAGGGAACTTATTATTAACGCTTATA
>JAUSPN010000031.1 GCA_030656555.1 Candidatus Desulfaltia sp. | reverse complement strand
AAACTCAATTGACATAGTAAGTGCAACCAGGCTAAGAGAATGGGGTTGCAGTAAACCTTACAAACATTAAAATGCAGTTAGTCTTACAAGAAATTCTGTATTCCATGTCTTCCCCCCATGG
Organism: Candidatus Desulfaltia sp.; assembly: GCA_030656555.1. Classification (GTDB taxonomy): domain Bacteria; phylum Desulfobacterota; class Desulfobacteria; order Desulfobacterales; family ETH-SRB1; genus Desulfaltia. The sequence continues at coordinate 4,564 of JAUSPN010000031.1, read as the reverse complement.
GGGGAAGATTGCATTTAGTCATACAAAAATTTGTCTTGCAATTATCCATTTTACCTGTAAAAATAATTATACCAGCACCAGCAGCTAGAAGTTGGTGATACCATGGCAAAAAATAAACACTTAACAAATGAAGAACGTAGCCAGATAGAACATCTACTACGAGCAAGAAAATCAATCAAAGATATTGCTCATATTCTTGAGAAAAGCCCCTCTACAATATCCAGGGAAATCAAAAAACATGCGGTGCCAAGCGACAAATCAGCTGTAGGTCGAATACGCAACCGATGTATTCACAGAAAAAATTGTAACAAGTATTATTTATGTGAAGACAAACCAGATTGTAAAAAACAACGTTGCAGTACTTGCTCTCTTTGTAATTCAGTCTGTCCCGAATTTGTTGAGGAGCATTGTCAGCGGCTGGCTCTGCCTCCCTATGTGTGCAATGGCTGCCAGTCCGAGCGCCTCTGTACTCTAAGAAAACAATATTACCTGCACAGGCCTGCACAAAACGCTTACAAGGAAATGATAGTCGATTCCAGAGTCGGTGTGAACATATCTGAAGAAGAGCTTCTTCGCTTGGACAAGTTCATCAGCCCATTGATCCAAAAGGGCCAGTCAATCCACCATATTGTCGTCAGTAATCCTGATGAATTTACATGTAGTGAAAAATCTATCTACCGATATGTTAATGGTTGTCTCCTGTCTGCCCGTAATATTGACATGCCCAGGGTCTGTCGTATCAAGCCCCGCAAGTCTAAGCCTGTGGAGCATAAGGTTGATAAACAGTGCCGAGTAGGCCGCTCTTACGATGATTTCCTTAATTTTATGGGCAACAATCCTGATACTGCCTTAGTTGAAATGGATTCTGTTGAAGGGAAAAAAGGTGGCAGTGTTCTTCTCACTCTACATTTCAAAAGCTGTGGTTTTATGCTAGCGTTCCTTCGTGACCGCAATACGTCTCAGTCTGTGATCAATATTTTTAAGCAAATGTACTCTACCTTAGGAAAAGATTCATTCCAGAGGCTGTTCCCTGTCATCCTCACTGATAATGGGTCTGAGTTTTCTAATCCTTCGGCCCTAGAAAATGCTGATGATGGCACACGAATAACATCTATCTTTTATTGTAATCCGTCTTCACCCTATCAAAAAGGTGCTATCGAGAACAACCATGAGTTTATCAGAAGAATCCTCCCTAAAGGGCGCAGCTTTGACGACCTGATTCAATCTGATATCATTCTTATGATGAATCACATTAATTCTTACAGCAGAGAGAAGCTGAACGACAAGTCTTCGTACGAATCGTTCAGCTTCTTCTACGGTCAAGATATTCTTGACCGCCTGGGAGCAACAGCCATTCCATCAAACGAAATTCTTCTGCGCCCAAGTCTGCTGAACAAGTAGACTAGAACATGTTAAGCTGCTGGTGTTCGCAAGTCTATCAAGACGCTCTCTTGGGGTGGCATTTACTCAATCCGAAAAATTTGATTTTTGCCACCTTTAGTATCCTGCGCCCATTTTCCAGCAAATTTACAGGTTCTTATGTCTATTTTAATATATTTTACTTAAAATGAACATCTTTTATAATAACCAACTGCAACTAGGTTGCAGTTTCTCTGTCAAAGTTGCAGTTACTTTGACCAGTCACCTTCCCATTTTTTTATGTATAAAAGAGGAATTTGATAATATTTGTTGAATATAATGATAATCATTATCAAAGTTTGTCTTATATTTTTGTTAATGGTATTTTGTTAGGAGGTATGTAAGAAGAGTTTTTCAATTAAATATTCTGGCATTTCTCACCAATACTTTTATTTTAAAAGGGGTGGGATGCGCTTAAGAGGGATTTGACCTTAAAAAGGTAAGCTTGGATTGTGCAAAAGGATTTATGATTTAAAGTGAAATCATAAGGGATCCAATGCAGCATCTATGCTGGTTGTGAAAAATCTCATTACCGTGAGTTTTTTACAACACCCGGCTTTTCTGTCCGAAATAGAAAACAGGAAGTTAGTGAATCTGTCCTGTTTTAAGTAAGCAGTAAAAGCGATTTTGCCAGCGGAGGGTATTTGATTCAAAAAGGGATCTTAATTCAGTTCCTTGTTTTTCCAAATATTCGTATTGTCCGTGTTGGGTAAAGCGGCTTATCCAGTTTCAATTAGATGATAATCATTGTCTTGATGGAAATTAAGGAACAGTTATCCCGGAAAAACTTATTTTGTATTTTTAGGTTTTCATAATCACCTCCGTGTACTCTTATAAACGGCGGTGTTTTTATTTGACGGTAAATTATGTTTTACTGAGTATATGAGAGGGAAACAAAGAATTGGCAAGGATAAGAAATAAAATTTTATGAGGAGGATTACCGTGAACAAAAAGGTTTTTATATTAACACTACAGCGTGAATTATTTATCTGAATTTCTCTGTTTTTCCCTTTTCGAACTATGCGACTTATACGCAATAGCATTTCGCCTTAAGTGATAGTCAACTTTCCCCAAAGTTTTCCGTATAAAGGGTTCATCGTGTTGCAGAGATGCAATGACGAGCATCAAGGCCATTCTCAGTGATAAAATAGGTCTTTTTTTTATCAAGTACCAATAATCTAACGTCCAAAAGAAATTCATAAGCGATAAAGACCAGAAGCATATGTCGGTGCCAAGCTTTCCATGATCTCGCTTCAACATGATCCATTCCAAGTTGATCTTTCATTTCTTTGAAGCACTGTTCAATCGGCCACCGCATGATCGATGCTTTACACAATTCAGACTCATCGATGTCTTCGGGAGCATTGCTTACGGAGAATCGGGTGTCCCCATCTTCTCTACGACGGATAAATAACCAACAAGCTTCGCTTTCAACTTCCTCAGCTTCCATTTTAAATGCTCTGTAAATTCGCACGCATTTGATTTGCGCATAAACAGGACCTTTAGATCCATCGCCAAGACATACGGTTTTCCATGGAATACTTTCATCTTCGGCAAGGGTTGAAGCTTTTTCAGGTTTCGTTGTCGGTACTTTTTTTGTAGGCTTGCGTCCCTTTCTTTTTTTGTAGGCTTGCGTCCCTTTCCTTTGTATTGGGGGATTTCAAAGGTCGGTTCTTCACGCCAAATCAGCGCATCGTTGTGAATGTCTGCAAAATACCAGTATTTTTCGGGAATCGCGTTTAAGAATGCTTTGCTATTCCCATATAAACTATCGACGCCTACCCATTTGGCCTGAAATGCGCCTGACGTTTCTGCTTCATGCAGCAAATCTATGGCAATCTCTGGCTTGGTCTGAAAAGCTAGCTCCTCTGGAACAAGACAGTCTGTTCTACGCTCTTTATAATCGTCACCAAACCATTTCTCAGGCATAAAGAGTTTGAAGGAAATTAAGCCGTAACCTCCGTTAGGATTGGAGTACCCTAAATAAACACCAACTTGTGAGTTTTCGACTTTACCAACACTCCCACAATATTGACGTGCAACGCCAACCGATTTGTCTCCTTTTTTTACGGTACCACTTTCATCGATGGTGAACATACCTTCAGGTTCAGCTATTTTCTGAGCCAGACCCTGCTGATAGATTCTTGAAGCCTTTTCATCATCCCATTTTGCGTTTTTCATGAAAAACTGAAGGTTGCGGACGCCTCTTTTATCATCATTGAATTCTAATGCAATGGGCTCTATCGATTTTCGTTCCAAGTTGCTCAAAAGTCCTTGTACATAAAGATTTCCATTAAATTCTTGCTCAGAACGCCGAAAACAATCATGAAATCGCCCCATATGACTCTTGAGCATTTCAGGGAGTTGATCCACTGTGTCCTTTACTTTCGCTTCTTCCAATAGTGCGGGATGCCAATCATTTTTTTGTAGTTGCATATAGACCATCTCCAAGGATTGATTATTTTTGAGGACCTGGATTGGTCTTCTTCCTGTACAGCCTATTAATTTTTTAAACTTCTTCTCCATTACATACAAATAAATGGCTTTTTTGTTTCCATGATAAGTATAGGTTTTTCCAACTTTTTCGTAACCACCGCTTTCTCCGACATATTGCCAATTCGATGCTCGGTAACAGGTGCCGGGATATTTTTCTTGATCTACAAAGGTCTCTAGGATATAGGGTTTTTTGTTATACATTTGAACCCAATCCACTTTTAATCTTCGAATCGATAACGCCAAGATATGAGAAGCCAAGTTTTTGATGTGAACCCATGGCAGGATTAAAAAACGATTATTATTTAATACGTGTGAAAGATTATTCTTTTTCTCCTCATCATTCCAATCTATAAATTGATCTCTGACGCCGATCTTGTAAGCAGCTTGATTGAAGCTGATCGCACTTATTGGGCGTTCATTAAGCCAAATGATATATTTCACACGAGGACCAATGGTTTTTTCATACCCCAAATAATGATGGTCTTTTACAAGTTGATCCCAAAGGGGTTCAAGCTCTGTGCGACTCACCAATTCTATGTGTAATGACGATTTTATTTGATGTATTTCTACAGCTAACCGTGTATCATCTATACTATACTTTCTATTAGCTTTCACGATGTAACATCCTTTTAGAAGACAGCAGAAATTG
>JAUSPN010000025.1 GCA_030656555.1 Candidatus Desulfaltia sp. | reverse complement strand
TTTTTTGATATTCTCAATACGCTCATCCCAGGAAGGATGTTTGTCCCAAAACTTGCCGCTGTCAGCTATAGCAAACTTTAGTTCTTTTAATATTTCTATTTGCTCAGAAATTGAAATGCCAAGGCATAAACAAGCTTTAGATGCCTCTGTATCAGCCTCGGATTCCTGTGTCTTGCTAAAATTATTTACAATAGCCGGGTTGGCCAAATAGTTTAGAAGCCCGGCGCCGGGAATAATAATATCAGCCACCAGCATAACGCCTGTGGTAATATAGCTTACGGTTCTTGCTTTTGCGAGATGGCCGAGCTTATTATGGGCGATCTCATGAGACATAACAAATTTAAGAACATTATCATCAAAAACAAAAATGCCTTCGGTAAAGTAAAGCTTATCGTCTGTTACCCAGGCGTTAGGCTCGCTGTGGTTTGATATATAATATTCCAGCTTGGTTTTGGGCTGTATGCAGCCGGATACTTCTCCAACTATTTTAATCATTCTGACGGCCAGGTGTTTCGGGGGAATATGGGTTGCTGTTTGAGTATGGGCGCAGCCTATGAATGATACTGCAAAAACAATGCTTATAAGTACTAACGAAAGCGATCTTTTCATTTATATCTTCCCCATTTCAAGCCATATCATGGCCGCAAGTTTTGCGTCACCAAGCGCGCGGTGTCTTTGCATCTGCTTGCATGATTTCCCAAGCAGGTATCGGCTCACTGTTTCCAGTTTATGATTGGGCAGATGCGGGTTCTGATATCAAAGCTTGCATTGTGGGCTACCAGGATGCTTCCGGCAATAAATTTGTAAAACTCCGGCAGGATCTCATCCGGTTTTTGGTTCGCCATATAGCATTTCATTGGTTATGCCGTGCACCTGCTGAACTTGCCAGGGAATCATTTTGTCAACATCGATAAGGCTGCTGAATTTAGCAATAATGCACTGGTTTTCGATAGCAACAGCGCCGATTTCTATTACCCTGTCTCCGTTTTGTGGCGAAAAACCGGTTGTTTCCACATCCAGTGCTACATAACGATCAGGTACTCTCATGACGGCTTAACCATTGTCTTTGCGTGATACTTGTTTCTTTTTTTCGTATTTACTGACCTTTTCCTTTACCGTAAAGCCGATCTTTTTGCGAGGTTTGTCTGGAGGATATTTTGAATGAACCCCTCTTTTTAAGGTGCCAAATTGGCTCCTTAAAGATTGATATTCCTCTTTGGTCAATTGAAACATAAAATCCAGAGGAAATCTTTTTATATTGCGGCGTACTGCGCGTTTCAACTGTTTGGTTTCTACATTATAAAGCTCTGCAAGATATTGGTCTAACAGAACTTTTTCACCACGAAGAAAAATAATTTTACTGATAATTGATTCTATGGGAACAATTATTGTCATAACGAACGCCCTTTAGTTTTGCAGTTTTTGTCCTACAATATCGATAAATAATATCTTCTAAACCACTCATATCTTTCCCATTTCAAGCCATATCATGGCTGCAAGTTTTGCGTCACCAAGTGCCCGGTGTCTTTGCCGCATACATGATCTTCCAAGCAGATATCGACCCACTGTTTCCAATATATGATTGGGCAGATGAGGGTTCTGAAATCAAAGTTTGCATTGTGAGCCACCAGGATGCTTCCGGCAATAAACCTGAATTTTCTCACAGCACAGCCAAAACAGCAAAAACCTTAATCCCTATCTTGGTCGGCTTCGTCTCCTGCTTGCTGTCTTTCTTCAATCAACCTTCGTTCCCGTTCCAGCATACTCTTTAGTTCTTTTTCGGTAGGTAGATAGAGCATGTATTTAGATGCAAAGAGCTGTTTGCTGTTGTTCAGCACAGAGTACTTGGCAATGGACTCGTTTTTTTCGGAACAGAGAATCAGCCCGATGGTCGGATTATCATCCTTGGTGATAAAAAGGTCGTCAAACATTCGAACATAGCTATCAATCTGCCCGACATCCTGATGGGCAAGTTTGCCGATTTTCAGGTCGATCAGCAAATAGCACTTCAGAATACAGTTATAAAAAACAAGGTCAACATAGAAGAATTCGTCTTCATACTGAATGCGTTTTTGCCGGGCGACAAAGGCAAAGCCTTTACCCAATTCCAAGAGGAATGACTGGAGGTTGTCTATAATTGCAGATTCCAGTTTTGATTCGTGGATTTGCTTAGAATCAGGCAAGCCAAGAAAATCAAGGATATAAGGATCTTTCATGTTATCAGCCGGAGTTTTTATCAATTGTCCTTTTTTTGCTAATTCCAGAACTCCGTCTTTATCTCTACTTTTCAGAAGTCGTGTGAAAAGAAAAGAGTGAATCTGCCGTTCCAGAACAGGAACACTCCAACCCTCTTTCTCGGCTTCAATCTCATAAAATATACGTTCATTTTTATGCTCAACCTTGCTCAATGTGCGATAGTGCGACCAGCTTAATAGGGGTGAAAATCCTTGGAGGGCTTCACTTTTTTCAACTGCCAAGCTCAAATCATCCAAAACTCCACAAGCCTTGTGGAGTTTTTCCATGGAAATCAATTCTCCACAAGCCTTGTGGCGAATCTTGGGTCTCCGATTTGAGTACACAACATAGAACTGCCTGAAATACCATAGATTTGTTGAAGAGAATCCTTTTCCGTATTTGTTATTCAACTTTGCAGAAAGCTCTTTAATAATTTGCTTGCCATACTCAGCCCGATTCTCACCCTTTTGAAGCTCCTGGACTATCTCCCGTCCGATGTGCCAGTAGGCGAGCACCATTTCGCTATTAACGGTACGAACAACATTAGTTCGTGCTTGCTCCAGAATGATTACTATACGATCAAATAAACTATTGCCGTTTCGAGTTGTTAGTTCGTGTCTATTCGTGTCCATTCGCGGTTCCTATTCCAGTACGATCCGTACTTTTCAGGGCTCCTTGCCCTTGGTAAGTTGATCCAGGTAATCCGCTCATAATAAAACGAGTTGATATTTCGTTCCAGTTTGCGAGTACTCCAGCGCTGAGTTGCGGCTTCGCCAATGTACCACTCCCGGGTCTTTTCGTTTTCCAGCCGCATGATGAGACGGTAGTGGGTCCAGGTCAATTCGCTACGCAGTGCGTAGCCTTTTTCAAAACCGGGAAAGGCCATATAAAACTGCCTGAAATTCTTTAGATTGGCCACTGAGAACCCTCTCCCAAACTCCTCGCCAAGATTCCTGGACAGTTCTTTGATGAGATAAGCGCCGTATTCCGCCCTGCCTTTGCCACCCTGTTCCTCTTTCACAATGCGCCTGCCGATTTTCCAGTAGGCTTCCACCATAATGAAATTGACGGCGGCATAGCCTCTTTGCCGGGCATCCGCAAGAATGCTCCAGACATCCTGAAAAAAGGATTTGGGTATTTCTGACCCCGTTAATTCGTGTCTATTCGTGTCCATTCGCGGTTCCTATTCCAATCCGTTAATCTAAGGTACAATCCTCAGTTTATAAGTTTATATCGTCAAGAATAAAACAGCTAAAGTAAAAAGCCCCATCCTTCATCCGGCTGAAGAAATGGGGCTTTATTTTTTTGTAATCCAAGGACTGGTCACACCTGATCCTCCTGCTTGAGGTTCAAAAAACCGACTGAAATTAATCTGAAAAAGTGTATATTAAACGAACATACAAGTCAATTTATTATCTTTTTCTGAACCGCAAAAGCGAGTGCATTCCCCGCTGCTTGCGGCGGGGAGCTTCAATTGCCGTTACATCACATTTTCCCCATTTCAAGCCATATCATGGCTGCAAGTTTTGCGTCACCAAGCGCCCGGTGTCTTTGGGGCTCTCTGTTTCCAATATATGATTGGAGATCAGGGTTCTGATATCAAAGCTTGCATTGTGGGCTACCAGGATGCTTCCGGCAATGAATTTGTAAAACTCCGGCAGGACCTCATCCGGTTTTGGTTCACCATAAAGCATTTCATTTGTTATGCCGTGCACCTGCCGGACTTGCCAGGGGATCATTCTGAAGACTGCAATTTCAGTTGTCCGATTTTTTCGGACAACTCAACATATCCTTCTTCAAAAAGCTTTTTTTTAAGATCATTCCAGTATTTTCTTGGCCTTTGTGTTCCAGTTAAAACCTCAATCACATCAATAATTGAAAACCACCACTAATTGTTGTGAATCGTCTTCCTGATTTCCTTACCTCTGAAGACAGCCGTGCTTGTTTCCATCACCCCTCCTGAGCTCCATTTTTCCGTTTTGGTCGGTCTAAACTTAAAATCCGGTGGGAATATCTGTCCATCTGTGCTTCATAATGTTATTATCTGAAATTACCCATGTCCACATAACCCCGTACCGCATTGGTAAATCCCTTGCCTTGTCCTTTGAAACAACGGACAACGGCCATGGTAGCATCGGTCTGGTAGGGTTGCTGTTTGAATATCAGCTTCATTTATCACGATCCTCATTACTCAATAGTTTTTGGACTTCCCGATCAAAGTCTGAAACATAGTTCTTGTCTTGAATTATCCTGTATTTATCGAATTCCGCTTCTGCTTTCAATTTTGACTCGAGCATACTTACTTCGCCCAAATTGGCAAGAATCGGATAATCTGAAAGCTCCAGAAACTGTGTAAGAAATTGATCCCAGTCGGCCATGTTCATCACTTTTCTGTTGCGCGCCCGATTTTCTGCCATATCAAGATATGCGGTGACGATTCGCTCCAATTGTCGGAGATGTTCTTCGTTGAGATAATTTTTGGCAATAGATACATCGCTTTTAAGAATTTTACCATCCGGAGCGTTCTTCCATGTTTTCAGCCCCACGTACGCCTTTTGAGCATCTACTTCATTGTAAATGATTTCTGCTGCAGTTTTACCGGTTATGGCCCAATGTAATTTATTCTGTACTGTTGCGTAAAAGTGTTTAGTTATATCGGCCTGGCTATCATAATCTGCTGAAAGAGCGTAAATGTCGGTGATTTTTTGATATATTCTCCGCTCACTCAAGCGGATTTCCCGAATCCGCTCCAGCATCTCATCAAAATAGTCCTGCCCAAAGTGTTTGATTTGTTTTAACCTTTCATCATCCATGGCAAAGCCTTTAATGATGTACTCATGCAAAATCTCGCCTGCCCATTTTCGAAATTCGATTGCCCGGTGCGAATTGACCCTAAACCCTACTGCGGTTATAGCTTTTAAGTTATAAAACTTTGAAACATAGGATTTACCATCTTCCGCAGTATGTCGGAAATCCCGACATACTGAATTTCCCAGTAATTCTCCTTCGGAAAAAATATTTTTTAAATGCTCTGTAATGGTAGTTCGCCCTTTTTCAAAAAGTTCCGCCATTTTTTTTTGAGTCAGCCAAAGGGTTTCTTCATAAAAAAAGACATCTATATTTACCTTGCCACTTTTTGTTTTAAAGATGACAAAATTAGAAAAGGGTTGTAATTTTGTGAGTTCTTTCGAGATCATCATAATTGCTCCATCAATTTATATGAGCCATTCTTTGACAAGATGAGCGTTGTTATTATTAGGAAATCATAAAAATTAAATTCCTACAGTTTAAATTCATCCCTGATTTCAGTAACATCTTTTAAAATCCGCTCGCTTTCTTTCCAATCTATTTGAAAATTGCCAACTAAATGCAAAAAATAAAGGTGCAGGCTTTTTTCTTTTCTATTAAAGACAAACTGGTTGCGACTGTTATAAGTGAAAAAATATGTGGGCACGGGTTTTTCGTTGTTTAAAAGCGCAAACAGGTGGCCATAAAAGCCGTGGTTATACCTCTGGCCGCTGGAGCCGGAACCGCTCTGTATATAGTAAAAATGTCCATCTTGGTCTTTGCAAAAATAGTATTGCTGCCAGGGATTTCTGCTGTCCCAGTGATTAAAAGGCCGCGGCATTTCGTACCGGCGGTGGTATCGGTATTCTACTCGCTCTTTAAAGGGATCTTCTTTTTCCCAGTATTCTTCCCATTTGTCTTCATAAAACTCCTGGTATTCTTCCTTTACCCGCTCAATCATTTCCGGATAAATTTCCTGATCCAAATCCTTAATTATTTTGTCCCTGAGGTCACCCTCTTTCATCTTTTTATATTCCGGTTCGTTTTTTAAAGGCTCCAGCCGTTCATCGATAAGCTTTATATGTTCTCTGTTTCTGTTCCACCAATATTTTCTAACTTCCTCTTCCACCCGAGAACATAAAATAACCTTCTCTTTTTCTACATAACGGTCATCATCCAACAGATCATCTTCAAGCCTTTCCATATAAACATATACCGAAAAAAACCGCATGGTTTTGTCAATTTTCCCATACACCTCTTTTAGAGATGGACCTGTCATAAAGGACGATAGATCCAAGTATTTCAATCTGTCTGTCTCCGCCTCAGCGATCAGAGCTCGAATTATATCGGGATAATTTTCAAACATAATAGTTTTTACTCCGTATCCGCCCATATTATGTCATAGCTGACACTCCGACCCCCGCCCGTGTTCTGCCTGAATATCTGCTTTGCAACCAGGTCGGATATCTCGCGATAAGCAGTTGCACGGCTAACTTTTACCATGCCCACATATTTACGGGTGGTCAGACCGCCTTCGAAATCGCCTGGACCGGCATCCAGCAACCGATTGATAACCTTTAGCTGGCGTTTATTCAATGTTGTCTGCCCATGCTGCTGCCAGAACCGTGCCTTTGCCAGAACATTTGAAATCAATGCCTCTGAATGGTCAAGTGCACGTTCAAAACATTCCAGAAACCATAGCAGCCAATCAGTTATATTACCGTCTCCTTTCTGACATTGCTCCAGCACACGGTAGTATCCATCCCTTTCAGCCATGATACGTGTCGAAAGGCTGTAAAACCTGGACGGCAGGTTCTCATCCTGTGCCAACGCCATATCGGTAAGGGCTCTGGCGATCCGTCCATTACCATCTTCAAACGGATGAATAGTGACAAGCCGAAAATGGGCTATAGCGGCCCGCAGCAGCCCCTCAATATTTTTCGATTCCTTTGTCCACCATTGGATAAAATCTTTGATTTCCATATCCACCTGGTCTGATGGAAGCGCCTCAAAGTGGACTTTTTCTTTGCCAACAGGGCCGGATACCACCTGCATAAGTTCCGGGCCTCGCCATTGGCCGGTACGAATTTTCCGCAAACCCGAATACCCGGCAGGAAAGAGGGCGGCCTGCCAGCCCATCAGTCTTTCTGCCGATAGCGACTCGCTGTAATTCGCAGTGGCATCCAGCAGCACATCCACCAGACCATCGACAACCCGTTCCGCAGCGGGCAAACCGGCTGTCGGCAGCCCAAGTCGCCGTGCCACTGAAGACCTGACCGAATCCCTGGACATGGCCTGCCCTTCAATCGCAGCGGTTGTAACAGCTTCTTCAATCAATATCTCAACTCTGGCTTCTTTGCTGAATTTCAAACCCAGGGCATTCACCTTGCTCAGCAACCTGCCCTGGCGCAGTCGAGCCCGGCCAAGCGGTTGAATCAGTGCATCACTTTTCCAGCTAAACTCTGTCCAGTTTGTATTTTGCCATACATAATGCATTTCAGACTTCCTTTCGCTTCATAATTTAAAGCGATTATAATCGTTATTCGCTTCAGAAGCAAAGACATTGAACGAAATTGTACATTTTTCAAAGGTCTCATTTCCCAGCCACCTTCCATTTTTTCAATACTTCCTCAATTTTAAGCACTTCCTCACGTCCTTCTTCCGATTCTTTACCCGTCAATACCAGATCCCACAAACGGCCGTTTGGTGTTAAAAGCCTTCTGGAAAGGTCGGGTTCGCCAAAGCCGGTTTTGCCGTAGTGCTTGTGAATTGTGTCTTTAAGAGGTTGGATCAGAGAAGGGTCGATTAAATCGAGTTCATCTAAACGATATAAAAAAGCCTCTGCTGAAACACCAAAACGATGCTTGATGCGAAGCAAAAGCTCATAAGACCACTGCTTTTTTTGAATTCCTAATTGTTCAACAGTATCGCCCACAGCGTTTGCGGGCATCAGAAAGGTAGCGGCAAAACGGGTTGCAGCACGATGAGCTGTAAACGGTTTTTTACCTGAAGGATCGGGATCGCCATCAGGTTCAAACAGTTCCACGCCCTGCTGTATAGAGTAAGTCAGAATTAAGATTTTTCCCAATTCACAGGCCAGGCAAAAAAGCTGTCTTTCAGGATTCTGCCTTGCTGCCAAAAAAAAGAAAGCGTTCTGATTTAAAGTATCATAATACGAAAAGCTGTGTACATCTTTAGGCAAAGGAACTGCGATTACACGAAAGCCAAGGGTTTCAAACAGCTCAAAATAGTCAAAGACTATGCCATGCTCGATTCCGGCAAAACGGCGAACCTTTTCCGAAAGCATTTCCATTCCTCTGATTGTGGGATCAAAAGGAATAACAAGCGGAATATTTGCCCTTTTTTGCGCCCTGCAAATATCTTCAAGAGCACAGAATGCTTCAATTATATCACGCGACATTGTCTTGATCCTGGAAGGCAGCTCCTCATTGTTTCCGCTGGTTGTTGCCGGAAAAGGATCGCGCGCTTTTTCACACTGAAGAGATCCGACGTTTTGATTATCCTCGGCAAAAAGCATATCCGCAGAAACGCCCAACTCTTTTGACAGTCTGTAAATTACAGAAGCGGAAGGAGCGTTTACACCACGCTCAATCCTTCCTAAAGGCACTTCGCTCATTCCGACTTTTGCAGCCAGTTCAGCCATTGTCCAACTACGCTGCCGTCTAAGTTTACGGATATTTTTTCCAATAAAACCAAGATTGATTTTCATATTTTTAATGTTACTTTCTGGTTTTGTTTTTGTCAATATAATTTATTTTAACAAATATATAGCACTAAATAGTTCTGGGGGCGCGTCAGAGAGTGTGCAGGAGAAAAAAATGGGGCAATGAATTAATGACTGCAAGTTTTGCGTCACCAAGGGCGCGGTGTCTTTGAGGCTCGCTGTTTTCAGTTTATGGTTGTTTTTTTGATATTCTCAATACGCTCATCCCAGGAAGGATGTTTGTCCCAAAACTTGCCGCTGTCAGCTATAGCAAACTTTAGTTCTTTTAATATTTCTATTTGCTCAGAAATTGAAATGCCAAGGCATAAACAAGCTT
>JAUSPN010000043.1 GCA_030656555.1 Candidatus Desulfaltia sp. | reverse complement strand
TGGCTCTTTCTCATTTTAAGTGGGTAGCCCCACCTTACTGTAGTCCAGTTTTCCTGTAAGCATATAGATCATGGTTTTAAGGTTCTTAAAGGTTCTGTAGCCTCTCGCCTTTGCCTTGGCCGCCTGAACGAGACTGTTGAGGCCTTCCAGAATCCCGTTATTGATCCTGCTTTTGTACCAGCGCAGCACGCCGGACCAATGACGCTTTATCGTCTTGGCCGCTTCTTTGATCTCTTCAATACGGCTATGGGTGGCCCAGAAATACCACTTCTTTAAGGCCCTCTCGAACCCTTCCTGTGTCTCCTCTTTGTAGATTTCCTGGAAGTTCTCACGAATATGATAGGCTCTCACTGTTTTCAGGTTTATTCTGGGCATGGATTCTATCGTGTGCAACGCATCCCGTTGGGATTCAGTAAGGTTCTCCCGGTTCTTCAGGAAAAGATACTTCTGCCCCCGCAACAGGGACTGCTCTTTTGTCTCGGCTTTTCGCACGCTATCGACAGCGGCATTGATGATCTTCATGATGTGGTATTTGTCAAAGGTGATCGCGGCGTTGGGTAGATTTTCCTCTACTCCCTTCATAAAGGCAGGGGACATGTCGATGGAAACATCCGTGATATCCTGGGGATTACCATGATGATCCTTGAAGTCTTTGACAAATGCAGTCATTGTCTCCGAGCCTTTGCCTTCCGCGACAAAGATCGTTCGCTTTTTCGCCAAATCAACAAAGAGAGAGACATAATCATGCCTCTTTGCTTTTGACGTTTCGTCTACCCCTATCTGTTTCACGCCGGAGTAGTCCTCCCGCCCGCGGGCTGTCTCGGTATAGTACTGCATCATTCTCCAGAGCTTGTTATCATCCACGTTGATGATCTGAGACACCTTGTTGACCGGCATCTCGCGTACCAGTGTCATGGCGAAGGACTCAAAGAGGAAGGTGAAATCCGCTCCATCCCGCGCCCATGGCACATCGATCTGAAGTATGCCGTCATCGGGACAGTCAGTTCTCGGAACCCTCACAACCAGGTAGCAGGCATATTGGAAGAAATTGAGATGCCTCCATTCTTTCTCTTTGGTGTCGTAAGCCTTCACGTCTTTCCCACAGGCAGGACAAGAGAAAACACTTCCTCTGGGAAAATCGACAAAAACCTTGATGTCTCCCTTGCTTTCATGAAACTCTATCTTCGTAATCTTCCATGGCGATTCCAGCTTCAGCGCTCTTGCAAACAGTGACTCCAAAACTTCCATCAAAAAGACCTCCTCTTTTTCCCCACAGTATACCTTACCCGCTCAGTTTGAGAAAGAGCCAAAAAAATTAACACATCTTCTTATTTCTCTGTGTTTTCTGTGGTGAAATCAGTTTTTCCTGTTTTAATCAGGCGTTTTAAATTCACCAAGCTTATAATAAGGGAGTAAGGCTTCTTCCGCCCATTTTAGTGCTTGCACCGGAGTAAGTCCCCAGTTTGTCGGGCATGTGCTTACAATCTCCACCAGGCTAAAGCATCTGCCTTCAAGTTGATACTGAAATGCTTTTTTAATGGCTTTCTTTGCCCTGACAATGTATTTTGGTTTTATTACCGTTTGCCTTGTAATATATCCGGGTGTTTCAAGAGTCGAAAGCAATTCCGCCATCTTTATCGGCATACCGACCTCTTCAACATTTCTACCAAAAGGGCTTGTTGTAGTCCGCTGACCCGGCATGGTAGTCGGCGCCATCTGCCCACCTGTCATGCCATAGACAGCATTATTTACAAAAATGGTTGTAAACTTTTCCCCCCGGTTTGCGGCATGAACTATCTCTCCCATTCCAATGCTTGCCAGATCGCCGTCACCCTGATAGGTAAAAACGATCAAATCCGGCCTGACCCTCTTTATCCCTGTAGCCATAGCCGGCGCGCGACCGTGAGCCGCTTCCTGAAAATCCATGGTAAAATAGTTATAAGCCAAAACCGCGCACCCAACAGGCGCAATGCCGACAGTACGACCCTTAATGCCCAGTTCATCAATTACTTCGGCTACCAGCCTGTGTATTATGCCGTGAGTACATCCAGGGCAGTAATGGGTATGCTGGTCAGAAAGAGCTTCCGGTTTCGCGAATGTCTTTCCCATTGATATTTATGCTCCTTTATTAAAAAGATTTAACAGCTTCGACAACCTCTTCGGGAGTCGGGACATCGCCGCCACACTTCCCATACCATCTGACAGGAAGTTTGCCTTTAACAGATCTCTCCACATCCTCAACCATCTGGCCCATGCTCATTTCAATGCTCACAACTATCTTGCAGCTTTCCTTGGAAGCAGCTTCATATATGGCCTTTTCAGGAAACGGGAAGAGCGTTTGAGGCCTTATCATTCCAACCTCAAGCCCTTCATCCTTCATGTTGTCTATGGCGGTTTTGCATACTCTGCTCATTGTTCCATAACTTACAATAAGAGTTTTATAATCAGACTCTATATTATAAGATTCGTATCTTATCTCTTCCTGCTTCATCCGGTCATACTTGGCTTTTAACATAAGATTATGATCGTTTAGCTTGCCGGCATCCAGAAAAAGAGACTTTACCAGGTTGCGCTTGTTGCTTCCGCGTGTATCCATTCCGTTTGTAGCCCATTCATCCTTGTTGGTCGGCTCTGATTTGAGATGATCAGGAAATTCTACCGGTTCCATCATCTGGCCTATCAAGCCGTCGCCTAAAAGCATCACCGGGTTGCGATACTTTTCCGCAAGAGGAAAAGCAAGCATTACCATCTCAACAGCCTCCTGAACACTTGCCGGAGCCATGACAAGCAACCTGTAGTCGCCATGGCCTCCACCTTTTGTTGCCTGGAAGTAATCACCCTGGGATGGAAGTATTCCGCCTAGTCCGGGACCGCCCCGCATAATATTTACAAGCACGGCAGGGCACTGGGCGGCGGCCATATAGCTGATCCCTTCACTCATCAGACTTATACCGGGACTTGATGAAGTGGTAAAAACTCTGGCTCCGCACGCTGACGCTCCAAAAAGCATATATGCGACCGCGACTTCGCTTTCTCCCTGTAAAAACATGCCTCCAACTTCAGGCATCCGGCGGGACAGGTATTCTGCAACCTCGGATTGAGGAGTAATAGGATAGGCAAAATAGTTAAGACATCCAGCTCTTATCGCAGCCTCTCCGATAGCTTCGTTCCCTTTCATTAATATCTTTCCCATAATATTCCTCCGTTTATGCCGGCTGCTTCGGCTTGTCTTCGGCCTCTTCGGTTATTGTTATTGCGACATCCGGGCACATAATGCAGCATGTTGCGCAAAAAATACAATCTTCAGGGCGCGCCTGATATACGGGAAAATAGCTCTTTGTGTTGATTTCTGAAGATAGCTCCAAAACCTTTTTAGGGCATACGGACACACATAACCCGCACCCCTTACATCTGTTGTTATCAATATAATGCTTATATGCCATATATTTTTACTCCATTTTTGAAGCGAGAGAAATAGCCCTTTTCCACGGCGGGACAAGCTGCCTTTCTATTAATAATATTGGACAGGTAAAACGTTTAATGTCTATTTTCGGCATCAGTTCTGCCGCGACCGTAACAAACTTTAAAGGTAATCCGCTCTTCTTTGATAATTCCAAGGCAAAATCATAACCTGTGTATATATCCCGGGCACTTGTTTCATCGATAAGATTTGCATTGCCGATAATACCGCTTATAGATAACCTTGAGGCTTTTTCTATCTCATCGCGAATCTTTAAACATCCTTCAGCGGTGTTTGTAAATGGTCTAAATGGATTTACGACCTGAAACACATGAATTTCCCTGCCCCTTAATGCATCGCCAAGCGCTGCAAGCACATTTACGCCAACATCATTACCGCCCATGTCAAGCAATGTAAGCTGGCTTGGCTGCCTGATCATCCCGGCTACAACAGGGCTCAAGATGGGGAGATCGGCCTGCATATACTGCATGGGAGGTACGACCACCTCGATCCCAAGTTCAGCAAGCTGTGCCTTTGCCTCACGTGTTCTAAAGTAAGGATTAACCAGATCAAGATCTGCGATACGAACCTCTAAACCAGCCCGCTTGCGATTCACGGCAAGATTGATGGAAACTTCGGTCTTTCCGCTGCCGTAGTTCCCAACAATTATAACAATGCCATCCAGATCGATTTCCACTTTGCTGACCCCTCCTTAATTGAGCCTTGACTCAATCAAGGTGATAGTTCCAAATATCAGCCTGATAAAAATATTAACTCTTATTTTCAATTCATATTGATGTCAAGGTGTTTAACTCAACTCAACCTTGCAAAGGTTTTTTCTGCTTAACTATTTTGAGAATCTCCTTAAATCTTTCTCCTGCAGACTTCTTCAATTACACTTGGACAATCCGCTTTCGGGTACAATTCTCAGCTTCGTTCATTAATGGCACAGCATTATTACAGCATCCTTGCCTCTAACCCATTACCGGCGGCTGTAAACCGCACTGTGCTGTTGTTAGACATATTGTCTCCCTGTTATTTTCTTTTAAAAGAGACGTAGCTATTTAATAGCCAACCAATCACTACTCCAATTCCTACAAACACCAATATTAAAAGTGAACGAGACATTGATACGGACCAAAACAAAAACTGAATTTTTACTACAACTGCATTTTGAAATGCAAATATAAGCACAAAACAAGCTATAACGAGATTCAAAATTAGTTTAAAGTTCATTTTATACCCCTTTGCTTTTAGATTTCTTTCTCTTTAACCAGGAATGCTGTCTACTCCACTTACAGCTATAGAGAGGTATAATCACAGCAGATGGCAATATGCGGCGATTGTTGAGGGCGTAAAGCATTCTCGGCAACAAGTGATTGTATGATTTTCCATTTAAATACCACGCATAAAAAATATTTAAAATAAAAATGTAATTTTTGTATGCTTTATCTAATCGGTTAGCACTCGTTAAATACAGATAGGCGGATACGGATAAACACAATGAGAAATATTCCTGCTGCCCCGGATGTACAATTTAAAATGGTTGCGATTTCAAAGCTGGGTGTTTTGATGGAAAAAGCATTTACACTTATAGAAAGTTTGTGCTAAAAAAACCCAAAACACACCACAAAAAAACAGGAAATGTTTAATGAACGATAATGCAACAGAATCGGCTCTTCCATCAGATTTTATCCGCAATATTATTGCGGAAGATTTAAAAGCAAACAAAAACAATGGCCGGATTGTAACAAGGTTCCCTCCGGAACCAAACGGCTATCTTCATATCGGCCATGCCAAGTCTATCTGTCTTAATTTTGGGATTGCCGCCGAACACGCAGGAGGTGTTTGCAACCTGAGATTTGATGATACAGATCCGAGCAAGGAAGATGTCGAATATGTAGAATCAATAAAATCAGATGTCAGATGGCTTGGATTTGACTGGAGTGATCGGCTCTATTATACATCAGACTATTTTGAAAAACTCTACCAATATGCTGTTCAGCTTATAAAAAAAGGCAAAGCCTATGTATGCAGCCTGAGTGCGGAAGAAATAAGAAAGTATCGCGGCACTCTGACCGAGCCGGGGCAAGACAGCCCCTATCGCAACCGTTCAATCGAAGAAAACATGGATATGTTTGAGCGGATGAGGGCGGGAGAATTTAACGACGGTGAGCATGTGCTTCGAGCAAAAATTGACATGAAAGCCCCGAATTTAAATATGCGTGATCCGGTTATTTACCGGATTAAACACATGACGCATCACAGAACCGGCAACAGGTGGTGCATTTATCCGATGTATGATTATGCTCATTGTCTTTCCGATTCCATCGAAGGGATTACACATTCCCTATGCACCCTTGAATTCGAAGACCACCGGCCGCTTTATGACTGGATACTTGACGAGCTGAATGTAGATTGTCATCCTCAGCAAATCGAGTTTGCCCGGCTCAACCTGACCTACACAGTAATGAGCAAACGGAAACTTTTAAAGCTGGTTGAACAGGGGCATGTTTCCGGATGGGATGATCCGCGGATGCCGACTCTGTCCGGCATGCGGAGACGCGGTTATACACCTGAATCTATCCGGGTGTTTTCTGATCGCATCGGAGTAGCCAAAAAGGAAAGTATCGTAGATTATGCATTGCTGGAGCACTGCGTAAGAGAAGATCTGAACGAACGATCCCCCAGGGTTATGGGCGTATTGCGACCGCTTCGCGTGGTTATTGACAACTATCCGGAAGACCTGACAGAGGAGCTGGAGGCTCAGAATCACCCGACAAATCCAGGCATGGGAGTTCGGAAGGTTCCGTTTTCCAGGGTCCTGTATATTGAACAGGAGGATTTTCGCGAAGATCCTCCCAAAAAGTTTTTCCGACTGGCACCAGGCCGTGAAGTAAGGTTGAGGTATGCCTATTATATAAAATGTGAGCAGGTGGTAAAGGATAAAAAAACCGGCAAGATTATTGAGCTGCGCTGCACATATGATCCTGCAACAAAAGGTGGTTGGTCTTCGGACGGACGCAAGGTCAAGGGAACCCTTCACTGGCTTTCCGCGCCTCATTCAATTAAGGCTGAAGTCCGCCTGTATGATCGTCAGTTTATAAAAGAAAACCCAACAGGGGTGAAAGCCGGCGCTGATTTTATAGATTATTTGAATCCAAGCTCCCTCGAAATACTAACATCCTGCCGTGTTGAACCAGGTCTTGCGAGCGCAAAACCTGAAAGCCGGTATCAGTTTGAAAGGCTTGGCTATTTTTGCGTGGATTCTGTTGATTCTCATGAAGGGGGGCTTGTATTTAACCGTACGGCAACTCTGCGTGATTCATGGGCAAGGATTGAAAAAAAGCAGGGCCGCTGACCTTAACCCGTTATCCAAACACTGTGAATGGCGACATGGTGTCAAATCTTGTGGTTACTTTGACCTTGACTTACAAGGGAAATTTCTCTGTAGTCCTCCTCTGGAAAAGCAATATCTTATCAAATCAAAAAAAATGTTTCAATTCCTCAGGATTAACTGCCCGCAAATTTTTTTCTTAAATCAGAAATAATTGAATCTTTCTGAATGCCCTGGCCTATTAAAATAAGGAATTGTTCTGAAAATTTAGAATTTTTGAATTCAGAAAGTTCATATCTGCCGGCCACATACTGGATTAATACAGGCAGTTTGGTATTTTCAAAATTTACTACACCTTTCATGCGAAAGATATCGGGAGGTAATGATTCGATTGCCTTCAAAAATATTTCCCTGTTTAGAGGCTTAGTGAAAGATAATTTGCAGCTCGAAAGACCATCATGTTTATGGGATTTATGGATTGAGCTGGTTTTTTCTTTTTGCAGGTTTATGTTATATTTTTCTTCCATTTCTGTTATTTGATCAATATCATAGAGCAGAGCGGGATTAATGTCACCGTGGGTTGTTGCAATAACAGGAGCATTGGGATTAAGTTCTCTTAATTTCTGATTAATCTTATTAATCTGTATTTCGTTTAAAAACTCTTTTTTGTTTAACAATAGAATGTCAGCGGCTTTTATTTGAAGTTTTGCAACTTCGTAATTTTCAAGCGATGTTTTAATATTCAAACCATCAACAATGGTTGTCACTGAATCAAATTTTACCAGATCCTCTATTTCTGATATTTCATCCAGAAGATTAAAGGGATTGGCCAAACCAGTGGTTTCTAGGACGATATAATCAGGATGGAAACTTGACAGAATCTGGTGAATGGCTTTTTTTAAATTTCCCACAAGAGTGCAGCAGACGCACCCTTCATCAATTTCCGTAACCGCATAATCATGATCCAGCAATTTTCCATCCAGGCCTGTTTCACCGATTTCATTTTGAATAATAGCCACAAACCGGTTATATTGAACCTGGTATTCAATGAAATGCTGTAGAAAACTGGTTTTGCCGGAGCCTAAAAAACCGGTCAGAACAATTAATTGCGGCCGGTCATCAATATCCAGAATTTTCTTATCAAGGGTTTTATAATCGCTTATTTGATGGGCTTTCCACCAGAGTTCGTCTTTAAATTGTCCAGGTAATGATTCTCCTTTTTCCCATATAAAATTCTTAGTTAAGCACACGTTCTTCTTAATCGACTGAGCAGCAATATTTTTGAATTCGCCATTACCATATCCCAAAAAAAGATATTTTTGCTGAGCTTCTTTTGAAAATGTTTCCCTGTGATGACCAGCCTTGTCATAGATAACTTCCTTTCCAGGACAAGTTGCGTTTTGTAGAAAAACCGGTGGTTCTTCAAGATTAAAGGTAACAGAAGCAGCAAGTACTTTAAACAGAGAAAAGGATGTGGAATAAGAAGGGAAATTTTGATCATATCCGCCTGGTTCAACTATCTGAACAGGTTGGCCGTCTTGAATAAGCGATATGCCATCTTCGGCAATGACACGCTGCCTTGAAACAGTTTCAAGCCCTAAAATTAATGCATCTCTGGATTGATTTATACACAGGACGATTATGCCGATATTAAAAAGATGGCAGAGTTCAGGATGTAATAGAAAGTCGCGTACATGTGATAAATATTCATCTTTCTGAATATAAAGACCAGCCTGCAAGGAAAATAAATCTGCAAGGTCTTCATCAGGATTAGGAAAGTAATTTATGGCAAATTTGCCCTGGACCCACTTGCCCGTGGATTCAAATTCATGATAACTTATTCCAAAAACTCCTGAATAATCCTTTATTTTAGCAGTCCAGCCATCTACGTCTGAAGAGGAATCCTTTAATCCCCGCCAGCCGATTACATGTCGTACGCCTGGAACAAAATTGGTGCGCATGATAAAATATCGCAGTAATTCCTGAATACCTGATTCAGAAGAAGATAAAATGTCACTGGGAGCTGCCTTTTTAATGTTCATATGCTTTTCAGGAGGATTGAATAAACCGGGTTTTTAAAGATACCCCGCTGATTAAGCCGGGGTATCTTTATTAAACTATAGATTATACCTCAGTTCCAAACCCGATTTTATCGCCGTTTCCAAGGTAAGCTACATCTTTTGATCGAAATCTTGCGGTGCCTTTTACAACAGGATACCCGGCTGCAATGAATTTCTTTGCGCAAACGATTCCAGTACAGTGATTACATCCGATTTTCTCAAATCCATACTTTCCTAATGAAAGCACCAGGTCGTCATATTTCGGGTCCCAGTCTTCAAAGGGCGAAATGTGCAGACCGCCATAGATTCCATGGAGATTATCGTTTTCATATTTAATTTCCCGGTAGGCTGTCTCGGCAAATTGAATGATACTCTGGTGGCAGCAGCCGGTTACGCTAACCAGACCTTTGTCTTTAATGTTAAAATACATGGATTGCTCGCCGTAAACCCGGCAGATTATCGGGATTGCAAATACAAAAGTAGAAAATCCTGGAATAATCTTGTTTAAGCCTGCTTTAACTTTAACCAGCCTGCCTTTGTGCCCTGAATCCTTTATATACTGGAGTCCTTCTGGATAGAAACTGTCCGGAATATATACAGTAATATCAGGATCATATTTCATGGTAACCGGCAAACCCCAGAAGTGGTCAAAATGTTCGTGAGAAATAAAAAGGGCTTCAATTTCCTTATTTTTCAGCATTTTATCAATGCCTTCACGCTTAAAACACTCATCCGTCCATTTATATGACCAGCCGGAATCAAGAAGATATTTATGTTTCTGGCCATTTAATTCTTCCAGTTCTATCAGGCAGGAATAGCCACCGGCATTCTCCGGATGCACTGAAAGTTTTTCAGTAGTTGCCCATGCCTCTTCGAGCCTGTCTGGAAGCAGATGTTTTATTTTGGCGATTCCTTTTTCATAAGAACCTTTGCCCAGACCCGACCCATCGCCAAAAGGCGGCCAGTTGTAATCATACTGGTTTACCAGTAGGCCTCCGGCGCCTTTGATATCTCCCATAAGATGGGCATTGTCAAACCAGCTTGTTTCGGAAATATTGGTAACCTTAATATTCTTGCATGCACCTATATCCACCATTTTCCTTTCTACTGCAGGGAAATGAGTTTTGCGCCATGGGGAATAGGAATAAATTCCCATTGTGGCTAAAGTACCGCCCATTACTCCCATGGCTGCGCCTTTCAGAAAATCACGGCGCTTTATTTTATTATTTTCAGACATGTTGTTATCCTCCTTGTCAAAGCAGTCTAAATTTTAGGTTTATTAGATTATTATTTAATAATATCTATGGCATTGTACAATACCGGGAGTAATCCTACAGTGATAAAATATATAATGACTCCTGCAACTGCGCCAAAACCTAAACCCCATCCAAAAGACGGGCTCCATTTTACATCCTGGATAAGCGCTTTCTCAGCTTTCTCATCCCTTATTGCTTCATCAGCAGTTTTAGGCGCTATTTTCCATCCCGGCCAGTTGTCCATAAACCAGTGATGTACAAGCCAGATGTTGATCAGCCAGATAGTCGGTATCATGGGAAACTGCTGGGGATGAGAAAAACCCTTTTGTGTGCCAAGAAAATGATGTGATGTTTTGTAATAAACAATATAAAGCAATATCCCACCAAGAATGGTAAGCAGCGTTCTAATGAGTACATTAACCGGAATACTGAACTTTTTGGGCCAGTTGCCGCAGTAAAACGTTATAAAAAGAGCCGGCACAAGAAAGAATACCGCCATTTCGCCGACATGCAGCCATCGCCAGTCTGGAGCAAATGCCCTGCGTGTGCCTCGAATGGCTGGCCCCCAGGTAAGTTCCTGGGCAAAATAAAGGAAAAAGTGTATTGCAAAGGCAATTGCTATAATACCGAAAAATGCAACAATGCGGCGCAGCCAGTTTTTCTTTATAAGATTAAAGGGATACCGCTCCCAGATGGTCTCAACTATCCAGACCGTAACCGTACAGCACATGATCCATGAAACATGAAAATTTCCAGATACAGTATCGGCAAATTTTTCCCAGTAGGGCGGGGCAATAGATGTAAAATACTGCCATGGATAGTATAATATCCCCATATGAGAATGCATGGTCATAAAATAGACAAGAGTGCTTAAAAAAAATGTTGCTATAAGAATACTGATTCCCTTTGCAGGTTGTGTTAGATCCTGCCACGGCGCCTCTTCACAGGCTACTATCCATGCCGGACTCAGCCATGAAGCAATTGCAGCAAACATAAGGCATGCCAGAGCAGCATATTCAATGGCAAAGAATTCTGTAACACCCGGCAGTTTTGTTAACTGTCCTGGATTAAAGTATGCCAGGCCAAGATTTCCTAGAAGGCCTTCGAAAAATACTTTGATAAGGATGTATAACAGCATAACAGAGATTGCAGTAAGCACAATTCCCTTTGTTATGGGGTGCGTTTTTTCCAGCCATAATCTTTTAAATGGCCAGTAGTTGAAGATATAAACCATCCAGATTAGAATAATGAGCCACCACCGTGTGTACATATAACCTACATACGGCGTGTACATGCGCATTAATCCGCGCGGGTCCTGGAATATCCACCATGTTCCGTAAAAGATAATAAGCGTAAATACCAGCGCAACGATGGCGGGAATTGGCTGGGGCCAACGTTTCACGAGATTACGCTCTTCCAGATAATTTGCACCGAATTTTTCCATGGTAACCTCCCTTCTTTTCAATAAGTTTTCCTGTAACGATTAAACACTTTGCTCAAATTTCGCACCTGTTTTATTCATCAAAAGCTTTAAACAAAAAGGGCTTAAATAAATTTTTAAATTGAATTCAGCTCCTTTACTGTCTTAATGCTGCTGAAAATTAAGGGTGCGAAACTTGAGCAGTTTATTAAAGCACATTTTTATGATCTTCGGTTGATTGACGCTGTTTTTCCATAGCTTCATGAATAGCCTTTAAAGCATCTTCATGCTTAAGGGAATTTATGTCGAGACCAAGATTCTGGGTTTCTGTTTTTAAAAATGATGGAGAAAAATCGCTGGCAATAGCATTGAATTTACTGGAAATGTTATTTTCAGTTTTACTGGAAGAAAAAAGATTGAGGTCAAACAACTGATTCAGGGCTTTCAAACTCTGACCAATGGTTTGCTTGAAGAACTGTTTTCTCGTATATAAGTTTAACATTTAGTATAATTTTTAAAAAATACTTTAATGTATTTTAACGAGCGGACTGAACTTCTTTCAATCTAGAGCTTATGTAAGAAACACAACACAGCATAAAATGCAGACTAAGGACCTGCCGGGGAATAAAAGCTTAATATTAGAAAAATTTACCTGCTTATTTTTGGAAAGAGCCACATTTACTTAATTAACTCTTTTATTGTAAACCTATCCCCCTTGTCAAGACAAAAGAGTGTCTCCTATATTTTTCCTGTTGCGGTTCAATATCCCTTAAATATAGAATTGAGCATCTGTTTAAAAAGCGGTAAATCTTTCCGCAGAATATGCCAAACAATATACAGATCAACACCGAAATATTCATGCACAATGCGATGACGCAATCCGACTATCTTGGTCCATTCGATCTCAGGATGTTCAGTCTTAAAATCATCAGGCAAACGATTTGCCGCCTCTCCGATTATCTCCAAATTCCTGACCACAGCGTCAATAGTTCTATCATCGTTTTCAAATGTCTCTTGCGTCATACCTTCTGAATATCGTTCGACTTTTTTGACTGCTTCCAAAATGTCTTCGATCAAAAGATCAACCGGCCGTTTAGACATAAATTAGTTCCTGTTCAATATATTTCAAACTTTTTGGTTTTATAGCTCTTCTGGAAACAAGATCCACAGGTTGTCCAAGCAGATCTTCAACCCTTTTCGCCAGGGAAACAAACTCAAGCCCTATGGAAGGGTCCACATCCACCAGAATGTCCACATCGCTATCCTCTCGCTGATCGCCCCGGCCATAGGAGCCGAAAAGAGCCATTTGACGCACCCTGAACCGACGCTCCAGTTCAGGTTTTTCTTTGGTCAGAAGTTTAATGATTTCATCTCGTGTTTTCATCGTTATCCAATATATACCCAGCAAGCTATACGGAAAATCCTAATTTCTTTTCATACACATGGAAATAGAATATAAATAGGTGAAAGAAAAACATGGTTTTTCCTCTAAGTAAATTATATTAACTAATTTTTTAAATTATATCAAACAATTTTGTGGCAAAGAGAAGTCCTTATAAAGATTGTGCGTATTGCCTTTGAAGTTCAGCCATAATAGTAATATCTGACGACACTGAAACCCGATCCCTGACACCTGTGAACATATACAAATAAATAGTGTGGCTTATAAAAAATCAGGGGGGCCTTTATGGGACGGAGTGCCTTTATGAAACGCCCCTAATATTATAACATTCGTTGCTAATATGATAGGAAACTTATAAACTGAGGAACGTTTTTAGCTGCTCAACTTTAGAAAATACTGTATCAATCCATTTTTCTGCCGCTGATGGTTTGTCTTGAGCAATATAATCGGCTATTTCCGATGCCCTGTCGACAGCAAGAGGAGACGAGTTATTGTCAAATGTTGTGTATGGCATTAGGCGGCGTTCCGATTTTCTTCTATTCCATTGATAAATTTAATTCCTTCGATTACCCCTGCCAACCTTTCCGAATGATGGAGGCGTTGCCATCTTTTTTGAGCAGATTGGCAGAGTTTAAATGCCATAGTTATAACAGTCGTTGAAGAAAAACAGCTTCTCACTTTTGCTGTACGCAGCCTGACCGATGAAAATGTAGATTCAATCGGATTGGTTGTTCGGATATGCCTCCAGTGCTCTGCTGGGAAATCATAAAAGGTTAACAGTGCATCACGGTCCTTTTTAAGG
This sequence comes from Candidatus Desulfaltia sp., assembly GCA_030656555.1. Taxonomy (GTDB): domain Bacteria; phylum Desulfobacterota; class Desulfobacteria; order Desulfobacterales; family ETH-SRB1; genus Desulfaltia. Next base: position 139 of record JAUSPN010000043.1, on the reverse strand, counting down.
CACTCGGCTGCTTTAGGATATTTTGCTTCATAAGTTTCGATAAAATCATCAAAATGTTTTTCTGCTTCATCTTTTTCGGGCGCCATCCAAATCTGATAGAGTTTCTCCTTGGCTTTAGCCTGAATGCTCTTTGGCAATT
>JAUSPN010000041.1 GCA_030656555.1 Candidatus Desulfaltia sp. | reverse complement strand
TCAACAGTCTCGTTCAGGCGGCCAAGGCAAAGGCGAGAGGCTACAGAACCTTTAAGAACCTTAAAACCATGATCTATATGCTTACAGGAAAACTGGACTACAGTAAGGTGGGGCTACCCACTTAAAATGAGAAAGAGCCAATAATTTTTACAGTATCTTCAAGATCGCCAAACTTATCAAGTTTGCACCAGGCATTTCGCTCGGGCATGAAGTGAATGCCTAAAGAATGAGAAATTTTTTGTTCTAACTCAAAATATTGTCTTTTTGACTCTACCCCTTCAAATGATCTTCCAAATATTATCTGCTCTCCTTTACTTAATATTTTACTGCCAGCACTTGAAAGGGGCCCTTCGATCCAGGCATCATCTTGTGAACATGCTATACCCCAAGTTGAATACGGATTGTGACTCCATCCTAATAGATCCTCAATGGTAGAGTCGTTTAGTTTTATTTCGGGGATCAGAACAGCATGTATAAATACATGGGGTAATGAAGCATAAATGATAATGCTTTCATCTTCGATTTCTTTCTCCAAAAAAGGGATTACATCTCCTTGCTGAATCCAGACATCGAAAGATTCCTTTTGGTCAGGCACAAGTGAAAGAGGAAGGATTTTTTCGGGATTATACAGGTCCATTACCAAATCATTTATCAAATAAACCGTTGTTTTGAATTTGAGAAATTAACACATGATTATACTTATCTGGATATCATCACCTTTGTAATGTTATCCGTCAAAATACACAACTTCTCATCTTACTACAAATATATTAAGAATACCAAACGAAATTCGGACATTTCAAAACCTTTGATATCTTTAAAGTATCGCAATATTTTTCTGAATTGTATGGTGTCGAGGTATAGCAGATATCTTTAATAACCATACTGACAGCACCTGATGCAGCAACGTATCGGGTGATAGGGCAAAGGAGCTTCAATGAGTTCACATGACATGAAAAATCCGACCGGAGGAGCAGCGCACATGAGGCACACCATTTAACCGCCCGTATGGCCCGATAAGCTTTGTGAAACGTCCGGTGCGGACCCGCGCTGCGTGTTGTGTGGGGCTGAGGCTGAAAAACTCTAGCTGCCTCTCTTTAATTGCAAAATTATTCTTCATATTTAACAAACATCGCCATAGGTACTGATTTTAAATAATTAATGCTTCCATAAGACAATAAAAGCCTATGCACAGTATTTATGCCGAACCCATTTGATGGAATGACGCAATCAATTTTACCTGTGTATCTAAAATTAATCTCATCGCCCACAGATTCTTCCGACTTTTTCTGGATCGTCTCCCACTCCCTTTCGGATTTTTCGTGAGCATCGTTAAGCTCTTCAGATAAAGCCTTATTCAAAGTAATAATGCGAGATGGATCATGCTCATTTTGGACATTCATAAATATTTTACGCAATACGTTTCTAATTAATCCCATCTTTCCTGTTTTTCTCATCTTCAAATTAACTACCGGATTAATCTCATAAATAAAATCAAGGCTTCTCATGTACATTGCCAAGGGCTCCCATAACGATTCTTTCATTTTGTCAACCTGGCTTAATGCACTTGTTATCTCCATCCATCTATGTCTATTGTCGGTGTATATAAATGATCCTGTAAGTTGCGCCAAAAAGAAACCTAACTCAAAATTTGGAGTAAGGTGCGTAATAGACATTTGCCATTCACTCTTTCCAGATATTGTCGGTTGCAATAATGCAAGAGGATCTTCAAGTCGTTTTTTTTTCATATAAAGCAAGACAGCGTCAATTTCCTTGCTAGATAAATCTGGTAACGCAGCTTTTATATTCCTTTTCAAACTTGTATCAGACAAGCCAGCCATACTTCGCTGAAAATCATCTTTAAATAATTCTTCCATTGGCTTTATATGCTCACTGTTCAGCTCATACCCTTTAAGACGTGACTCCGCCATCTTCCAAATTTGTTTTTGTAAACGAAGATTTAAAGAACCTGGATCAGGAATGATATTTACTATTCCCAATTCGACAAAAGGCATAAGCTGCCCAAATAATATAACATTCTTCAATGTTTCCTGCTTGTATTGACTAGGCGACTCGACAGGACTGAACTTTGGCTTAACATAAGTTGGGTTCATAAAAGGATTCATAACAAGTATTTCATCAAAATATATTGAATAACTAGCCACATTTCTTATAATCGTTCTTGGATCAACTAATCCTGTATAAAGCGCCCGTAACACTTTTTGATCAGGGCGTGGCAACAAATCGACGACATTTGTTTCCTTTGGCCATAAACATCCAAAAGCTTTGTGGATATCTTTTACTTGCTCATCACTTAATTCTCTTCGGACATCTTCCCAAGTTCTTCCTTTTTTAGTCAAACATAGAATGTTGGCTATTATCTTGTAAAACATAAGATTTCTTTCCCTGATACTCCGTTCGGTAGTCAAGGGAATATCAGCCGGATCTTTGCCACGACAACACTTTTTATATTTTTTGCCGCTACCACAAATACAGTGATCATTAGGGCCAATTTTACCTTTTCGCTCTGGCTTCTTTAAATAAGATGACTCTCCTCGGGTACGTCCAAATGCATCTTGGTAATGGGTTGTTCCATTTTTATACCCAAGATACATTTCTCCTCCAAAATGATACAGTTCGTTCTTCGGAGGTAAAAGAACCTGTCCTAATTGTGACCAATTCTCTTGAATATCAACTTCAGGGAACAACCACTCTTTTTTAGCAGCCACTATATATTTACGTGCTCGAGCTTTTAAAATATAATTAATTGTTTTTACTTCTTTCTCTTTTAGCTTCCGAGAACGAATCATGGTATCAATGCGAGCAATAGTTTGACCGAAATGTCGTGCATTTGTTCTATTAAAAAGCAAGTCTTTAGAGAGTGGATTTTGAGCGTATTCCAAATTAGTTAGGATTAAGCAATGGTTAAGATCAAGCGGAAAGATTGTTTGAGATCCTTTAAAGGCAATTTCAGGATCACTTGGATATTTGCAGTAAGTCGAATTCGGAGGACAATCAGAGTTGTATATTGTGATGGGATGATCCGTTATTAGGAATTTTATATCCGAATCTTCTGCTGAAACTATTTCACGAACCGCTTCAACCCACATCGTACAATGCATTTGCCTAATTTGCTGCATTTCAAGCATTAGTTGAAGCTGTGTAAGCCCCGAATATTTTGTCTTAATCCAATCAAGTCCCTTTGGGGTTCTTATTTTTGGCTCTTTCTCATTTTAAGTGGGTAGCCCCACCTTACTGTAGTCCAGTTTTCCTGTAAGCATATAGATCATGGTTTTAAGGTTCTTAAAGGTTCTGTAGCCTCTCGCCTTTGCCTTGGCCGCCTGAACGAGACTGTT
>JAUSPN010000066.1 GCA_030656555.1 Candidatus Desulfaltia sp. | reverse complement strand
TTGCGGCGCTGACCGACGTATTGTCCATGAAGGCAAGTTATACAGTACGGTATGCGAATGCTCCCACTCCTGACACAATCAAAAATACTGATAAAATTCTGGGAGTCGCACTTGTAGCGAACTTCTGACCTGTTTCGTATATTACGAAAAGCAAAAAAATGCTTGGGAAAGAAAGGGGACAGATTTATTTTTTGATATTCCTGGTGGCCAATGATAAGGCTTTCCCATGCTTAGACGAGCGCAAGTAGTTCTGGAAAATTGTCCACACCCTATCATTCAACGTGGGCACAACCGGCAGGTTGTATTTGCTGGAGATGACGATTATAGGTATTACTTGGATAATCTACGGGAATGGAAAATAGAATTTGGCTGTAAGAAATAAAAATAAATCTGTCCCCTTTCCCCTGTCCTATTCATATTCTTAATTTGTGGTATCAAGCTCTTCAATTTTATCTTCAGCACGTAATGCACCTTTTACATCTCCGGCAAGGTATCGGGCTTCTTTAATAATTTGCCAGTTTCGGCACATGATACGTTTTGATCTTCCAGCCAGGCTGTTAGATTTTTCCGCCAGAATTTCCGCCTGAACAGCGTCTTTTTGCAGAAGTCGGATTTGTGCAAGGCGCTGCCATGGTATGGGGTCTTTCGGCGAAATTCGCACTGCCCGTTCTAAACTGGCAGCAGCTGTTTCTAATTCTCCGGATTGTTCCATATGGTCTGCCTTGGCAATTAAATCACTTACAGCTCTACTTGAAGGTTCCGGGATCTGTTTTTGCTCTGGTGCAGGCGGCACAGATTGCGGCAAAGAAATTTCCGGAGGCAGAGGCCCAGGCGGATGATAGGTTGCAGCACAACCATACAAAAAAAACAAACTGCCAAGAATCATTAAACATAAATTAGCACGATGATACATTAATGAAACAACTCCTTAAACCATTTAAGTGTTCTGTCTACCGGATTTTGCATGCACGGTGCTGGATCGTCTGGTACCGACCCTTTAATAAAAGGAATCCATTGCGCCCCCTGACAGTTATCGTCAGCCTGCAAACCCGTAACAGGATCAATAAGCGCCCACTCAATATTATCAGGCAATTCAAGACTCAGTGACTGTGTCGGCATGGCACGTATAATATCGGCCCATATCCTGAGTGCACCGCTTGACCCGGTGAGTCCGGTTGGCTCATTATTATCCATCCCCACCCATACCACCATCAGGTGCTCGTCGGAAAACCCTGCGAACCAGCTGTCACGAAAGCCGTCGGTTGTTCCGGTTTTGCCGGCCACCTTGAGACTTTCGCTTAACAGGGCCTGCAAAATCGAAGCCGTTCCCTGACGAGTAACTTCATGCATGGCTGCTTTAATAAGATATATGGCATCTGGTTTAAATACGTGTTCGAGTTCAAGGGGATACCGCTGTAATGGTCTTCCGTCTCTGTTCGATACAGAGCTTATGGCGGCAAGCGGAACACGATAACCGCCTGCAGCTATAGGCTGATACATCTGGCTAACCTCAAAAGGCGACAATTCGACAGCGCCCAGCAACAGTGAGGGATATGCCTTCACCGGATCTGAAAAACCAAGTCGATGTAAAGTTTTGATAACATTTTCCAAACCAAGTCCCATCCCAAGGCGTACCGTGGAAACATTATAGGAATGAATAAAAGCATTGCGCAAGATGGTTGGCCCATGGAACTTTTGGTCATAGTTTTCCGGCGACCATGATTTATCACCGTAAAGAGGTACACGATACGGCTCATCCTCTATAATGGAGGCAAGTGTGTATTGATCCGGGTTTTCAAGCGCCGTAAGATAAACGACAGGCTTGATCAGAGATCCTATCGACCGTCGCATTTCCAAAGCTCTGTTATATCCGGCAAATTGAGGATCACTCCCGCCGATCATTGCCAGTACTTCTCCGTTTTCAACACTTGTAATTACCACTGCAGACTGTAACTGATGTTCAGGCAATCCCTGCTGGTACTCCAGAATATCCAGACGTTCTTTCATGCGGCTTTCAGCATTGGTCTGCACTACAGGATCAAGTGTAGTAAAAATCAACAGCCCTTCCGAACACAAATCTTCCTCCTGATAATCACGTTTTAGCTGCTGACGAACCAGTTGCAAAAACGCTGGATACAATGTTGCCCCTGAAGGCGCCTTCTTTGTAACTCCAAGTAAAGCAGCTTTAGCCGTCACTGCTGCTTCAGAACCCAGCAATTTCTGTTTTTCAAGGACACCAAGTACTAAATTCCGGCGCTGTTTTGCCCGATCAGGATGCTTGCGGGGTTCATAGAACGAGGGCCCTTTTACCAGTGCAACAAGTAGCGCTATCTGATCCTGCTGAAGTTCTTTTAAGTCAAGATCGAAATAAAAACGGCTTGCCAGTGCAAAACCATGGATCGCCCTTCTGCCATCCTGGCCCAGATAAACCTCATTGAGATAAGCTTCAAGGATTTCTTCTTTGCTGTAATGCCATTCCAGCAAAAGGGCCATGACAACTTCATTGAATTTGCGTTTCAACGTGCGTTCGTTTGAAAGAAAAAAGTTTTTGACCAACTGCTGTGTAATTGTACTGCCGCCCTGGACAGTCCGACCTGCTTTGATATTATAAACTATCGCACGTAAAAGCCCGGCAAAATCAATGCCGTGATGGTTATAAAACCGATGATCTTCAACTGCCATCAAGGCATCAATTAACAATTTTGGCGCCCCGTCGAATTTTATCAACACCCGGTCTTCATTATGCGAAGGATAAATATTTGCAATAGCCAGCGGCTCCAGCCTTACCAAACCAAGTTCCAAACGACCGTTCACATCAGTAACATTACGAACCTGGTGATCCGTAAAATTAACACAGATACGTCTGGCAATTTCCTGGCCATCCCAGAACACAAACCCGCGAGAGTTTATTATAATCTGTTGTTTTTTCTTACTATAAGTGCCGGGAGTTTCTGCACGGTCTGTTTTTCGATAGCGCAGCAGTCGCAATTCCTTCTCAAGCGTTTGCGTGTCCAGATCCTTTCCGGCATGAATTTCAAGCGGGCGGGCAAAAACACGGGCAGGCAAGGCCCATCGTTTCCCCTCAAATTGACGGCGGATTTCAACATCCATGCGGACTGTATAAAGCACACCCGCAACCATGCACACAACCATGCCAAGTAACATGATGGTGCGCCAAGTAAAAAGCAATTTGAGTTTAATTTTAAAACGTTTGAACACAGGTCCCATACCAAGGTATTCTGATAAATCAGGATTAAATGCAGGTCTTCGTCACCATCTCAATATCTTCGTTATATATGAAACGCTGCTGCAGCGGAAAAAAATTCTGACCGACAATGCTCAAAACCTGGGATGCCACTGGCACACAAGACATTAGTGCAATCCTGTACTTGGACTACCAGATATTGAAAGGTAAAACAAGATTGAAATTAATACCGAACCGCCTTCAGCCTTCAGCCTTCAGCCTTCAGCCTGACTACGTGAGTAGTCACGAACGATCGTTCTACTATGTCTTACCGACGGATTTTAAGAGATCCGAATAAAGTGTATGAAATAACCTGCACATAAGAATGTAGAATTTACAGGTAGTTCAGCCCATCAATTAAGCTTTACCTATCTTCCTCTGTAGGAAAAACCCTTCAAAAAGATCCTCGCCGTATGATCCCCCTGTGATGACAATTCTTTAAAAATCAAGTGGTTAATCCAACCACGAGAGTTTGGCATATCCTTTGCGTATAAAAAGCACAAAAGGCTATCCCTACAAGCCGACAGAGGACAATGTCTCCCTTCCCCGAACAGGGCTGGGGGAAACGCGGCCAAAAGGACAGGAAATGGGGGTCGGGTAAGAACATAATGAACCGGACCGCTATACAGCCAAATAGCAATCGTTTCAGGGATGACACTTACTTTGAAGGGGCAGGCATCAGGGCTTGCGTTTTGTTGTCCCTGGTGCTATGAAATGTTTCTTAAGGGCTTATCATCATTACAAAGAACTCAAGGGCTCGTATCGGTGGCAGGGGGAGGTAATCCATAATTTTTTATCGTCCCAATTTTCTTCCCGGACCATGAGGACCAGGAACCATGAGGAGGTTGATTCATGAAGAAATCTAATGTTTTAATAACTATTGTATCGTGTGTGTTATTTCTTTCTTTTGCCGGCGGCGCCTCGGCGGAGATGAGGGCCGGCGCGGCGAGTATAACCCCCATGATCGGCGGATACGTATTCGACGGGGAGCAGAATCTGGACAATGCTCTCACATACGGCCTCGGGATTGGGTACAACCTGACCGAGCGTTGGGGGGTGGAAGCGGCCTTCAACTACATCAATACGGATTTTGAGACCGGCGGCAGGGATATGAACGTCTCCCTGGGCCGACTGGACGCCCTCTATCACTTCAACGTCACCGACCGGTTTGTCCCCTATCTTGCCGCCGGC
>JAUSPN010000006.1 GCA_030656555.1 Candidatus Desulfaltia sp. | reverse complement strand
TGTGAATACGGCTTTTCCTGATTGGATGTTTCAAGTATAAAATCATCGAGTTTTTCTGCAAGATGTTTTAGTTTAAGCTCTTTGAGCTGGCTTCTAAGGTCTTTCAGGTTATCTGCCATATTAAATTTTACCTCCCTTTAGAACCAGCTTCATGTAGCTTTCCGGTTGATGCTGCACAACTTTAAAATTACAGCTCTGCATATTCGTAATATCTGTAATTGGCCTTACCGGAGGGATGGTAAGAATTTCATCTACTGTTGTCTGCCGGAATATATGTTCAGCAAAATCACGCAGATCATTGGCAGAGTCTAACTTGCTTTCCTGGCAGGCCAGCAGGGTAAGTCGGATAACTTCTGCATCATAACTGTTGGCAACCTTCATGACTACCCGTAACTGGTCCCGGATATATCTGCCTTTTTTCTTACGAATGACGGTAAGAAATTCTTCGGCAAGCGGCGTATTGCCAAGCGCGCTTTTGGCATCAACCATCAGCTGGTTGATGCTTTCGGATGTGTCACGTCCATGATTGTTGTTTCTAACAAGTTCACCGGGACTACTGGCAAGTGCAGGTTTATCCAACAATTTCCCTTCTTCATCATAGATCTCAAGGTGCTCATCAATCTCGCGAAGCGATACGGTTTTACAACGGGTATAGGTGCCGATCGGTACCGAGTAACGACCGGTTTTGTAACGAATGGTATTGTTTTTTCGCACAGGGGTTGTTATCATATCGGTGAGAGGGTTATGATTTACAAGCGAGTGGACCGGCTTGAGGTGTTTTTTCTCTATTGCAAATACCTCTGCCGGTATTTTTTTGGTCTCTGCATGTATCTTGCCATTTCCCGTTCGCTGGAGCCAGCCGTGGCAATCTTTTATCCAGTTAGCCAGGTCATAAAAATAGCGGTTTCTGGCAAAGTTGTACTTTACGAATTTTACACAGGATTCAACCATGCCTTTAGATTCAGGGTCGGCTTTGCGGCATAGCCATATCGAGAATCCGTGTCTGTTTTTGCAATGCTCAAATTCGAGAGTGTGGATTATATCTCCATTGTTTTCGCTGACGGTCATCAGGGTGTCCTGGTCAATAACCAGCTCTTGCGGAATACCACCGAATTCTTCAAAACAGCTCTCTAAGGCACGTACAAAGTCTACGACGTTAAAAGGTCTTGGTCTGCCAGTATATATACTTATAACGGCTGTGTGCCAAGATAAAGGCAGTAAGGTGTAGTTTGATACGGCTACTGCCTTTCCGTATTGCCCAGTATTGGCCAAAATCTGCTTGTAACTGCAACCCATTTATTATCAATGTGCAGAACGGCCTTTATAACGTGCTGGATGATAGCTTCAAGCCCCACACACCCAAGTATTACTCGACGGTGCAGATTATGGCCACCTACCGGGAAGAGGCCAAATGTCCGAACTACCTGGCCTTTCTAAAAAGCATCTTGCAGGAGGAAGAGATCTATCTGATGCAGGAGATTTTCGGATACCTGCTGATACCGGTGAACAAAGCCCAGAAATCCTTTGTGTTTGTGGGAGCGCCCAATGCAGGCAAGTCGACGCTGTTATATGTAGCGCAGGAGATCCTGCTGGGTTCCGAAAACGTCAGTAACATCCCTTGGCAGAGCCTGGGCGACCGTTTCAATAAGGCGGAGCTCTTTGGCAAGCTGGCCAATATCTTTGCCGATCTGCCCTCCAAGAGCATCGATGACAACGGCATGTTTAAGGCGCTGACCGGCGAGGACTATATCACCGGCGAGCGGAAGAACAAGGATCCGTTTTCCTTTAGGCCGTATGCACGCCTGCTATTCTCCTGTAATGAGATACCCAGAAACTATGGTGACCGCAGCGACGGCTTTTACCGCAGGCTGATCATCATTCGTTTTGATAGGTCGGTGCCCAAGCATAAGCGTGACCCGAATCTTCGTGAGAAGCTGGCAGTGGAACGCGACGGCATTTTGATGTGGTCACTGGTCGGTTTAAAGCGACTCATCGCCAACAGCTATGAATTCACTGAGACAGAGCGCACAAAAGCAGAGCTTCAAGCGCTACCGGGTGGAAAGCAACAGCGTCCTATCCTTCGTCGATGAATACTGCGATTTATCTGAGGACGGGGAAGCGGTGCGCGACGATCTATTTTCAAGGTACAAGGAATATTGCAACAATGCCGGGATGAAGCCATTATCACAGGCCAACTTCAATAAGGAACTGGAAAGCAACCATCAAGGGATAAAACGAGGAAGAGACAGGCTCTCAAAACGAAGAACATGGAAAGGTATCTCGTTTTGTGAAGGAGGAAAGGGACAGGATAGCTGATTTTTGCGACCGGCAAAACCGGGTTGTGACCGGGTTTAGAACCGGCGAAAACCCAGTCAGGTAGCGGCTTGAACCAAGATGACCGGCTCTTTTCTACTCTTTCGCATTATAACCAAGGGTGTGAGATATATAGATGAAAAAAAGAAAATATATAAAGGATTTCATTTTACCCGGTCATCCCGGTTCTGCCGGTCACGTCCCATGGATGAAATGACCGAAAAATACATCGTAACCGCGATATTAAAACACCTAAAGACTGTGCCGGATTGCTTCTGCTGGAAAGTGCATGGCGGCATGTATGGCACAGCCGGTATTCCCGACATCATCTGCTGTATTGGCGGCAGGTTCGTCGCCTTCGAGGTAAAGACCCCGTCGGGAAAACTGACAAAGCTGCAAGAGATAACGATACAACGAATACGAAAAGCAAAGGGCAAAGCCTACAAAGTTTCAAGCGTCGAGGAGGTTATATCAATACTTGAACGTTTGGAGGATTAGCCTTTATGAATAAAAAAGAACTTTCACAATTATATTATCTAAACCGCGAGATCGAGGAGCAGCAGCGCAGGCTGGAAGAGCTGGAGTGCCTGGCAACCTCCTGCACCAGCCGAATTACCGGAATGCCCCGCACTCCCGGAGTAGCGGATAAGCTAGCCAAGTATGTGGCTGAAATTGTTGACCTTCGCGGACTGATCGATCTTAACATCAAGAAGTGTTTCTACGAGCTCAACCGCCTTAACCGCTATATTAACAGCGTGGAAGACAGCCAGATGCGGATGATCTTATCCCTCAGACATATCAACGGATTAAGCTGGTTGCAGATAGCGCATAGCATTGGTAGGTGGTAATACGGAAGATAGCGTAAGAAAAGCTCACGACAGATTTCTTGCCAAAAGATAAAAGTTGTCCGTTTTGTCCGCTCGATGTGTGGTTTAATAGTAGTGTAGAAAAAGATAAAAATCTAAGACAAGAGCTCTCGTGCATATTGCCCGGGGGCTTTTTTATACCCGAAGGGAGGTGAAGCTGTGCCCAAAAAACCAAAACGCCCCTGCAGCTATCCCGGCTGCCCCAAGCTAACAGACGGGCGTTATTGTGAAGAACATCAAAAGCTGACGGATGCCCAATACAACAAATACGAACGGGATCCGGCAACACGCAAGCGCTACGGGCGCGCATGGAAACGGATCCGCGACAGGTATATGGCTGAGCACCCGCTGTGTGAACAGTGCCAGAAGGATGGTAAGTTTACTCGCGCAGAAGAAGTCCATCACATCATACCGCTTTCAAAGGGTGGAGACAGCAGCAATGAAAACCTTATGTCTTTATGTACCAGTTGTCACAGCAAAATGACTGCAAAGGAAGGTGGCAGATGGCAAAAGAAAACCGCTCGATAGGCTTCGAACGGTTTTGTTTTTGGGATTAAAATAGGTCGCCGTGGGTTCCTGTTCGTGTTAAAGACAGGGTTAAGATTTCCTTCTCAATTTTATAAATGAGCAACCAGTCAGGTGTAATGTGGCATTCCCGATGTCCGGCATAGTTGCCGGCAAATGGGTGATCAAGGTACTTCTGAGGAAGAGCTTTCTCCTGAACCAGAAAATTAAGGACTTCTTCAAGAAGTTTGACATTATAGCCTCGTTTGACAATAGCCTTGAAGTCTTTTTTAAACCTGCTGGAGTACCTTATTTTAAGCATTAAGATCCTCCATTAAAGCACTGACACTGTCAAAGGTTTTGCTCATGTTGCGATTGTTATTGACATCATCAATTGCAGCTATAGTTTCAGCATTGGGTTTTTCAACGCGAAGGTCAAAAGGAATGCCGCCATAGCGAACGGAATAACGCAGGAACATATTCATAGCAGTAGACATGTTGAGTCCAAGCTCTGAAAAAATAGCCTCTGCCTTGCGTTTTAATTCCTCATCGACACGAATATTTAAATTGGTTGTTTTAGCCATAACATCAGCCCCTTTCTATAATTATATTATAATGTATTATATGTGAATCGTCAATATATTATACAATAATGCTTTACAATGTCATTGCATATTTGTAATTTTAACCGTCAGGGGCGGTCAAAATCCATGAAACTAAAGCACAGGGCAACGGGCGGCGGGTCACACGCAAAAATTCGCGGTTTCAAGTGGGGGTATACACCCCCGAAATTTACAGAAAGGACGGTGATGCAGATGGCAAATGGTCATGGCGGTGCTAGAGTCGGTGCCGGGCAAAAGAAAAAAGCGCTGGCGGATAAAATTTTAGACGGCAATCCTGGTAAACGAAAACTGACGGTGATGGAATTTACAGATACCGCCGATTTGGAAGGATTGACCATGCCGCCGCCACGTGAATATTTATCTGCAAATCAAAAAAGCGGATCCATTATTACGCTTTCGTAACTGACAACTGCGTTGTTTATGAAGTCCTCCGGCCTGTACCCTGTTACTGCTAGGCACCCTTCGCTAACATATTCCATGGTCCAATATTCATCATACTTGCATCTATAAACCATTCCATGAATGTTGGATATTAAAGTTCGGTAAACTCTTTCAGCTTCTTTTAGTTTTTTTACCAATTTATATAGGTAGAAAGTACTTGCAATCAACAGAATCATACCTGCCAAAATGATTTTATTATATAATGACCTGAGGGCTTCCTTATGTTCAGCAAGCAGAATTGCTTCCGTTTTATCATAGGTAATTGAAAAGAGTAGGGTACCAGTTCCACGTTTTTTCATACACTTCAGCAGCAAGGATTTCTTTAACCATATTTAGATTGCATGATTTTAATTAACATTGTTCACCTCCAGTTTAAAAACGAAAAGGTTCCGGGAACGATATTCCGGGAACGCTATGGTTGACAAATTGCATTACTCATCATATAATGATATCAGAATTTATGAGTTTCAGAAAAGAGGTTGTTTGCAATGCTGGTAGAACTTCGTTCCCGTTCTCAAATTACCATTCCTGCTGAAGTGCTAAAAAAATTAGGCGCTGTAGAAGGCGATAAATTTGAAGTAATTGAAAAGGAAGGCGGGATTTTTCTTTGCCCGGTGGTTGTCTATCCTAAACCGGAGATGGAGAGGATAGCTAAGCTCATCAAAGAAACCGATATCGAATCTCGCAACCTTAAGGCTTATGATGATGTTTCCAAGATGTTTAGCGACATGGGTATAGACCTCGATGAAATACAAGATTAAACCTGCAAAATCTTTTGTGAAAAACCTCAAAAGATTAACAGCAACAGAGCAGAAAACCGTAGCAAAGAAACTCATGCTGATGATGGAGAATCCATTTTATCCATCGCTTATTATAAATAAAATCAAGGTCAAAATATTTAAATTTCTGTGCTCCAAATATCATGATACTAACTGTTTCGGACCGACTATGGGTTTACTTTGAAGGTAATTCCAAGCTGCAAAAGCTCATGTTAGATATTGCAGCGAAAGTAATGAAAGACATCGTCAAGAACTTCAATAAAACCAATCAAAAGGCAGACCCTGGAATAATCATGGTATTACATCCATTTGGTCGGGACTTAAAAACCAACATGCATGTGCACATGCTGATGACCGAAGGCGGCCTTACCTCCGGCGGCCAGTGGGTAGCAATGCCTTACATAGACTACCGGATAATCAGGAAGAAATGGCAGTATGAAATACTGACAGCATTGAAGAAAGCATTATCGCAAGACAAGACACTAAAACAAATCATCGACTGGTGTTTTAAAGAAAAAACGAACGGGTTTAACATCCAAGCAAAAAGGAGAATAGAAGGGAAAACAAAAAAAGCAGCGCGGTATATGGCCAGATACGTAAGGCATCCAGCAATAGCGGACAGCCGCATCATCGGCTACGATACCAATAATGTGACCTTTGTATATGAAAGAGAAGGCATAACCCGCAAAATAGTTATGGACAAATTTGCATTTATCCATAACGTAATCAAGCACATTCCTGATGCTCATTTTAAGATGGTGCGCTATTACGGAATCCATGGCAGACGAGCCCGCAAAAACGTCAGGGAGATCATGGCGAAGCCGGGATTAAAAGAAAATCCAGCTTTTGTTGTTCTGCGGTAAGTTTTGCATCGAGGCTGGAAAGAAAATCTGCATTTTTTGTCTGCTCTTCAATGCAAGGAACAAGTATTGGTATTGCTTTTATTTGCGGATACTTCAAATTCCAAGTGTCTGAAGTTAGACCTTGTGAATTTTTTCTAAATTCGTTAATCAAGGGTGCAGTTTTAAATAAATAGCTTACCCATGTATTGTTAATAGTTAATTTTGGCTTCATAACAGTATACGCAGGACTAACAATGCCCCTGATATGGTGAAATCCCATTTGCTCCTTGCCACATTCGCATTGAGTTATATACCATATCACCAATTTCAACAAATTTATAATTACTTTTATCCGTACTGGACTTGTCTTTTCCTTCGAGTTCGCTTCTTCTTATAACACCATTGCTCATTGTAACAGAGAGCAGCTCAGCTTCAGCTTGGCCTCTTTCTGTACGCTCAGAATAGATATCACCAATACGCTTTTTTTGGGGATTAGGATAGCTATTATCAGAATCAGTAAAAAGCAATTTTCCAGAAAAGAGCTTCTGAAGCATCCCTCTTTTGTACTCTTCGAGTGTATCTCTTTTCTGTTGTTGTAGCGTAATTAATTTATCAACAAGATAGAGAAAATTTGCTATCTTTGTTTGTTCAGATATGAAAGGTGCCGGTAATTTCAACTCTACAAATTGTGAGTAATGCACTCTTTTTTTCTCAATGAGAGAGCCGGTTGCAATACGGTTATATAAAATCATAGACTTATTGGTTTTTAAATAGTTTTCCCAAAATATAGTAAGCTGCTTATTTTTGCGTAAGAAAAATATATTGTAATATGCGGAAACTAATACATGATAAGCTCACAAAAAGTGATGTTCTGGCTGTTTTGAGCGGTTTTGAACCGGGCAAGACTCCTTCCATGAGCGCGTTTTATGATTTCTGGAACCGCTTGTGGTTGGAAGATAAACGGCTTAGGAAAAGGCGCAAACAAAGGCTCCGGAAAAAGAGCAAAAAGC
>JAUSPN010000005.1 GCA_030656555.1 Candidatus Desulfaltia sp. | reverse complement strand
TGGTTCCAAGAAGGGCTTCGCTCAATTTTATTTCCCTGTTTATATAAAGGTTATATCCTTTTACGCTGTAAACCGGATCGTCAAGCACTTTGGATTGAATATACAGATCCCCGGGAGGCCCTCCATATGGGCTTTGCTGACCTTTTCCTACAAGGCGCAGTTTTTTCCCTGAAATCATTCCTTTTGGAATTTTTACTGTTATATTTTCACTGTGACCATTCTCCTGCAACTTTACAGTCTTATTGGTTCCTGTTGCCACCTCCTGTATTGTAAGATGTAATTCGTATAGCAGGTCAGATCCTTTAATTTGAGCTTGCTGGCGTCTTGCACGCGTGCCAAAAGGGGAATTATTTTCAAAAGCAAAGCGCGTATCGCCTTGTTTGCCAGTTGAGAAGCTTGCACCGCCCATGCCGAACTCTCTTAGAATATCTGAAAAATCAAACCCTTTAAATATATCTTCCTGTGAATAGCGCTGCTGGAATCCGGTTGAGCCGAATGTATCATATTGGCTGCGTTTTTTCTTATCGCTAAGAACAGCATAAGCCTCGCTTATTTTCTTAAACGTTTCTTCATCTGCTTTATCTCCTTTAGTATGATCAGGATGATACTTCATGGCAAGCGTCCGGTAAGCCTTTTTGATTTCCACGTCAGAAGCATTTTTGCTTACACCAAGTATTTTATAATAATCGGTTGCAGACATTTATATTTCCTTATTAAATTTAATTAATCGGTTTAAACCACTACTCTGGTAGCGGTATCATAAAAAGGTTCTACCGTTATAGGAATTAGTTGGTTACAAGTGCCTAAAATGCCTAAAGTATATTAAAGTGCCTAAAGTTAATGTATTCTGCCTGTTTTAAAGCCTGCATTGGCACTAACTAATGGCTCGCATAGTAGGCCTGGGCCAAGGTTTCAAGTGATCTAACTTGTTTTGTAAAAGTTAAAATTAGCAGCGCCGGAGGCGCATTCCTTAACTTTAGGCATTTTAGGCACTTTAGCTCAATTTAGGCACTCAAAACAGGGTACCTTTAACATCTTACAATTATTTTAATATTTTATCCTTATATCTCTCTGTGATCTCTGTGTGCTCCGTGGTGAAAATAGTTGGTTTTTCTGAAACTTTAATGCCGATCATCAGCGCAGAAAGCGCTGCAGGGGTGATCCCCTCTATGCGGGATGCCTGGCCAAGTGAAGACGGTTTTATGGAAGAAAGCTTTTCTTTCAGTTCGTTTGAAAGGCCGTGCACTGCTAAAAAATTAAAATCTTCCGGTATTTTCATGCATTCCATATTTTTAAATTTTCCGATTTCACTCAATTGCCTTTTAATATAGCCTTCGTATTTGATTCCTATCTCTACTTGCCCGGCAACCCTTTTACTTATATGGTCAGGGCTTTTGGCTAATATTTCAACGCCATTATAGTCAAATTCCGGTCTTTTAAGAATCTGATCAAGATATATAGCGTTGCTTAATGGCATTGTACCCCTGTTTTGCAAATAATCGTTTGTTTTTTTTACCGGCTTGATAAGTGTCTTTTTTATTCTTTTTATTTCTTTATCGATCTGTTTTTTTCGTTCCTTAACTTCATCAAACATCTCATTGTTGATAAGACCCAGCTCATACCCTTTTTCCGTTAGCCTTAAATCAGCATTATCTTCCCGCAGCATAAGCCTGTATTCCGCCCTTGAAGTAAACATGCGATAAGGTTCACGTGTTCCTCTGGTGACAAGATCGTCGATCATAACACCCATATAGGCCTGCGACCTGTCAAGAATAAAGGGAGGTCTTGCCTGAACCTTGCATGCCGCATTAATGCCGGCCCAAAGGCCCTGGGCGGCAGCCTCTTCATAGCCCGATGTTCCGTTGATCTGGCCGGCCAAAAACAGCCCTGTAATCGGCTTGGTCTCAAGTGTGGGCTTAAGCTGTAAAGGGTCGACATAATCGTATTCTATGGCATATGCCGGACGCATTATTTCAGCCTCTTCCAGTCCTTTTATAGATCTGACAAGGCGCACCTGAATTTCCATTGGGAGGCTGTTTCCAAGGCCGCTGGCGTAAATTTCATCAGTGTCAAGACCTTCAGACTCAAGGATAACCTGGTGACTGTCTTTATCCGGAAATCTAACGATCTTATCTTCAAAAGAAGGGCAGTACCTCGCGGAAACCCCTTTTATGATTCCACTGTATAGAGCGGATTGTTTTAGATTGTCTTGCACGAGCTTGTGGGTGTTCGGATTTGTATGCCCGATATAACTTGGAAGTTGCGGCATAATAATTTTTTGGGTGAAAAACGAAAACGGAGTAGGGGAGGACTCTGTATCCTGCCTTGTAAACATCGAAAAATCAATACTGGTTTTCCTGAGTCTGGGAGGGGTGCCGGTTTTCATCCTTCCAAGTTTAAACCCAATTTCTTTGAGATGTGCGGGAAGACCATAAGAGGCAAATTCCCCGGCTCTTCCGGCCTTGATTGAAATAAATCCTATATGTATTAAACCTTTTAAAAATGTTCCTGTGGCCAGAACAACCGTTTTGGCCTGATATCCAAATCCTGTATTATCCTCAACACCGGCAATTTTACCGTTCTCCACAACAAGCTTTTCAACCATTGCCTGCTTGAGTTCCAGACCGGGCTGCCTTTCAATTACAGCCTTCATAGTCATATGATAGCGCATTTTATCATTCTGTGTCCTGGTCGAATGCACCGCAGGCCCTTTTTTTGTATTCAGCGTTCTATACTGTATTGCGGTTTTGTCTGCTGTTTTTGCCATTTCTCCGCCAAGGGCATCTATCTCTTTTACAAGCTGTCCCTTTGCCATGCCTCCTATTGACGGGCTGCACGGCATTGCGGCAACCTTGTCAAGATCGATAGCCATTATAAGAACACTACATCCCATTCTTGCTGCTGCTAAAGCGGCTTCACATCCGGCATGACCTGCACCTACAACGATAACATCGTATTTTGTCTTGTAAAAAGCCATATAACGATTTTTTGCTTTCCTTTTTTTAAGTAATATATATGATGATCCTGTAAAAAGTCAAAAAAACACCCGATAACTTTATCATATATAATTGCTTTATCAGTCAGGTCAAGCAGTGAATTAATTGTTATGAGTGAAAGATATTACGATTTTAACACCTATCTTAGAACTGTTTTTGGTTGCAGGGTGCAGAAAATAACCCTTGATGCCGGGCTTTCCTGCCCGAACAGGGATGGAAAAATATCAAAAAAAGGGTGCATATATTGCAATGCCCGAGGCTCAGGAACAGGGGCTTATGCAAAAGGGCTTTCAATTACCAAACAGATGGTAGATGGGAAAAAATGGCTTTCAAGGAAATATAAGGCAAGGAAATTTCTGGCTTATTTTCAATCCTTTACAAATACATACGCGCCTGTTGACAAACTGAAAAGTCTTTACGAAGAAGCTCTTGCGATAGATGATGTAGTCGGCCTTTCAATCGGGACAAGGCCTGATTGTGTGGATGAGCCGATTTTGGATCTTCTTCAGGGTTATGCAAAACATTACCATATCTGGATCGAATACGGCCTGCAGTCAGTACATGATGCCACGCTTGCACTTATAAACCGCGGCCATGATTTTCAGTGTTTTAAAAAAGCAGTAGCGGCTACTCAAAACAGAGGCATAAAGATATGCACGCATGTAATTTTAGGTCTTCCCAACGAAACAGAGACGCAAATACTTGAAACAGCGAAAAAAGTTGCGGACATGGGGATAGACGGGATAAAGATACACCTCCTTTATGTTGTTAAAGGAACAGAACTTGAAAAACTATATATGAAAGGTAAGTACAAATGCCTTGCTCAGCAGCAGTATGTTGACCTTGTTTGTGATTTTCTGGAACTTATTCCGCATAATATGGTAATCCAGCGGCTTACCGGAGATCCTCATCCTGAAGAGCTTGTTGCACCGGCATGGTCATTACAAAAGAGGGAAACACTTGCTTTAATAGCGAAAACTCTTGAAAAAAGGGATTCATGGCAGGGCAAAAGGGAGGGAAAAAACGAACATCGAACATCGAACGTCCAACATCGAATGTTGAATGGCAAAAATGAAGAAACAGAGGTCAGAGGTCAGAAGCCAGAGTTCAGAGAGCGAAGAGCAGTTGCTCGTTTCTCGTCAAAACTCCGAACCCTGAACCCTTGAACCCTGAACCTGTGAACCTGTGAACGAACAAGAAAGGATAAACAAGCAGATGGAAAGAACATTATCTATTATCAAACCTGATGGAGTAGCTCGCGGCCTTATTGGTGAAGTGATTAAGCGATTTGAAGATAATAAACTGAAAATCGTTGCCATGAAGATGATTTATATGACTAAGGCGCAGGCGCAAGGCTTTTATGCGGTCCATAAAGAACGGCCGTTCTTTGACAGCCTTACGGACTTTATGTCATCCGGTCCTGTTGTTGTATCAATTCTCAAGGGTGAAAATGCAATTGCAAAGTACCGTGAATTAATGGGAGCTACTAATTACAAGGACGCCGCAGAAGGAACTATCCGGAGAGATTTCGCCACGGAAATCGAGAAAAACATTGTTCACGGTTCAGATTCGCCGGAATCGGCTGACTTTGAAATTGGATATTTTTTTAACAGCTTTGAAATAATTTGTTAAATGCCGCGCAAAACTAATCTTGATAATATTGCCGTTGTTCTTAATCAGCCCAGATATTCTGAAAATATCGGAGCAGCAGCTCGTGCGGTTCGAAATATGGGGATTGGACGTCTTGTCGTTGTCGATCCCCAAAACTATGATATTGACGGGGTGCTTAAATTAGCGACTCATGTTGCATCAGATGTTGTTGCACAAATTGAAATTTACAAGAACCTTAAAGAGGCTCTTTCTTGTTACAGTTATGTTGTCGGAACTACCGCTCGTTTGGGAGGACATCGTCAGGCAGTAAACACACCTTCAAAGCTTGCGAAAAATCTTATAGCCATTTCCAGTGAAAACAGGGTTGCTATTCTATTTGGCCCTGAGGACAGGGGGCTGAAAAACGAGGATATTAGATACTGCCATGCACTTGTCAGTATTCCAACAGCCGAATTTTCATCCATTAATCTGGCTCAAAGTGTAATGATAATGTGCTATGAAATCTTTATTGCAGATATTCAGGAGAACGCGCAATTTACTCCCAGGCTTGCAACTGTGCATGAACTTGAAGGAATGTATGATCAGCTTAAAGATATTCTTGTCAGAATAAACTATATCAACCCTGAAAACCCTGATTACTGGCTGGATAAGCTGCGCCATTTTTTGAACCGGATGCAGTTAAGGGCAAAAGAGGTGAGTATTATACGTGGAATATGCAGGCAGATAGACTGGTATGGAAGGAAGCGTGGAGATTAGCTTTTCAACTTTCCTTGACATAGCAGGTTAATTGGCATAAAAAAGAGCTCTTTTTTAATCTTGAACCATGAACGGTAAGTTTTGAACCGCAAAAGCGAGCGCATTCCCCGCTGCTTGCGGCGGGGTTAGCGAGCGAATCCAAAAATGGCAAACTTCCTTACGGTCGAAGATTCCCCGCTGCTTGCGGCGGGGAGCTTCAATGTTTAATGTTGAATTTTTAATTAAAAATCGGACTTTTTGCCTTCATTCATAATTAAAAATTAAAAACTCAAAATTATATTGAACTGTGAACCCTGAACCTTGAACCGTTATTAGTTGTTTTATTATGGGCATAAAACTCCACATTTCAAAGGTCTCATTACATGTTGCTTTGGCTGTTATTTTGTGCATGTTTGTTTGGGTTATTCCTGAAAAATCATATAGTTCTGATCAATCGGTTGTCCACCTTTATTTTGCGGACAAGGAAAACAGGTTCTTAATAGCGGAAGACAGAGCTGTTTTGCATTCTGATGAACCGGCAGAGTTAGGCAGAATAATAATCAAAGAACTCATAGGTGGCCCAGGGGAAGGGCTTATGCAAACAATCCCCGCAGGAACCAACCTGACGGCATTTTATATTACACAAGACGGGACAGCTTACGTGGATCTAACCGTAGAGATTACAGAGGAACATCCAGGCGGAGTTAAATCAGAACTTTTAACAATATATTCAATAGTGAATTCGTTGATATTAAATATGTCTGAAATTAATGCCGTAAAAATACTTATAGCAGGCGGCGAATCGCTGACTTTAGCCGGTCATATTGATTTGCGTTTGCCCTTTAAAGCCGACATGCTTTTAATAAGATAAAAAGTAAACGTTCACGGTTCACGGTTAAAAAAAGAGTAACCGTTCACCGGTTCAGAGGTTCAAGGTTCAAAGGTTCAGGATAAAGCTATTATTCCGCTAGACTACGTTGGCGGATTAACTATTTGATTTTTTTAATCTAAAGGCTAATTGCTAAAAGCTGACTAACAATCTTCGATTTGAAAATATTGGCGCATAACAGTTAGCCCTGCGCTCCAAGAAAAATAACCCTGAACCTCTGAACCGTGAACCTGTGAACGGTTACAAAAAAGAGAAGGTAGAGGAGAGTTTTCTTTTTGTTTTTATATGTTACCATTCTGTGGTTTCCGTGATCTCTGTGGTAAATTTCTATAACAGCACATGGTTTTTTGCATAATGCTAAAGAATCCCAAAAAAAACAGAATTCAGAGCATACGAAATATCGGTATAATAGCGCATATTGACGCAGGCAAGACAACTGTTACCGAGCGTATGCTTTACTATACCGGCAGGTCCCATAAGATCGGCGAGGTTCATGATGGTGAGGCTGTAATGGACTGGATGCCGGACGAGCAGGAGCGGGGCATTACAATAACATCTGCCGTTACAACATGCGCCTGGAAGGGTTGTGAGGTTCAAATCATAGATACTCCGGGACATGTTGATTTTACAATAGAGGTGGAGCGTTCGTTGAGGGTGCTTGACGGCGCTGTCGGCGTTTTTTGTGCTGTCGGAGGTGTCGAACCCCAGTCGGAAACCGTATGGCGTCAGGCCGACAAATATCATGTCCCTAAGATCGCCTTTATTAATAAACTTGATAGAGTCGGCGCCGATTTTTTCGGTACGGTTGAAATGATTAAAGAGAAACTCGGCGCCGATCCTCTTATCGTGCAACTGCCGGTCGGTCTGGAAGAGAATTTTGCTGGTGTCATAGACCTGATCAACATGAAACAGATAGCCTGGGATGATGACACCCTGGGAGCAACCTTCTCAACAGAAGAGATATCCGGCCACCTTCTTGATACAGCCATAAAATATCGTGAAAAACTTGTTGAAGCAGCAGCCGAAGCAGATGATGAAATTATGGAGGCATATTTATCTGAATCTCCTGTTGACGCTGAAAGGCTCGTTGAGGCCATAAGAAAGATGACTATTGATCTGAAACTGGTTCCGGTTTTATGTGGTAGCGCCCTGAAAAATAAAGGAATTCAGCCATTACTTGACGCTGTTGTCCGGTTTCTTCCGAGTCCGGCAGATATTCCTCCGACTAAAGGTGTACATCCTGAAACAGGGGAAACTATTGAATGTTTGCCCGCAGACAGTGCGCCGCTTGCCGCTCTGATATTCAAGGTGTCCATGATGGAAGGAAGGAAACTCTCCTTTGTAAGGATTTACAGCGGAAAGATAAATTCCAAAGAAGAAGTATACAACCCTTTCCGCAAAATCAATGAAAAACTTACCCGTATATTACGGATGCATGCCAACAAGAGGGAGAGGATCGATATCGCCGGGGCAGGGAGCATTGTCGGAATTATTGGATTAAAGGAATCTTCCACCGGCGAAACATTGTGCTCCAGTGATTATCCGGTTTTGTTAGAGAAAATAGAGTTCTACAAGCCTGTTATTTCCGTTGCAATAGAGCCAAAGACCCATGTTGATCAGGAAAAGTTCGACGAGGTTCTTGAAAAATTTATTGCCGAAGATCCAACATTGAAAATTAAAAAAGACGAAGATACCGGGCAGATAATTTTATCCGGCATGGGCGAGCTTCACCTTGATATTATAATAAGCCGTATGCGGCGTGAATCCAAAACAAACGTAAACGTTGGGAAACCCCAGGTTGTATACAGAGAAACCATTGGGGCCGAGGCTGAAGCATCTGCTGTGTTTGACAACGAGATCACCGGCCAGCGCCATTTTGGCGAAGTCGTTATAAAACTGCGCCCTCTGCGTAGAGGAACCGGCAACAGATTTGTATCAGAGGTTGCGGCTGATACAATACCGGCACATTTTATTCCTGCCATAAAAAAGGGTGTAATGGAATCTTTTGAAAGCGGAGCATTAATGGGTTATCCGGTTGTTGATGTTGAAGCCGTGCTCAAAGGAGGATTATACAAGGAATCGCTTGGCACGGAGTTGGCATATACAGTCAGCGCATCCATGGCATGCAAAAATGCGCTCGCAAAGGCCATGCCTTTCCTTCTTGATCCAATTATGTCTGTCGAGGTATTTGTTCCGGAATCATTCGTGGGAGATGTAATAGGGAATCTTAATTCCCGCAACGGTAAAATTGAATCAATTGAACAGAAAATTGGCATACATGCTATAAAAGCAACTGTCCCGCTTGCAAAAATGTTTGGTTATTCGACTGCATTAAGGTCTGCCACACAGGGCAGGGGGACATTTACAATGCGGTTTTCGCATTTTGATAAAAGCTGATTTTTGGCCTCTTCTTCCCTTTTTTCCATAGATTTTTTACCGATTTCTTTTAACAGCTCTTCTATTTTGCTCCTTTTGTCCGGATCGGTTATTGTCTTTAACGCCCTGTTTAAGTGAAACATTGCGTTTTTATAATTTTGTTTGTCTTTATAATAAATTCCTAAAAAATAATGGGCATCTTCAAGCTTTCCCAGCTTGCCGTAAACATTGCCTAAAAAATATAATGCCATGGTATAATCAGGATTTTTTGCGATCAGTTTCTCAAATGTTGATATAGCCTCTTCAAGCCTTCCAAGCTCTATTTGAGTGCGCCCGATAAAAAAAAGGGTTTCCGGATCATCCGGCGCTATGGAGGCAGCCCCTTTAAGAGAATTCAGGGCTTCCGGATATTGACCGTCCAGAAAATAGATTCTGCCTAAATCTTTTAAGACATTTGGATCAAAAGCACTTTTTTCTAACGCTGTTTTAAGATGAGCTAAAGCTTCTTTTCGGTTGCCTGTTCTCGCAAGGATCAGAGCGTATCCGTAATGCGCCACATAGCTTTCGGGATGTTTCTCTATATATATTTGGAATTTTCTTAAAGCAACGCTTTCATCTCCATACATAGCAACCAGTCTTGTGTGGGCTATTTCAAAATCATAACAGGCTTTACTTGATGCCTGGCTTTTTGGTTCTGTATTGTTCTCAAGCCGGGAGCTGATATAGGCAATGCGATTCTCAATTGCCGGATGTGTGGTGAGATAGGTAGGTACCTGATCAGAACTAAACCACTGCCTGCTTCGGATTTTTTTTAGAGCTGATAACAGACCCATGCTGCTGTATTTTGCCTTTGTGAGATACTCGAGTCCCAACTGATCGGCCTGCATCTCATCTTCGCGGCTGTAAGCAAGCGCAATAGATTGGCCGGCCGCCATTGAACCGACGGCTACGGCGCTTGCCGCTGTTGCTGCGCCACCGGTTCCGAGAAATATTCCTGCTGCAATACCTGCAAGGGTAGCCAATCCGATTTTTTTTGATCTTTCTATTTTCTGGGAAATGTGCCGGCATGCAACATGAGCAATTTCATGGCCTAATATGCCGGCTAACTCCTCTTCGTTATCCATTGCTTCAAATAAACCGCTGTTAATAAAAATGTGGCCTGCAGGACTGGCAAAGGCATTATAAACATCATCCTTTATTATATAAAAGTGATATGTAAAGGGCTGTGGAGGAATGGCGGAGATAATCCTTTTGCCTACATTATTCACATAGTTCACAATGAGTGGATCTTCTATAAGTTCAGTATGTTCTAAGACATATTTCATGAATTCACGTGACAGCTCCTCTTCCTGCTTGACTGTGATGCTGAAAGCCTGGCCTGGAATAAGCATACAGATAATCAATACGATAAAAATATATTTTCTTGTAATAAATTTCATTGCTCGATCTTGATGGTTTTTGTAAAAAGCATAAATTATGCCGCTTCGCGACACTGTAACCAAAAACAACTTGATTGTATAGGAATTTCCTTTCTTGAAATAACAAATCACAAATATCAAATATCAAATTACAATGACCAAAATTCAAGATTCCGAACCCGTAAATGACCTAAACCTCCTGTTTAGTCGAGTGGTCGAGTGGAAAAATGGTCGAGTTGTTAACCACTCGACTACTCGACTAATTTCCTACTCGACTAATCCCCTTTTGGTTATTGAATATTGAAATTCGGGATTTTATAAGTTATCAATCATATCAAAGGGTTATGATTTACTCCATTATAAAAACCCTTGCCCTCAGGGCAAGGTCAGAGTTCATTGGCTTTGCCTTTTGAACGACCCATTGTTACATCCAGACCTGAGTTGTCCCAACAGCATCAGGAAAGGAGTAACAAATGAGTCGTTTTCGAAAACTATCACAAACCATTTGGCATTGCCAGTATCATATGCTTTGGACTCCGAAATACAGATACCGAGTCATAGCGGGGGAAATAGCTGATGAGGTCAACAACTGTATCAGGGTATTTTCAGAGCAATTGAAGTGTGAAATCGTAGAATTAAATGTTCGCATAGATCATGTACATATTCTGGTAATGGTTCCTCCGAAAGAATCAATATCAGATTATGTTGGAACGGTCAAAGGTAGAACAGCAATAAGAATACTGAACAAATTTCGCCATCTCAAAGAAAAGCCCTATTGGGGCAATCATTTCTGGTCCAGAGGGTACTGTGTTGATACAGTCGGTTTGGATTCAGAAATGATCCGAAAATATGTAAAATATCAAGAGGACAAAGAACGTAAAGAAGAACGACAGCAAAAATTATTTTAATCAGAGTTTGGGACAACTCATCCTTGCCCCCTCAGGAGGCAAGGCAGTTTCATCCCCTTCCAGGGGTTATTCCAAAGCCAGCCCCTCTGGGGTTGGATATTTACCTTTATTCCTCTTGTTGTTTTTGCAACAGGCCTTTTTAAGCATGATCTGCTCGATATGGGGATACTTATCAAAAAGAGCCTGGTTTACTCGCTGATAACAGCGCTGCTTACCTGCATATATGCTCTTATTATTCTTTTCGCAAACAGGCTTTTTACGGATTTTGACTTTTCCGATTCAATATTTTTTCATCTGCTCTTTTTTCTTTTGATTGCCTTTGCAATCGGGCCTCTAAAAGCAAAAATACAGGGGGTGATAGATAACATCTTTTCAAAAGGAAAATATGATTATCAAAAAACCATCAAAGATGTAAGCCGGATGATAGCCTCTGTTCTTAATCTTGATGGAATTGCCAAGCTTCTTATGGATACGGTTGTAAATGTAATGAAGGTCGACTACTGCGGCCTGTTTTTATGCGATTTATCGGAATCTGGTTGCAAACATTTTGCGGCTCGGGGGAAATATTGTAATTTTGTAAGTTCTATATCAATGACCGGTAGTGATTTTCTTATTCAATATGTTAAAAGGGAAAAACAGCCGATTATAAGGAAAAAACTTCTACATAGATCAGGCGAGCCTGATATCCAGGATGTGCTTTCAGATATGGAGAGGCTATATGCCCAGATAGTTCTTCCAATGATTTTTGAAAAAAGATTAAACGGTTTTATTGTGCTTGGTGAAAAGCTTTCTGGAGATCTTTTTACACCTGAGGACATGGATCTTTTTGAAACACTTGCCAGCCAGTGCGCTCTGGCAGTTGAAAATGCGCACTCTTACAAACTGATTGATGATCTTAACAAAAACCTTGAAAAAAAGGTTAAAGAAAGGACGTTCGCTCTTCAAGAGGCTTTGTCTGAAAAAGAACGGACACAGGAACAACTGATACGTTCTGAAAGTCTCGCCGCAATCGGACAACTGGTGGCAGGGACCGCCCATGAGCTGAATAATCCGCTTGCAAGTGTTACAAGCCTTGTGCAATCCACAATAGAGGATCTATCTCAACTGGATGACAGTAAGCTTTTGGACCAGTATCTGATAGATGATCTCAGGTTTGCAGACAAAGAGCTGGGCAGAGCAAAGTCGATAGTTGCAAGCCTTTTGGGGCTTTCCAGGCAGACTCAAACATATGAGGAAGCTGTCAATCTAAATTCGGTAATACAGGATGCTTTAAGGATACTATATAATCAGTATAAGGAACGCGATATAGAAATACTTGAAAATTATGATCCGGATTTGCCGGATGTCCGGGGAAATTTTGCCAATTTAGGCCAGGTAGCAATGAACATTATTAAAAATGGAATTCAGGCTGTTGAAGGGAAAAAAGGACTAATATCGCTTACAACCCGCTTTGATAATGATACAAAGCAGGTTGTTTTTGAGTGCGAAGATAACGGCCCGGGCATTTCAGAATCTCATCGACAGGATATCTTTAAACCGTTTTTTACTACAAAAGAGGTGGGCAAGGGAACAGGTCTTGGGTTATACATTTGCCACGAAATTATACAGAAACACGGCGGCAAGTTAATACTTAAACACTCTGATGGCCAAGGCGCGCGATTTGTGATAACATTGCCTGTAATGGAAGCTTGACCCCTTTTAAGCTTCTTTAAAAGTTGGTTTTATAACGGCTCCAGAAATCTTCCTGTGTGAACTTATGCTCCTGGGTGCCGTGGTGCTCGACCGAAAAACTGGCACATGTTGCTCCCATCTTTGCGGAAGTTATCAGATCTTTTTCAGTTACCATACCCTTAATCATTCCTGCACGGTAGGCATCGCCCGCACCTGTAGGGTCAGACAAAACACTTGCTTTTGCTGATGGTATTTTTGTCTCCTGGCCCTGAAAATAGACTATCGAGCCGCTTTCGCCCAGGGTTGTAATAATACACTTTGTCATTTTAAGAAGATCTGAACTTTCAAGTTTAGTAGCTTTCTTTATCAGTTCCAGCTCATAGTCATTTGATATCAACATTTCGGAGCCGGTAATTATATCTGCCATCTGGTCTCCTGACAGTGCGGGAATAGTCTGTCCAGGGTCAAAGATATACGGCACGCTGTATTTCTTGTAAGTGCTGCTGTAGCTTATCATGTCTTCGATGTTGCCCGGAGCTATAATTGCAATCGCTTTTTCCTGCTTAATTTCGTCAAAATTATAGAGCGAGGGGTATTTCATTGCTCCGGGGTTAAAGCCTGTAATCTGGTTATCTGATTTGTCCGTTGTAATATAAGCGCCTGCAGTGAATTCTTCCTGAATTTTCCGAATTCCTGCAGTTGAAAGGTTATGTTGACGCAGCCAGGTTTCATAGTCGTCAAAATCTTTACCAGCAGTTGCTAAGATTAGCGGCTTCTCTCCTAACAGGGAAAGGCTATAAGCAATATTTCCTGCCGTGCCTCCAAATTTCTCGGTAATGCCGTTAACCGTAAAGCATACATTTATAATATGTATTTTCTCAGGTAATATATGATCCTCAAATTTTCCTGGAAAATCCATTATATAATCATAAGCCAGGGATCCTGAAGTAAATATTTTCATGCAATGGCTCCTTGTTAAGATATGAAACTTCCCGCCGCAAGCGGACGGGGCGTTTTGCAAAGGTCTCTAAATGTCCGCTAATCATACTTTCATAACATAAGATACTGCTTTATTGCAACACCTGCGCAAGAAACTTTACATATCCCTATTGTTGTGCAATATATTCTTGCGGTTAATCCGCTTCAGGCATATCGCCTTTCTTTAATTCGAGCCCGGCAATGGGCTTGCAAGAACGGTGAGTTGTGATTATCATTAATATTCCGGCCGGCTTTAATGCTCTGGTAAGGAAAGGAAACAATGGAAACAATACCTATCAAGACCGAATCACTAAAGAAATACCTTGAAGAACGTTTTGGTGGAAAACTTGAAGTTCTTAGAGTCAAAAAGCTCGGGACCTTTACTGATACAATAAAAAAGCTAGGATATGGTGATACATTTCTGGTTACCTTTAGTAAAGAAGGTCAAGATAGATCGGTAGTCTTTTCTACAATGCGAAAGGATAAATACGGCCACCAGTACCTGTGGGACCGGGCTAATGTTTTGATGTTTCAGTATGATGCCGGCCAGCGCCTTCCTAAACACGCTCATCCCCTTGATATCGGATATTTTAACACCCAAGGGCTGGCTCGTTCTGTTCGTGACGCAAATATCTATTTTCTGCTGACAGAAAAGGTCGAGGGAACCGACTATTATTTGGATTTAAAACGCCTTAATAATGAGCCTCTAACAGATCTTGATATGGAAAGAGCAAGGGTGCTTGGCGAGTATCTGGCAGAGATTCACAGCCAAAAAAAAGATGAACCGGATCTTTATACAAGAAAAATTAGAGAGCATATAGGGCATGGCGAATGCATAATGGGTATTATCGATGGATATCCAAAAAATTATAATTTTTCCCCAGGCACTGCTTTTTGTGATATTGAAAAACGTTGTGTTGAATGGCGCTGGAAGCTAAAACAGTATACCCATCGCCTTTGCCGTGAACATGGAGATTTTCACCCATGGAATATAAAATTTAGAAAAGGGACAGATTTTTCTACATTTGACAGAAGCAGAGGAGAATACGGAGAGGCAGCAGATGATGTTTCCACATTGAGTATCAATTATCTGCTCTATTCTCTACTAAAGCATGGCAAATTAGATGGTCACTACAAAAAACTGCATGATATTTTTATGACTGCCTATTTGGAAAAGACAAAAGATCAGGAAATCTTTAAAGTCATACAACCCTTTTATGCTTTCAGATGTCTTGTAATAGCTTCCCCTGAATGGTATCCAAATCATCCCGCAGATATACGCAAAAAGCTTTTTAACTTTACAAGAAACATTTTGGCGACAGAAACAGTGAATATAAATGAAATCAACCGATACCTCGAATAAAGGATGGGCTGTCTGGTTCACCGGACTTCCGTGCTCCGGAAAAAGCAGGCTGTCGCAACTTGTTTTTGATATGTTGACTGATTATGGTATAACATGCGAACGCCTTGAGATGGATGCTATACGAAGGCAGTATGTCAGGAATCCTGAATATACGGACAAAGAACGTGATTTTGTTTATGGGAAACTGGTTGATTTTGCAACAGAACGTGTACAAAACGGAACCAATGTAGTCATAGATGCGACCGCCCACAAACGATCATACCGGGAAACAGCGAGAAAAAAGATCAAACGGTTTATAGAGGTGATGGTCAGATGCCCTCTTTCAATCTGTATTGAAAGGGAATCTAAACGCGAGAAAGGTCTGGTGGCAGCACAAATGTATCATCGGGCGCTGGAACGAAAAGAAAGAGGGCCTCAGTTCGAAGATCTGGGGCCTGTAATCGGAGTGGATGTCGAATACGAAGAAAACCCGGAGGCTGAAATCGTTATCGATAACAGCACTGGAACTGCTATGGATAATGCCCTTAAAGTTAAAGAGGCAATTAGGCGATACATTAATCAATGGACTCCAGATATATTTTAAAGGAGAGTAGCTATGCCGATATATGAATTTAAATGTTTAAAATGCCAGGAATATTTTGAGCTGCTTGTAATGAGTCAAGATGAAGAGCTTGAGCTTAGATGTCCTAAATGTAAGTCCGAGGAATTTGAGCGAGTTATCAGCACAACCAACTATTCCATGAGCAGTGGTTCAGGCAAAGGTCAAGAGGGAGGCGTTAAGACAAGGCAATGTTCATCCGGCTCATGCACTACATACGACATACCGGGGTTGAGCAGGTAGATGTGCTGATCGAAGTTTTATAATGCCAATTCCAAAATGACTTTTTAAGAATTTATCATAGAACAAACATGAAACAGATCCACAATCAGGAAAAACAGCAGTTTGAAAAGCTTTTTAAGCAGGAGCTTGTTGATAATTTTGAGGACAGATTCAAGATCCTTGACGTTTTTTTGAAAACAGAACGCCACGTTACCATCGGCGAACTGGTTCAGATTCTTGAGGACAAGGAATTTCATTTTGAGCCCGATTTTGTAAGAGACACCATAAAACTTATGTGCCGCTTTGGTTTTGCTCAGGCAAATAAGTTTGATAATGGGCTTGTGAGGTATGAACACAGACATTTATGCCAGCACCATGATCATATGATCTGCACAAAATGTAGAAGAATTATTGAGTTTAACGATAAGCGGCTTGAGCTTTTGCAGGTACAGATAGCCGAAAACCATGATTTTCACATGCTTCAGCACAAGATGGAGATTTATGGTATATGCTCTCAATGTCTTAAAGAGCGAAAACAGACAATACCGCTTGTTATGGCTAAACAGGGTGAACAGCTTGTTATCAAAGATTTTACAGGTAACACAGCCGCGCGCATGCGTTTATTGTCAATGGGTTTGAAGATCGGAGATACAATAGATGTGATCACAAATATCGGGAAGGGGCCGGTGGTTATTGCAATAGATTGCAATCGTTACGTATTGGGGCGCGGCCTGTCGCAGAAAATACTTTGTTGCCCGGTTTAGGCTTTTTGCGAAACCACCAATGATAACACGGAGCTAATACGGAGAGTTGAATATGCTGTTGAGTGAAATGAAAGCGGGGCAAAGCGGAATAATATCCGCCATGGGCGGTACTGGCGTTTTGCAAAGAAGGATAAGAGAAATGGGTTTTCTTAAGGGAACCCGGGTATATGTTGAAAAATATGCGCCCCTTAAAGATCCGCTTGAATTGATAGTAAAGGGCTATCATATATCCCTTCGCGTTGAAGAGGCTGCCCAAATAACAGTCGATGATGTTAAACAGGATTTTTTATAATGCATGAAAAGAGTATAACTATAGCTCTTGCAGGTAACCCGAATTCAGGCAAAACAACAATATTTAACAATATTACCGGAACCAGGCAGAAGGTTGGGAACTGGCCGGGGGTAACGGTTGAAAAAAAAGAGGGGTTAATCAGCAAATACGGTTATGATCTTAAAATTGTCGATCTTCCCGGAACTTACAGTTTAACGCCATTTTCCATCGAGGAGATAATCGCAAGGGATTTTGTCCTTGAAGAAAGTCCGGATGTGGTAATCGATATTATTGATGCATCCAACCTGGAACGAAGCCTTTATCTTGCGACGCAGTTAAGAGAAATTGATTGCAGGGTTATATTTGCCCTTAATATGGCGGATGTTGCCCGGACAAAGGGGACCAAAATCGATGCTGAAAAGCTTTCCGAACTGCTTGACCTGCCTGTAGTATTTACAGTGGGCAATAAAAATGAGGGGATTGATACACTTTTAACAAAGGCCATTGAGCTTGCCGGGTCAACAGCAGAAATACAGCAAAAACGCAAGGTCAAATATAGCAAGGATATTGAAAACGCGATTATTAAGCTTCAAGATTTTATTGAAAATAAAGTTAAGGCAAAGCTTGCCTATAATTTGAGATGGACGGCAATAAAACTTCTTGAAAATGATAAAATCGTAACGGAACGGATTCTCCTGAAGGCAGGTGACAAAAGGAATGATCTGCTTCAGGAGGTTCAGGCGCTTCGCGCGCACCTCATGGATCGTTTTAATGATGACCCTGAAATAGTTATGACCGATGAACGGTATGGTTTTATTGCCGGGATAATAAAGAAGACGCTTACAAGTTCATCGCAAAATCGTGTTGATATATCCAGAAATATCGACTTTTTTTTAACGCACCGGTATTTAGGTTTCCCTGTCTTTATTCTATTTATCTGGGCTATGTTTCAGCTTACCTTTTCTGTGGGAGCCTATCCTATGGAGTGGATCGACAGGGTGGTTACTCTTTTTGCCATAGGGATGAATAACCTGCTGCCGGACTCTGTTTTGAAAGAGCTCATTGTAAATGGAATAATTCCCGGAGTAGGGAGCGTTATAATTTTCCTGCCTAATATTCTAATTCTTTTTTTCTGTATAGCCATTTTTGAAGATACAGGCTATATGGCAAGAGCGGCTTTTCTAATGGATAGAATAATGCATGTTATCGGTCTTCATGGAAAGTCTTTTATACCGATGCTTATGGGATTTGGCTGCAATGTTCCTGCTGTAGTAGCTGCCCGAACTCTTGAGAGCGAAAAGGACCGCATTCTTACCATTCTTATTACGCCCTTTATGTCCTGTTCGGCTAAACTGCCTATTTATATAGTTCTTGCCGGAGCCTTTTTCAGCGCAAAAGCCGGCACGGTAATATTTGCAGTTTATCTTGTCGGAATAATAATTTCCGTTGTATCCGGACGATTGTTCAGGACTACTCTGTTAAAAGGGGCTGATGCTCCGTTTGTAATGGAGCTGCCTCCATACAGAGCGCCCATGATCAGTAGCCTGTTGATTCACATGTGGGATCGTGGCAAGATATTCTTAAAGAAGATAGGAGGCGTGATACTTGTTGGTTCCATTGTTATTTGGGTGCTTTCGGCATTTCCAGCGAACATACGGTATTCTTTAGATTATGCTTCAGAAATTGTCAGGGTAGAAGCTTTATATGAGGCAGAAATTACGGCTGCCGGTAAATCTGAGAGAGATGTAATTGAGAAAAAAAAGGATATGGCCATAGCAAAACTTATAATGGCCCGGAGAGCGGAAAAGACGGAAAAATCTTTTATGGGAAAAATCGGCAAGAGCATTGCTCCTCTGTTTGCGCCTCTGGGAATAGACTGGCGCGGGAGTGTGGCCCTTCTTACCGGTGTTGTGGCAAAGGAAATCGTTGTCAGCTCGATGGGCATACTTTATGCCGTTGAAAAAGAGCCCGATGCTCTTCAGAGTGCTCTTGTCAAATCCAACATGACCCCTCTTTCCGCTTTTTCAATGATGCTCTTTGTTCTTTTGTATCTTCCATGTATTGCCACAATGGGAACTATCTGGCGGGAAACCGGGGCCTTTAAGTGGATGCTTTTCTCTATTCTATACAGCACGTCTCTTGCATGGATTGTGTGTTTTTGTGTGTATCAGGGAGGAAAGATTATAGGGATTAACTAAAGAGCACTATGCAAAACTTGAGATATATAGTTGCAGCGATATTTTTTTGCATAATATTTAGTAGCATTGCCCTTGCTGAACGCTTAACCGTGACGTCATCGGTTGCCAACATACGTTCCGGGCCGGGCGCTGATTATGATATCTTATGGAAAGTTGAAAAATATTATCCCATTGTGGTTATAAAAAAATCAGGCCCATGGTACTTTTTTCGTGATTTTGAAAATGATGAAGGGTGGGTGCATAAATCACTTGTCAATAAAACTTTATCTGTTATCACAAACAATGTAAAGTGCAACATCCGATCAGGGCCGGGCTTAAACAATAAGATATTATTTTATGTTGAGAAAGGAATTCCGTTTAAGGTTATTAAACAAAAAGGTGAGTGGATTAATATTCAGCATGCTGATGGAGACAGGGGGTGGATACACCAGTCTTTGGTTTGGTGATTAAAAAAACCGGTTTTTAGCAACCGCCGCTCCATGTATAATTAAATTTAAACCAGGAAAAACTCACGTATAAGAAATCGTAAAGAAAGAACAGGCCATAATCAAAATAATAATTGTGATAATCCGATGATTTTTTATAAATAACAATATCGTGACCAAGTTCTTTCTCAACGATTTCTAATACGTTCAGACAATTCCCTGTTTTAAATTTAATCATACCTGAAGCTCATTACACAAAAATTATTTCCGTTTGCAGTGACACATGGTGGCATAACATAGCTTTTTACGAATTAATCAAATATTAAAGGAGCAATATGGCTAAGAAAAGGGTAACCAGAAAACAACTGCTAAAAGGACCTGATGAATTTATAAGCTTTTCATCCAGATTATTAGAATCTGCGATAAAATATAAGGTTCAAATATCATTTGCCTTAGGTGTAGTTGCATTGCTTATAATCGTTGTTTCAGGGATTCGGTATTTTTCAAATAAAGCTGAAAACACGGCATTTGCCTTGTTGGACCAGGCTGTAATCGGATATAATTTTATTGTAAAAGATAGTGGACCTGAAAAGGCTTACCAGAATATTAGTCAGAATTTTGATTTTATTATAAAAAAATATTCAAGAAGAGATGCCGCAAAACTTGTGAGGCTTATATATGCCAATATTTGTTACAATGCGGGCGATTATGAAAAGGCAACAGCCTTGTATAATAAATCTTTACAAGACTTTAAAAATTACCCATCGATTAACACATTTATTCTTAGCGGAACAGGTTACAATTGTGAAGCAAAAAAGGATTACAAGGCCGCAGTGAACTATTTTGAAATGATTGTTTCGCAATCAGGCGCTATCATGAAGGATCAGGCCCTTTTCAATCTTGGCCGGCTTTATGCAACAATGGGTGAGAACGAGAAAAGCATAGCAGCTTTTAAGAAGATTATTTCCGACTATACTGATTCAATCTATATTGAACTCGCAAGGGAAAGAATAAATGGTTAATGAACAAAAAAAATCGGCCAAACATGGGAGGTATGCTTGGCCGTTAAGGAGAAAAACAGATGAAAAAATTATCAGGTTATCTATTAGTTAAGCAACTTGCATGCCAAGTTGTATGACCAATATACCCAATTCCTTTATTGTTGAATTATCAATAGGTTGTATTCCTCATAAAGATTTCTTGCTCTTATAAACTATTTATTATTACCAAAATTTGTTTCCATTTAGAAACGCTTGATTTCCATTTGGAAACTGACAGCGTTTTTTATTTTTCTTTTCCCAACTCGACTACTCAACTATATCCTGAGACAGTTCGTGTCTGCTTATTTTTTTGCTCAGGCCGCTTTTGCCGATTCCGAGAAGTTCAGCAGCATTGGACTGAACATTATTTGTGAGCTTCAAAGCCCTTTTGATCATATTTTTTTCAACCAGAGCAAGAGTCTTATATAATGTTGCATTGTTGGGTATCCCGTCAAGATACATTGAACTGTCAACATTATTCCTGAAATCCCTGGGAAGATCGGACACCCTGATGATTTCAGCAGGACACATAATCATCGCCCTTTCAATAACATTTTCCAGCTCCCGAACATTTCCGGGCCAGTTGTAATTGTTAAAAAGACGTTCAACTTCATTATCAAGACCCTTAACAGGAGTATCCGAGTCGTGTTCATCAGCATATTTTTTTATAAAATGATCAATTAAAAGCCGGAGATCATCTATACGTTGTTTCAGAGGCGGCAGGACAATATTTACTACATTCAATCTGTAAAACAGGTCCTCCCTGAAGCGGCCCTGCTCCATCTCTTCTTTTAACTGTTTATTCGTGGCGGCAATGATACGGATATTGACGGAAAGCGGCTTAACTCCGCCGACCCTTTCAACAACCTTTTCCTGAAGAACCCGTAATAGTTTTACCTGGAGACTTTGTGAAAGCTCGCCGATTTCATCCAGAAACAGCGTTCCCTCATCAGCCATTTCAAACCGCCCCTTTTTCATTGCTATGGCACCGGTAAATGCCCCTTTTTCGTGGCCGAAAAGTTCACTTTCAAGAAGATTTTCAGCAAGCGCGCTGCAGTTTACGGCAATAAAAGGTTTGCCACGCCTCGGACTGTTAAAGTGAATGGCTTTTGCTGCCAGCTCTTTCCCTGTGCCACTTTCACCCTCGATCAAGACGGTTGCATTGGTTGGCGCAACTTTACGGATTATCTCAAAAACATCCTGCATTGTCTTGCTTTTGCCGATTATATTGCTGAAACTGTACTTTAATTTTACAGCATCACGCAGGTACCTGTTTTCTTTGATTACGCGGTACATTGAAACTGCTTTGTTCACATAAATAACCAGAGTTTCATTATCAAAAGGCTTAAGAATGTAGTTATAAGCCCCTTTTTGCATTGCCTGCACCGCCCTTTCTACTGTGCCGTAAGCAGTCATCATTATGACCGGAAGATCGGCATTTTTGGTCTTGATCCTTTCAAGCAATTCCATGCCGTCCATTGAAGGCATTTTCATATCGGTTAAAACAAGGTCAACATCAGAGTTGTTCAGAATTTCAAGCGCCTCTCGACCGCTATTAGCGGTTAAGGTTGCAAAACCTTCTTCTTCCAGCACAGCGCTTAATATGGGCGGATAATTTTTTTCATCATCTACGATTAGAATGGTTTCCATTTATTATACCTTGTTCAGGGTTGATGAATTCGTAAAAAGTACGATTTATTCGCTCCGTGAGCATTTTTGGGATTCAGATTAATCCTGTCTAAATTGCAAGAACTCGGCCTAACGGCCTCAAACAGCTTGCAATTTTTAACGTCAGGCTCAATCTGAATCTTTTTCCAAAACTGCTCAATCTCGCTCATAAATGACTTTTTACGAATCCATCAAGGTTCAGAGGTTGTTATTTCCCCAAATTGAGAAGCAAAGCGACATCATCATTCAAAATTCGATGTTGGACGTTCGATGTTCGATGTTCATCTTTTCAATGGTTCACGGTTCAGGGTTATAAGGTCGCGGTTTAAGAATCTAGAGCACAGAGTTATTATTTTCATATTGCCCTGTGAACCGGCAATTCAATTGTAATACAGGCTCCATGCGCAGGTTTGTTGTCAATCCGGATGCTTCCTTCATGCATTTTGATAATGTTTTTTACAATGCCCAGGCCCAGGCCTGTCCCTTTTTCCTTTGTAGTAAAAAAAGGTTCCCATATCTTTTCCATAACATCTTTTGGCACACCTTCCCCTTCATCTTCAAAAGTAATTGTTACTGAGTTATCCTTTGAAGTAAGCTGAATATCTATTTTTCCGCCACCTCGCATGGCCTGCATGGAGTTTATCAATATGTTAAGGAATGCCTGATATAACATGGCGGAATCGGCCATTATTTCCGGAAGATTACTATCATAATGCTTATTAATTATATAGCCCTGTTTTTCTATCTGTGATGCAAGAAAGGTAATATTTCTGTCAAGCACTTCTTCAACACGGCACGGGGTAAGATTCGGCATTTTAGGTTTCGCAAAATTTAAAAAATCTGTTATTATATTATTCAGTCGATCCGATTCTTCTAAAATTATATCCGGAATAGTGCTCGAAGGATCAAAATGGTTCATTTTTTTCTTTAGAAGATCGGCTGAACTCCTGATGATCCCTAATGGATTTCGGATTTCATGGGAGACACCCGCCACCATCTCTCCCAACGAAGACAGATGCCGCGCTTTAGTTAATTGCTCCTTAAGCTGCAGCCTTTCCAGGGCTCTGTTTTCAATAATTGCCTCTCCCCTTTTGACCACAAAGAAAAGAGCCAAAAACAGAGCTCCCATAATCAGGGTAATTGTGATAATAGCTAATATCTGGAATTGAAAAATTGTTTTAAAATCTTCTGATATGTCTTGAACGATTTCAAAAACACCGAAAACCTGCCTTGTTAACGTCGGTAAAGGCTCTTCCGTGCGCAATGGAGCAAATGTAATCAATTTAACATCCCGGGGAAATTCAAACAGGATCTGAAAAAAGTTGCCTCTTTGAATCAGTTTTGATGTTGATGCGCCTGAAAGAGCACTCAGATACCCTTTGCCTCCGATATTGTCGGAACCTATCAATTTTTGATCATAACTGTAAATGATTGTGTTATTCTTATTATAAATATTTACCTTTTCTACATTGAAGCCATGTAAAGTGCTTTTGACGATCATATCCATTCTTTTATAATGTTTTTCTTCGCTGAGCCGGATTACTTTCTGGTGTGTTATGGAAAGAGGAAGGTAAAATTTCATATAAACCTGATGATTAAGATTTGCTACAAGAAGCCTGGCATAGTCTTCACTCTTCTTGAGCTGCATCATCCTTGACCAGTGATTGTTGAGACCCGCGAGAATCAGTATCCCTAAAAAGATTAATATCAGGCTTGTAAAGGTGAAATACTTTACCAGTTTGAATGGTTTGACTTTTTCATCTAAAGGCTTGGAAATCATATTTATTAAAATGCGGCGGGTTATATATTATCTTTTATTTAGGAATCGGGATGTCTGATAAAAGACTTTTAATATCATCATCTGCAAAGCTGATTCCGGCTCCGACAAAAAAGGACTCTTTTCCTTCATCACTTATAAAATCATCAAATCCTGAGGTTATATAGATATGTTTAAACGGTCTATAGTCGGCTTTGAATTTCAGGTGTGCGTTTCTGTCAGGATCAAAATCAAAGGCTTCGAGTGAGAAGGTCAAACGGTCACTGAAGAGATAGTAATCAAGGCCGACGCCACCGGTAGACTCGAAAAGACCGCCGCGCAAGCCGATGTCATAGTATCGCTTTGCTATCTGTGCTGAAAACTTGAGCGCATCCTTGTCGTTTTCCACTGTACGTGTAGTAGTCCCGTTTGCCAGTGTGGTATCTGTTACTTTTTCTTTTCCGCTTGGATCGTCTAATATTTGAAGCAGATAATATTTATCTTCCTTGGGTTGAATGCGAAGCGAAAGATAAGATTTAACTTCATCACTGTCAAAAAGATATTCTCCTCTATAATCAAGATATGTTTTATATTCGTCCTGTTTCTGGAGATAATCATTTATGCTGACAAGAGAGGTATTAATATTTTCTACTGTTTCGTCTTCATTAATCAGCTTTCCGATCGATCCTTCACCGCTGTTGATCTTATCTGTAATTGTTTTAAGACCCGCAAGGGCTTTGTTTAAGTTATCAACTGTTTCTTCCTCGTTTACCAGTTTCCCGATGCTGCCCTTGCCCTGGTTAATCTTGGACGTAATATCGTTAATGCCGGCAACCAGCCCTTCCATTTTTTCAGAGGCTTTGCGCACATTAGATATTATGCCGCGAATGTCATCCCTGTTAGTATTTCCTATTTTGTTTAATGTTTCTGAAAACTCGGACAGGTTGGCAATTATGTTTGTGACGTCATCGTTGTTTTTCTGAACGGTTTTATTTAAGGTTTCAAACATTTCTCTAACATTTTCAACGATAGAGTTAAGTGAAGCCTCGCCCTTTTCGCCGCCGACAACATTCGCAAGGGAATTTGTAAGCCTGTTGATGTTTTTTGCTACCTCTCCCAGGGTAATTATAAGGGTATCCATGTCCGTTGTTGGGACGGTTTTGACAATCCTGTCACCCTCTTTTAGCGGGGGAGCAGAAGGTGATCCCTGGACAAGTTCAACATATTTATCGCCCAGAATACCCTTGGTTCTGATAACAGCCTTTACATCCTTTGTCAGCCTTACATTGGGATTAATCCTTAAAACAACCAGCGCTTTTCCGTTTTCCAGAGAAATTTTACGAACCCTGCCGATCTCCACGCCGGCAATTTCTACCTGAACATCCTCTGCAAGACCTGTTGCAGAGTCAAAATATACATTAACATCATATCCCTTTGCTCTTTTAAAGCTCAGTCCTCCAACCTGCATCGACATATATGTCAGGATGACAATGCCGACTACTACAAAAACACCTACTTTTGCTTCAACAGTTAAGTTTGACATGCTTTTTCGGTTTCCCTGCTGATGAATCGTTTAATTACAGGATTATTTGATGATCGTATTTCCTCGGGAGTTCCTGTTTTTATAATCTTTCCTTCATACAACACGGCCACCTTATGTGCAATCTTGAAAGTAGATCCGATATCGTGACTGATAACTACAAAGGTCGCATTTGTGTGGCGCTGTGTATTTATAATAAGGTCGTCAATGCTTTCGCACATAATAGGATCAAGACCGGTTGTGGGTTCGTCAAACAGCACAATTTTAGGATTAAGCGCGATAGCCCTTGCAAGCCCGACACGCTTTCGCATTCCTCCTGACAGCTCGGAAGGCATCTTGTGCGTTACATTTTTTAAACCAACCTTTAATAATTTTTCTTCTACGACTTTATCGATTTCCTTTTTAGATAATTTTGTATGCTCTTTGAGCGGAAATGCAACATTTTCTCCAACCGTCATTGAATCAAAAAGCGCTGCGTCCTGGAAAAGCATTCCGAATATTTTTCGAACTTCGTTAAGCTCCTTATCGTTTAGCTTTGAAATATCAATGCCGTTAACAAGCACCTGGCCTGAATCAGGTTTAATAAGGCCCATAATATGTTTTAAAAGAACGCTTTTGCCGCCGCCGCTTCTGCCTATAATAACGGTAATCTTCTCAGGCTCAATCTTAAGATCAAGATTGTCTAAAACCTTTTGGCCTTTAAATGATTTACATACTTTTATAAGTTCGATCATTAGAACTATACAGTCCAAAGTTCTCTAAAAAAGTCTTTAAAGTCCCCCTTTGAAGGGGGCTTTAGGGTCCCTTTGCTCCCCTTAAAGGGGAAATAAGTTTTAGAACATAAATGACGTAAGAAAATAATCGCTGATAAAGATTGTTACCGATGACAGAACTACCGACTGGGTTGTCGCCTTCCCAACCCCTTCGGCTCCGCCGGTTGTGCGAATTCCTTTATAACATCCTATCAGGGAAAGTATCAGCCCAAAACATGCCGCTTTGATAAGACCGTTAAAAATATCTTCAAGATCGACAAATTCAACAATTTTAGCTACAAAAATTCCGGAATTGATTTTCAGTAACTCTACGCCGACAAAATAGCCGCCGAGAATGCCTACAAAATCGGATACTATTGTCAAAACAGGCAGCATAAGTATTGCGGCAACTATGCGCGGCATCACAAGATACTGAATCGGATTGACCGACATGCTATGCAAAGCATCAATCTGCTCTGTAACCTTCATGGTTCCCAGTTCGGCTGTCATTGCCGAACCCACGCGTCCCGTAACCATTAAGGCGGTAAAAACAGGCCCTAATTCGCGTGTTACACCCAAGGCAACGGTTGCGCCGACCAGGCTTTCCCCCCCGAACATTTTGAAACCATAATACGATTGAAGGGCAAACACCATGCCGGTAAATACTCCTGTTATCAAAACAACGAAGATGGAGTTTACTCCAACAAACTCCATCTGCTTAAAAATAATACGTAAACGAAACGGCGGGCGCAACATCCATGTGATTGCGGAAATTAAAAGCAGTATAATTCTGCCGGATTCTTCGACAGCAACTATAAAGGGTCTTCCCACAAATTCAAGTAAGCGTATCATCGGCTCTCTATCCGCTTCGATGATTCGTTGATTAGATGAATTCCCATCTTATCCCTCAATTCCCCAGTATTTCAGTATGAGCGCAAGCTTCACTTCGTGTCCAGTATTCATATAATGGACACGGACTATTAAAGTCAAGGCTAAACCTTTATTATAGCATGGAAAATCCAGTTGTTCAGGCCAGGTCAGAGACCATCAGCTTTGCCGTGGAATATGGTTGGGGGCGAAATAATGCAATATATAGGGGCTAAAATAAAAACAACACAATATAAGCTAATTATGCATAATTATAGATAAAAGATGTATAATTATGCATAATTAGCTTGACTTGATTATGACGATTTAATAAAAAATAATAAACTCGTAAAAAGTTCCTTTAGCCTGTCATTTCGAGTGAAACGAGAAATCTTTATTCTGCAACCTATTTAAAAGATGCAATACGTTTTTTAATTTAAGAAACAATAAAGTTATAGAGGGTTACATCTATGAGCAAGAATTCCTTAAAAGAAATTAGAGAATCTCTTATGATGAGTAAATCCGAACTCGCCAGGGAAGCAAATATTTCGCCGATTACTATTGCTCGCATAGAAAAAGGCATGAAGTGCCGAATGGAAACCAAACGAAAAATTCTTTTGGCATTAGGTTTTGGGCTTTCCGATAAAAAGAAGATATTTGGTAGTTAAGAACACATTATGTTATTCAAAAAAACATCACATCTTGTTGGCTTGGACATAGGTTCCAAGGTTTTAAAAGCCAGTGAAATTGTAGAAACAAAAAGCGGGCATACCCTGGAGCATTTCGGAATGCTGGATATTGCCCATGGCGCTATCGAAGAAGGGGTTATTAAGGATGCCGACAAAACTGCAGCTTCAATTCGCAAACTCTTTAACGAAAACGGTTTCAAGACACAGAATGTCGCCGTATCAATCGGGGGGCTTTCTGTAATTGTAAAGAAGATCAGCGTTCAAACAATGACGGAAGATGAACTTCATAAATCTATTAATTCTGAGGCAGAGCAGTATGTTCCGTTTGATATAAGTGAGGTTAATCTTGATTACCAGATACTTGGAACGGCTGAAAACAACCCGAATCAGATGTATGTGCTTCTTGTCGCAGTCAAAAAGGAGATTATCAACAACTATGTCAATCTTATTCAGATGGCCGGACTTAATCCCTGTGTAATAGATATCGATGCTTTTGCGCTGCAAAATATCTTTGAACTAAATTATGCTTTTAAAGATGAAAACATCGCTCTTATTGATATCGGCGCAAGCAAGACCTCATTGAATATACTGAAGGGTAATTCTTTCTTATTCATTAGAGACGTGACACTTGGATGCAGTATGATAAACAGGAAAATCGTTTCGCTTATTGATTGTTCCTACGAGGAAGCCGAACAGCTTAAATACGGCAATCAGCCGGACAGAATTTCACCTGATGATCTAAAAGAAATTATTTTATCGGTAGTAGATGACTGGTGCGATGAAATAAGGCACGCGCTTGACTTTTTTTATTCCGCATACCCTGATAATAAGATAAAAAGGATTATACTAAGCGGCGGGGGATCTTACATTAAAGAATTTCGCGAACTTCTGGCCGTAGAAACATTGTCTGAAGTGGAAATAATTAATCCCTTTAAAAATATTCAAATAAATAAAAAAAATCTTGGTATTTCATACCTTGAACGAATAGCCCCTCAGGCCGCCATCAGCATGGGCCTGGCAATTAGAAAAATTGATGACAAATGATACGAATTAATCTTCTGCCATTTCGTGTTGCACGTAAAAAGGAGAATATACGACGTCAGATCTCCGTTTTTCTGCTATCTTTTTTATTGGTCACTCTGATTATGATCTATTATAATATCAGATTAAACAGCAAGATACAGGATTTGAATACC
This sequence comes from Candidatus Desulfaltia sp., assembly GCA_030656555.1. Taxonomy (GTDB): domain Bacteria; phylum Desulfobacterota; class Desulfobacteria; order Desulfobacterales; family ETH-SRB1; genus Desulfaltia. Next base: position 22,117 of record JAUSPN010000005.1, on the reverse strand, counting down.
AGAATAAATAAAAACACAAAGGAGCTGGCCCAATATAATAAGATCAACAATGAAATAAAATCTATCAAAGAAAAATTGGAACTGCTGACAAAGAAGACAGAAGTCATTAAAAATCTTGAGTTGAGTCGTGAAGATGCCGTCCGTCTGCTCGATGCTATGACGGCGATAACCGTTGAAAAACGGATGTGGCTGAACATGCTGGAAACAAAAGAAAAAACCGTCAACATTAAGGGGATTGCTTTAGACAATAAAACCGTGGCCGATTTTATGACGCGTCTTGAGGACTCAAAGCTTTTTAATAAGGTGGAATTGAAAACCTCAAAACAACAAAAATTTAAAAAAAGTATAAATCTGAAAAGTTTTGAAATTACATGCGAAACAACACCTTTGAATACGCCGTTGCAGGTGGGGCAAAATATAAATGAAAAAGGTTAAAATATCATTGGAATTGTTTTCGCCTGTTTTTAAAAAGGTCGAAAAAATTTCAAAGAAACAAAGTATGCTGATATATTGCGGTACCATAACGCTCTTGATAGGCGCTTTTGTATATTTTTGTTGTATTCCCAAATACAAGACAATAGATAAATTAAACCAGAATTATGATAAGATTGAGCAGCAGCTTGCTTTGGCCAAAATAAATGCAATGCAACTGGGAAAATTCAGAAACAATATGGAAAAGGCGGAAAAGGATTACAGAATTGTAATGAAAGCGTTACCGGAAAAACAGGAAATACCGGCTTTGCTGGCAGGCATTTCACAGGCCGGCCAGGTTGTCGGCTTGGAGTTTCTCCTGTTTCAGCCAAAAGCGGAAATAAAAAAGGATTTTTATGCTGAAATTCCTGTGTCGATTCAGGTAGCAGGCAACTATCACAAGGTTGGGCTTTTTTTTGACAAGATCGCAAGTTTACCAAGAATTGTTAATATAGAAGGAATAAAGATGACCCCGCTGGAGGGTAGCGACGAGCTCATCACTTCATGCAACGCCGTTACTTACAAGTTCATCGATGAAGCTCTTCCTGAGAAGTCAGGAGAAAAGAAAAAATAAAAAAAACGTAACTACTCAGGTTCACAGTTCAACGGTTCACGGTTAAAAGCCGACTATCCCTGAACCTCTGAACCCTGAACCCGTAAACGGTTACAAAGAAACTTATGTTTAAATATCTTTTATCTACATGCTTATCATTTTCTGTTTTTCTGGTTTTGGGTTGCGGGAACCAGACCGAACCGCCGCGGCAACCAAAAATGATTACTAAACAGCTTGTTATTAAAAAGGATATTAGTGTTTCTAACATTGCCGAGCCAAAAATTCAAAAGACAATTAAGAGCCCTGTAGCTTTATTAACCCAAAAACCGGATAATGCCGTTAAAGAAATAGCGGTTTTAAAACCGGAGCCGGTTGTTACCAAAACCATGCTTTACAATCCTGAAGGAAAGATTGATCCGTTCGCTGCTTTATTCAAAGAAGAAAAGCCGGCTGCAGGGGGGGATGGAGAGGCTATGGGAAAAGCAGGGATATGCATTCCACACACCCCCCTGCAAAAGGCGGATTTAAGCCAGTTGAAGCTTGTGGGGATAATTTACGCATCAAGCGGTAACAGGGCAATGGTGGAAGAGGCTTCCGGCAGGGGATATGTCATTGAAGAAGGTACATTTATCGGAACAAATTGCGGCAGGGTAGGCCGGATATTAAAAGACATGGTAATTGTTAATGAGCCTTTACTGTCGGTTGAGGATGTGAATAAGGGTTCTATATACGATGTTGACGGTAAAAGTTTTTTTATAACCGAAATCAACGGTAAAAGCTTTATGAATATTAACGGCAAACAGTTTGAAGCCAAAATTAACAAAATTAATGGCACGGCTTATTATATCAATTCACAGGAACTTAAACTTCAGAAACCGTCTGGAGAATAAAAAATGTTTTACAAAATTATGAAATTTTCAAAAATCCGGGCTTTGTCGATTCTGCTGATAATTTTGATGATGCTTTTTGCAGGATGTGTTTCAAGCAAGGCGGTAAAGCAGGCAGATCAGGAAGCAGGGGAGTCTCTTAATCTCATCACGGATATCAGCACGGCAGAGGGTTCTGAATCGCTTGCCATATTAATTAAAGCAAAGCGGTTGCTGACTTATACTTCTGTGAAGCAGCCTATGCCTTTAGGGGTGGCGCTGTACTTTCCTGAAACAGCTCTTGGAGAAATCAAAACCGCTCTGACCTTGGACAGCGATATTGTTGCGTCAATTAAAGCTTCCGAGCTGACTGAAAACGGGCATACTTCCAGGGTTGAAATTGCATTAAGACAGGATACTCCTTATGAAGTATTCCGTGAAGGAAACGGCCTTCAAATATCATTTGCAAAAGAAAACAAAATAACTGCTTCTGCGCAAGACCCATCAAGCATCAAACCGGCTGAGGTAAACATGCCGGCAGAAACCGCCCCGCAAGAGGATAAGGATAAAAAACCTGCATTGGTTAACCGGGTGGATTTTTCGAGCGAAGATGCCGGCAAATCAACCATTATTATTGGAACAACAATGCCTGTTAGATACAAAATGGATAAGGCAGCGGATAAAAGGCTTAACCTGATACTTTTCAACACCAGTCTTCCGGATTATCGCAAGCGGCCGCTGATAACCACTCGTTTTAACAGCGCAGTTGATCGTATTACGCCAACGCAGACTCCTGATTTAAAAACCGGTTCAATGATTGTAATCGAACTGCGCGAATCGGTCCCATATTATATCGAACAGGCAGATGATCTTTTGTTAGTCCATTTTGATGCATCTTCGATTTCTCCCAGACCGGCTGAGCAGGCTAATCTTCCATCCTGGAAAAAGGTTTTAACGCAGGAAACTGCCGGAGGGGTAAAAATAGAAGGTAAAAAGGCCGAAGATAAAGCATTGCGGCCGAAAGTTGCCGGGGAATATACAGGACAAAAAATAGCGCTTGATTTCTATGATACTGATATTAAAAATGTGTTTCTCATTTTAATGGAGGTAAGCGGGAAAAACTTTGCGATAGACAAGGATGTAACAGGCAAGGTTACTCTGACTCTGGCAAAACCTGTGCCCTGGGACCAGGCGCTCGACCTGATACTGAAGATGAACCAGCTCGGCAAAACATCTGAAGGAAATATAATACGGATTGCCACCCTTGAAACACTCAAAAAAGACGGGGAATTCAAGCAGGCTGAGATAATAGCAATGCAAAAAACCAAAAAAGAGCAAAAAGCTCTTGAACCGCTTGTTACCGAATATATCCCTGTCAACTATTCCAATGCAGAAACCGATATACTGCCGCATCTTGAAAAAATAATAAGCAAAGACCGTGGAAGTGCTGCTACAGGTGATACATCCGCCGGGATGACCAGCGATAGTAGCTCAAGAGTCAGTGCTGATAAACGTACTAACACGATCATCATAACTGATGTAGCCGAAAAAATAAAACAGGCCAGGGAGATAGTTAAAAAGTTAGACAAGGTAACACCACAGGTAATGATTGAAGCGAGGATAGTTGAAGCTTCTGATAAATTCTCCAGAGAGATCGGGGTTGACTGGAATACAGGTACAAATGACGCTGGATCGGCTGTAATAAGCAGCTCTGCTCTTGGAGCTAATTTGGGCTACAAGGCTGCGGTAAACTTTCCTTTTAGTTTATTTACTGATACAACTAAAGCTGCAACAATGGGTTTTAGTGTTGCCGGCTCTCAGTTTGTATTAAATGCCGCTATACTGGCTTATGAAACACAGGGAGATCTTAAGGTAGTTTCTTCTCCTAAAATTATAACTCTCGACAATAAAAAAGCTACTATCAAGCAGGGAATAAAATATCCATATAATGTAATAGACTCAGAAACTAACATTACTACAACAAAGTTTGAAGATATCGATCTTGTGCTTGAAGTAACACCACACGTAACATCCGACAACCGCATTTCAATGACCATAAATATAACAAAAAATGATATTGGAACAACATATGGCGCATTACAATCGTTTGATACCAAGGAAGCAAGCACGGAACTTTTAATTAATGATGGCAACACAGTTGTAATAGGAGGCATAATAAAGTCAACAAAACATACCTATGAAAGTGGAGTTCCGTGGCTGTCAAAAATTCCTGTTCTTGGCTGGCTTTTTAAAACAGAATATAAAAAAGACGAAAAGGAAGAGCTGCTGATATTTATTACGCCAAAGATAGTTGAGTTTGAACAGCAGAGCAATAATACAGATAATAAATAATCTTGCGTTATGTTTTCGGTCATTGCGAGGCACAAAGTGCCGTGGCAATCTCGTGGATTATCAGCGCTTTGTGAGATTGCTTCGCTTCGCTCGCAATGACAAAAAATGGGGGTTTAGTGTAAATTCTTTATCTCTTTTTGTGCATCAACAGCAAGGGGACTGTCCGGAGCAATCTCGACAACTTTGTTGTAAGCGTCGAGCGCTTTTTTATATTCCCGTGACAATCTGTAAGCATCAGCAAGATCCAAATATAATTCCGCAGAATTCGGAGAATTTTTTACTGCTTTTTCAAAGGTCGCTATTGCTTTGGAAATTCTTCCTGTAGCGAGATATGTCTTGCCGAGACCGTTTAAAGCGATTGCAAACTTTGGTTCTATCTTAAGCGCGTCTTTATAATACTTTTCCGCAAGATCGTATTCTTTTTTATTGTAATACGCCCATCCCAGGTTTGAAAGAGGATAGTGGGGAGTAACGTAGAGAAGGTCTCCTGTGATCTCCTTAAAACAGGAAATAGCATCATCCCATCTTTTTTGTGCAAGATACGCTACTCCGAGGTAGTTTTTTGCAGGAGTATAATCGGATTTTATTTCCACGGCCTTTTTAAAGTGATGAATCGCAAGGTCGATTCTTTCTTTTGCCATATAAACCAGCCCCAGGTCGTATTGAAGATGCGGATCTTTGCTATATAGTTTTTCCGCTTCAAGGAGCTTGCCCAGAGCTTTTGTATAATCTCCCTCTCTTATATATGCTTCGCCGAAATTTCTGATAGCTTCTTCCTGGTTTTTTCTTAGTTCCAGATTTGCCGCGCAGGAACCAAGAAAAAATATCAGCAAGATAGATGCTGCCCACATAAAATTATTTATTTTCATTTTCATATTTAAAAGTCCTTTATTATTCACCGCAGAGCCGCAGAGGACGCTGAGAAATTTATTCTTTTAAATTGTCGTGAGAGGCGACAAATTAAAAAACCAACCCGTCTAATGACAATCTTAATAATGCGTTTCTTTTTGTTTTCCGTCCTCTCAACGGAAAACAAAAAAACTCTTAATCTTTGCGTCCTTTGCGGCTCTGCGGTGAGATATAATTTTTTTCATTTTTGCCCTTGCTGCATTATTTACTTTCCCTTAGTGGCTGAATTACCTTTATATCCTGATTTATTAAAAACCGAACTACATCATCATTCACAGTGGCTGTTGCAATAAGTGTTTTATGCTTTTCTTTATTTAAAATCAGATAACCTGGAATGGCTAAAGAGGTATTATAGACAACCGGCCTTTTTGCCGCCAGGAACGTTGGGTCCTTTGTATAAGAAGCCTCTAATACATCAAGAATCTTTGTTATTACCTCATGCGCATTATCTTTATTATTTATCTGTATTATGCCAAGACCTGCCTTTTTTATAGAAAGAACCGCATCGCCATAAATATCTCCAAAATCAACGAGCAGCGACTTTCCATCCCTGGTTGATATGAGATTTGACAATGCCTTTATTTGGATTCCGGCGTACGGGAATGTAATGGCGACATTTTGCGTATAATTATAACCCATTGTCGTCAGCAGGTTGTTGACAATGGTTTTATGATCTGAAAAGTCTATTGTTACAGAAACTTTTGCTGTATCTTCCTTTTGCGCGCTTTTGGATTTGTGTTTTGTGTCTTTAGAATCTTTGGTAAAGTTTTTGAGAAAATCCTTTATTATTATATTGTGTTGTTCCAGATAACGGACAATTGAGTCGGGGGTACGCTCATCCGGGTCATTGACAGGGGTAATACAAAGGTGGCTTGCCTCTTCGCCGGCAAAATACGGCTGCTCAATTATCCATTTCCCGCTAACTTCCACCTTAATGCCCTGATCAGAAAATGATATTTTGTTTTTAAACGCTTTCTTTTCAAACGACTCCATAACAGAATCAAGTGCCTGCTCTGTTAAGACTTTGTTTGCAATCGGAACAATTTTCACATTGCTCCAGCATGATTTTATTGCATTTAAATCAGGCTCATTTATTTTTTTGTCTTTGTTTGTGGATGGGGCCAGCAGAATTTTTGTCTTATCTTTAAGCTCTATTAGAGGGAAACTGGACAGGTCGAGTTTATAATCGGCTTTTCCTTGCCTTGGGAAAGAGTATATGCCTTTATTTAAAAACTTTGCATCTAAAATTGAAGCAATTGCTGTAAAAGGGGATAATATATTATCAGGTTGATCTGTTGAAATTGAAATAAACGGTTTTAGGGCATCGGAAGAGTCAAAGAGAGATTTATACCACGGCTGGTTGCGAATCGAAGAATCCGGGATATATATTTTCTGGCCACGATAAATCCGATCTGGATCAACAACATCCGGGTTGATGAGCATGAACAGCTTGATCGCCTCGTTGTATGGTTTTGTTCCGTATTTAGTATCATAGCCCCGCGCAATAAGCCTTGAGATAAACTCACTCTCTTGCACAATATGTTCGATTGAGTAGGGTTTGATAATATCAGGCAGGTTGGAAATTGTTACAAATGGAATGGTAACGATTCCCGAAGATTGACCAGGAAGAGAATCCTTTTTTAATTTTTTTAAAGGGATAAGAATGTGCTGACCCGGACGTATTCTGTCAACATCACGTATGCGCGGATTTAGACGTTTAAATATAGCCAGGAATTCCGGAAAATCCTTGTTGGAGATTTCTCCTTTTTGGCGGAAGAGCTTAAAGACCCAGTCACCATTTTGAACAACATAAGGATCGCATAATATATCAATGCCTTTATCATAGCGAACAAGATAACTTTTAGATAGTAAAGCGCTGCCTGCGGAATAAGAGGCCGGCATACAGATTAGTAATATTGCAATAAATAGTCTTCGCAAACCTTATGCCTTTTTGTAACCGTTCACGGTTCACAGTTCACAGTTCACAGTTCACAGTTTTTTCAATCTCTACTGGTGAAATTCCTCGAAGCTTGCTTCGATAAAATGGGGTATCCTTGTCAGCCTCTGGCTAATATGTTTTGATCAACCGTTAACTGTAAACTGCTAACCGTGAACGGTTACGCCTTTTTTACCTGTATTTTAGATTCAGCCTTGTTGCGATTTCTTCTGATACACGTTTGACAAACTGCTTAAAATCATCCCCTTTTATCGGTTTCCCAGGGGCCGGGACATTTTTTAAATCTTTTGGATGTATTAAAACAGGAGAGTTTATAAGGTTTGGGTCAGGAGTGATTTCAAATTCCGCAGGGAATCTGTTTTCAAAATACATCTCCTGGAATCCGGAAAATTTCAGTGCATGAGCGGTTGAATCCACAACGGCAATATCATTGTTATTAACAATTCCCTGTTTTTTAGCCTCAACAAGACCGGCTAAAGATTCTCCTCCGTGGGTACAGGCGATATGTCCGTTGCGATTAGCCACGAGCTGCCAATCCATTATATCCTGCTCTGAAACCTCTATAAAAAAAACATTCTTTTTGCCGGCCAGGCGGTTATAAAGATCTACGAGATATATTACCCTGGGCATTGAAACAGGATTTCCGATCATGGCTGCCTGGGCTACGCTGGGCTTTACGGTTACTGGAATAAATTTCCGCTTTTTTGGATCAGGTTCCAGATAGTATCGGTAAACAGGGTTGGCGTGTTTTGATTGAACTCCGATAATTTTCGGCAGGCTGTCTATTATACCGATTTCATAAAATTTCAGGAACCCGTTTATAACAGCGGTAATATTACCTGCATTGCCGATCGGCAATACTATGGTTTTATCTTTCATATTATATTCGAAATTCTGTGCGATTTCGTATGAATATGATTCCTGCCCCAGTATTCTCCAGGCATTCTTGGAATTTAGAAGAGCTACATTATATTTTTCCGACATAGCCTCAACAACCTTCATGCAGTCGTCAAATACGCCCGGGATTTCAAACACAGAAGCTCCGCTTCCAAGAGGCTGGGAAAGCTGCTGGGGAGTTACCTTTTTGTGCGGAAGGAGTACCGCAGACTTGACATGAGGCTGAAGAAAGGAAGCGTACAGCGCTGCTGAAGCTGATGTATCCCCGGTGGAAGCACAAATTGCCAGCACATCGGAAACATGCCCCTTTTTGATAAGAAAATTGATATAGCTCAGAGCGCTCGCCATTCCCCTGTCTTTAAAAGAGGCGCTTGGGTTCTGGCCGTCATTTTTAAAGAAGAATCTAACGCCCGCTTTTTCCTGCAAAAAAGAATTGGCTTCTATAACAGGAGTATGCCCCTCGCCAAGATAGATAACGCAGTCAAGAGGCATAGCCGGACCAATAAATTCATGATACAAATAAATCCCTTTTAGAGCAGGGATCGTGAGCATCTTGCGATAATCGAAAATGCTGCGCCACAATTTTCCGGGTATTTTTTTTAACCGGTCAAATTGCAGATCATAGATAAGCAGAACCTGGCCGCAATCCGGGCATGTATAAAGAAGCTTCTCAATGCCGTATTCAAGGCCGCAGCCAAGACAGCGGTAAACAATCCTGCCTTCCTGGCGGGGAATAATATATGGCCGGATCTCTATTGGAAAATCTTCGACTTTCATTTTTCTATTTTTTCCATTCCACCCATATATGGCCTTAAAGCTTCCGGAATAATCACAGACCCGTCAGGCTGCTGGTAATTTTCAAGGATGGCGGCAACTGTTCGTCCTATGGCAAGCCCTGATCCGTTTAATGTATGGACAAGTTCAGTTCCTTTTTTACCTTTTCTTCTGAACCTGATATTAGCCCGTCTTGCCTGAAAATTTTCGAAATTACTGCAGGATGAGATTTCCCGGTAAACACCCTGAGCAGGCATCCAAACCTCGATATCATACGTCTTTGCCGCCGAAAAGCCCATATCTCCGGTACACAAACAAACAACCTGATAAGGGATGTTAAGACTTTTCAAGATGCTTTCAGCGTCATTTAAGAGTTTTTCGAGCTCATCATAAGAGTCTTCGGGCCTGGAAAATTTAACCAGCTCTACCTTGTTGAACTGGTGCTGTCTTATTAAACCTCTTGTGTCCTTTCCATAAGAACCGGCTTCGCTGCGAAAACATGGGGTATATGCAACGTATAGAATAGGCAGCATATTTTCGTCTAATATTTCATCCTGGTGAATATTTGTAACCGGCACTTCGGCCGTAGGAATCAAGAAATAATCCCACCCCTCAAGTTTAAACAGATCTTCCTTAAACTTTGGGAGTTGACCGGTATTGGTCATGCTTTTTTGATTTACAATAAAGGGCGGCAGAACCTCTTTATAACCGTGCTTTGTGGTGTGAATATCAAGCATAAAATTTATAAGAGCCCTTTCCATCCTTGCGCCTGCTCCGTAAGAGAGAGGAAAGCGAGCTCCTGCGATCCTGGCAGCTCTCTCAAAATCCAGTATCCCGAGATTCTCTCCCAAAGTCCAGTGAGGAGCGGGTTTAAATTCAAACTCATGGCATTTGCCGAATTGTCTGACTACCGGATTATCGGAACTATCCTTTCCTGCAGGAACCGACGGATGCGGAATATTCGGCAAGCCCATGAGGATATTATAGATTTTTTCCTCATTTTCGGATAAAGTCTTATCTAATTCCTTTATTTTACTTGAAACATCACGCATTTCAACAAACAGGTCGTCTGTGTTTTCACCTGTTTTCTTCATGTCCGCAACCTGCCCGGAAACCAGATTGCGGCGATGTCTTAGTTCTTCGATCTCAAGTAGAATTGCCTTGCGAGTGGAATCATAATCTTTTAAAATTTCAATGTCGGCTGTTTCGCCTCGCATCAAAAGGGCTTTTTTTACCTGTGAAAAATTTTGTATTACAAACTTGATTTCAAGCATAATGATAACTATATTTATAACTGTTTACGGTTGTCGGTTCACAGTTCACAGTTTTTTCAATGAACTATACTTTGCATGGTTATAAACTGCGTTTTTTATTGAGCTGGTTGTTCGTTACTGGTTACTGTACTTGACACGGTTATAATTTGCGTTTCCGTCATTCCGAACGAATGTGAGGAATCTTAAGATTTCTCCCTTCAGTCGAAATGACAAATAAGCTCAATTTGAGGCAGTGCATGGTATATGCAACGACTGAAGCATTTTACCGTTAACTGTAAACTGTTAACCGTGAACGGTTTTAAAATTATCACCCACAGATCATATAGTCAATGATTATTGAAGGTTGACTTTATTGGTTAATATGTGTATATCAAAAAACCATCTTTTAAAAGACTATTTTGTGATGCCTGGAGAAGCATATGGAAGATATTAAAGAAAAAAAACGTGAAATACGTGAAGATATGGCAAAAAAGCTGAAAGCATTTTCCGACAGTGAATTAATAGAAAAAACCAGAGGAATAGAAAAACGGCTTTTTGAATTTGCCAACTTTCTTGAATCAAAGGTTGTTTTGCTGTATATGCATGCAAACGGTGAAGTTGTTACGAACAATATAATAAAAAGATGTTTTGAAGCCAATAAGATACTTGTGCTTCCTGCTTTTGATATTATAAAGCATACAATGCAACTAATGAGGGTTGACAACCTTGATTCTGATTTGAAACCTGGTCTGAGAGGAGTTTTGGAGCCTGACCCGGAGTGTTGTAAAGTTATGCCTATTGACGGTATTGATATAGCAATAATTCCGGGGGTTGCTCTTGATGAAAAGGGCGGAAGGATAGGATCGGGCGAAGGCTACTATGACAGGCTTATTCCAAAACTATCGATTACCACCAGAAAGGTCGCTCTTGCTCTTGAAAGCCAGATGATTAAGCAGGTGCCTGTTGAGCCCCATGACAAGCATGTAGATATCATTATTACTGAGGATAGGATAATCTATAAAATATAAGTTAAGGATTCAAAACCTTTTCAAGCTTTTTAAGGTTTTCAGCCTCTCCTACCGCGATGAGTGTATCCCCTGCCTTGATGACGCTCTCAAAAGAAGGGTTAAACAACATAACTCCGTCAAGATTTTTTATTGCAATTATTATGAGATTATAATTTTGCCTGATGCCCGAATCCTTTAACATGAGATTTATCAGTCTGGAGGAGGGGCTAACGGACATTTCCTCCATGTGTATATCCTGTCGTTGATCATCAAAGGCTTGATCCAGAAAATTCGTTACAGTAGGGCGAAGTATTCTTTGAGACATACTTATCGCTCCAATCTCATAGGGCGATTCCACACTGTTTGCTCCTGCCGCCCTCAATTTTGACTTTGATCCCTCGCTGCTTGCCCTTGCTGTTATATAAAGATCCGGTTTGAGCTGTCTGGCAGTCAGAATAAGAAAGACATTCTCGGTGTCCGTCCCCAGGACAGAGATCAGACTTTTTGCGTGTTTTATACCTGCATTGATAAGGGTTGTTTCGTCAGCGGCGTCTCCCAATATATAGAGAACGCCGTCTTCATCCATAACCTGACGTAATTCTTCGTTTTTTTCGACAACCACCACGTCTATGGATTTTTTTTGAATATTTTTACAAAGAAGTCTTCCTATTCGTCCGTATCCGCAAACAATATAATGGTTTTTTAACCGATCAATCTTTTTGTTCAATCTTCTCCTCCCTAATATAACCCTTATTTGTCCCTCAAGCATGAACCGTACTACGGCGCCCGCCACATATATAACAAATCCAATCCCGATAATAATTAAAAAAAGGGTAAACAGCCGTCCTGCTTGTCCAATTTCATGCACTTCACCATATCCTACAGAAGTAATTGTAATAACGGTCATGTATAGGGCATCAAATATATCCCAGCCCTCAATAATCATATAACCTGTTGTTCCTATAGCAACAATTAAGAAGGTCAATAAAACAGAAATTATAAGATGTTTTGCGCTGTCCATAAATAAGCCTGAAAGAGTTTGTAGCTGTTCAAGGGTTCAAACAACCAAATGTTTTTATGTTTTGATCAACCGTTAATTGTTGACCATGAACGATTATAAAAATAATTATGTAGCATTTTACTTAAAAATCAAGGGTTTTTTTGTTAAATTCTTGACCTGTCCATGCTGATTTGATAGGAAAGCTGCTATGAAAAAGGATTCCATTGCATTTGAACGCAAGCGCGAACAAATGGTCGACAAGCAGATTGAGTCCCGCGGGATAATAGATATAAATGTCATTGCAGCCATGCTCAAGGTTCCAAGGCATCTGTTTGTAAGTGAGGCCTTAATGTGTCAGGCATATGGTGATTATCCGCTTCCCATTGGTGAGCAGCAAACAATTTCACAACCATATATCGTAGCAGAGATGACACAGTCTCTGCAATTAGGTAAAGATGACCGGGTGCTTGAAATCGGAACAGGATCCGGATATCAGACAGCAATTTTAGCTGAAATTGCATTCAGGGTATATACCATCGAAAGAATAAACTCGCTTTTTATTAAAGCGCGCAAACTTTTTGACGAGCTTCATTATCACAATATAGTAGCCAGATATTCCGACGGCACTTTAGGGTGGAAAGCCGAAAGTCCATTCGATGCCATTATTGTTACAGCCGGCGCTCCGGAAATCCCCGAAAGCCTGATAAAACAATTAGCAATCGGCGGACGCATGGTAATACCGGTCGGAGATCAATTTTCACAGGAGTTGATCAAACTATATAAGGATGAGCAGGGTATTCGCAAAACAAATCTTGGCGGATGCAGGTTTGTAAAACTGCTTGGCGAAGAAGGCTGGAGATATCAATAAATGCTTAGACGGCTCTATTCCTGGGTTCTCAGCTGGGCGGAAACAGCATATGGGACATGGGCATTATTTATTCTCGCTTTTTGTGAATCCTCTTTTTTCCCCGTACCTCCTGATATCCTTCTGATAGCCCTTGCCGTGTCAATACCAAAAAGGTCGTTCTACTATGCGATGGTATGTTCGGCAGGTTCCGTACTTGGGGGATGTCTTGGCTATTTGATCGGATGGCGGTTTATGGTCGGCATCGGGGAGAAGATTATAAGCTTTTATGGTTTAACCGAAAAGATTGTATATATTCAGTCTCTTTACATGAAATATGACGCTCTGGCAATCGGTATTGCCGGATTTACTCCTATTCCCTACAAGGTGTTTACTATTTCCGCTGGAGCTCTGAACATTGATTTCTCCGTATTTGTGATTGCTTCGCTGGTTTCCCGTTCCATGCGTTTTTTCCTGGTTGGGTGGCTGATATATCGTTTTGGTTCCGGGATTCAGGGTTTTATTGATAAATATTTCAATACGCTGGCAGTTGTATTTACCGTTCTTCTTGTTGCCGGGTTTGTGATTATAAAGTATTTTTTCTAACTGCATTTTGAGAACCCGCATGAGTGACAAATAAGACACCCCTCTGCATGAGACAATATTCCACTGCATTCAGGGCATATATGAATCATTTTTTCTGTTTCATTAAAACTTGAATTGGTTACCTTTATCAACACCTGAGCAATTGCATCAGGACAGGATAGAACCATTTTGCTGTTTTGCCATGCAGGTGAAGGACACCGTATGCCTATAAGCTGCTTGATGATGGCATCAATATTTACTCCTGATCGCAAGGCAAGGGATATCAGGCGACCTGCGGCTTCTATCTGAGACGATGCACATCCGCCCGTCTTTCCCATCTGCGCAAAGACTTCACACATTCCTTTTTCGTCGGAATTTATTGTAACATACAGTTTCCCGCACCCTGTACTGATTCTTTCCGTAATACCGTGAGTGCGCATGGGTCTCGGCCTGGGAGCTATTTTCTCAGATTCCTTTTCTTCCCCGCCGAGACTTAAAACCTGATGATCACGGCTTCCGTATCTGTATATTGTTACACCCTTGCAACCGCTTTTGTAAGCAGAAAGATATACCTTTTTAATATCCTCCTTTGTGGCGTCCGGAGGGAAATTAACTGTCTTTGAAACAGCATTATCGGAATATTTCTGGAATGCAGCCTGAATTTTAACATGCCATTTTGTTGAAATATCATGAGATGTTATGAAAAGCTTTTTTATGTTATCAGGAACAAAGTCAAGCGACTGTATGGAACCTGTTTTTGAAAGTTCGCCAAATAGTTCTTTATTGTAAAATCCTTCCTTCCTGGCGATTTTAATAAAAAGCGGATGTATTTCCGGAAGAAACTTTCCGTCAAGCACATGCCTTGCATATGCCACGGCAAAAATCGGTTCTATTCCGCTGGAAGTATCGGCAATAATGCTGATAGTGCCTGTTGGAGCAATTGTAGTGGTAGTGGCATTTCGCATATATGGAGTTGATGGATTGTCAAAGACACTTCCCTTGTAATATGGAAAATTTCCGCGTTTTTCAGCAAGAGCGGCAGATGCCTTTTTGGATTCCTCAGAGATCAGTGACATTACTTTTTCCGCCTGGGCAACAGCCTTTTCGGAATCATAAGAAATCCCCATTTTTATCAACATATCAGCAAAACCCATTACCCCCAGACCGATTTTCCTTGTTCCTTTGCTCATTTTTTCAATACGCGCTAAGGGATATTTATTTGCGTCTATTACATTATCAAGAAAATGGACAGCATCGTGAACAGTCTCTTTTAATCTGTTTAAATCAAGTGCGTTTTTGATTACCATTTTGGAAAGATTAATGGAACCAAGGGTACATGATTCATAGGGCAAAAGAGGTTGTTCGCCGCAGGGATTAGTGGCTTCAATATCGCCAAGGTTTGGTGTTGGATTGTCCTGGTTTATCCGATCGATAAATATTACCCCGGGTTCTCCTGCTTGCCAGGCCGAAGCAACAATCATGTCAAATATTTTCTTTGCAGAGACCTGTTTAACAACCTCGCCTGTTCGGGGATTTATAAGATCGTAATCAGAATCTTTTTTAAGCGCATCCATAAATATTTTGGAGATGGCAACCGATATGTTGAAGTTATTCAACATGTGCGGATCATTTTTTGAATTTATAAAAGCTTCGATATCAGGATGATCCACCCGCAAAATACCCATGTTGGCTCCTCTGCGGGTACCTCCCTGTTTGACGGTTTCAGTAGCCACATCGAAAACAGACATAAATGAAATAGGACCGCTTGAAATGCCTGCAGTTGACAGGACCATATCTTTTTCAGGACGAACCCGCGAGAAAGAAAATCCTGTGCCTCCTCCGCTTTTATGTATCATTGCAGTATGTTTCAAGGTTTCAAAGATACTTTCCATTGAATCTTCGACAGGCAGAACAAAACAGGCGGCAAGCTGCCCAAGACGTCTTCCGGCATTCATAAGGGTCGGCGAGTTGGGTAAAAACCACTTATTGCTTAAAAGTTTTAGAAATTTTTGCCCTGTTTTATCAGTATCGGCTTTAGCATCGAATATCTTATCAACAGAAGCGATGGTTTTTGCTACCCTCGCAATCATGTCTTCAGGCGTTTCGATTATTTTCCCATCGCGATTCTTTTTCAGATACCGCTTTTCCAGCACAACCCTTGCATTTTTTGAAAGATGTATAGACATTATCATTTCCTAAACAAAACCAAACTTTTCTTTTAGTTTCCGGTTAACTACAGGCGGTACCATCCCTTCAATATCCCCGCCAAAACGGGCTGCCTCCTTTATTATTGATGAACTTGTAAAAATCCATCTCAGGCCGGTCATAAGAAAGACCGTCTGAACATCCTTGTTTAGTTTACGGTTCATCAGGGCAAGCTGAAACTCATATTCAAAATCAGATACAGCGCGCATTCCACGCAGTATGGCAGTAGCTTCCCGCTTTTGTGCATAATCTACGAGAAGCCCGTCAAATTCATCTACTTCAATATTTGAAAACCCGCTCAAGCTTTCTTCAATCATCTTGATCCGTTCTTCAATAGTAAAAAGAAATTTCTTGGAAGAATTATGCAGTATGGCTACAATAATTTTATCAAAAACTTTAAGCCCTCTTTCAACAATATCGATATGACCATTTGTAACCGGGTCAAAAGAACCAGGATATACAGCTATTTTTTGCATTGATTTATATTTCCTTGTGAAATAAAGGTGTTAGGTATTAAGTGTTAGGTGTTAAGAGCTTGATAAAACATTTAATTGCTTTAACTTAACACCTAACACCTAATGAATTCGACTTTTTCGAATTCATTAATATTTATACAATATAAGTTAAAAATGAAACAAGACTTTTCCCGTATTTTCTTTGATCCTGAAGTTCATATTCAGGAAAATCTAATGGGATAGGCTCTAAAAGGCTGTGCTCAACAACAAGGCATGCCCCTTTTTCCATGGGACCAGCTTTTATTAAGTTGTGCAGAGTGGGTTGGAGAAAGCTCTTGTTATAAGGCGGATCAATAAAAACAAGATTAAAGGCAGCCTGGTACGAGTTGGTACAGTTTAAATTTTTTATTATATCCCATTTTATAATTTTAGCTTTGTTTTCAAGTCCACATGCTTTTATATTGCGCTCTATAATGGATAAGGCTTTATTGTGAATATCTATAAATAGAGCGGACTCAGCTCCGCGGCTTAATGCTTCGATGCCCATGGCTCCGGTGCCCGCAAACATATCCAGAACAACCGCATGCCTGACCTTAAAGGATAGAATATCAAAAATAGATTCACGTAATCGGTCCGAAGTCGGTCTTATTACCATCCCTTCGGCTGAATACAGCTTCTTTGCTTTTAGATTTCCGCCTATTATTCTCAAACCATGCCCCTATTTGTCGATAGGCCATTGCAAAAAAAACTCTTACCACAGAGCACACAGAGACCACAAAAAATTATATATAAGATATTGTTATTCTACCACGAAGACCACGAAGAATAAAAAAATCAATCAATAACCTTCGTGTGCTTCGTGGTTTATCATTATTCCCATGCCAGGGCGCTCATTTTTGCGATTCGCAGCAAAGGACGCAAACAATGTGATACAATTAAATTTTATCTCTGTGTGCTCTGTGATCTTTGTAGTAAATTTATTTTTTTACGAAAGTGTCAGTTCCGCTTAACGAGAAAAAGGTGGATATATTTAGAATCAAGATCCTTTTTTGCAACAGACCCGTATTCGCTTTCTATGGCATTAAAAAGATTTTCCAGGGTTTGTCCGAGCCTTTGTGTAATTTCGTATGGATTTAACCCGGTTTTTTCTGAAACCCATTTCAAAAAGGATTCTTTAATCGATTTACTTGTTTTTTGTTGCATATCTTTTTGCGATTTTTCAGGTCTAATTAGCAAATCATCAGAAAAGGTCTTAAATTCATCAAGAGTAAGCGGCGCAAGCTCCTCGGAAAGACCAAGATAATGCCTTGCCCATAATGTCAGTATAAAATTTTTATATGTTATTGTCGTTTTGCCGGCAGCTTCAAACTTAATTGCCATCAGAGAGAGAAGATCATCAAAGGCTATAATTTCATTTAATACCTTTTCAGCATCTTTGATATCTTTAACAGAAGAAAACTCCCTGTAAAGATAAGGAGTTGTTTTATAATTATCGTAAAACAGCGGTTTTTTAACCAGCAGACCTCCCAGCATACCAATCCATTCTTCATCCCAGAAGCTGAGGGGCAGGCCATTTTTTGCAAACCAGCTTTTTGAGCGCCATTTTTCAGCCTTCCATTTAAGTTCAACGGTAAGAGTATATCCAACCTTGAAAATGTGTGAAAGTATATATTTTTGTATTAATGCAGCGCTTTGGTTTGCATTTAACGTCTTGTTTGCCCCGGTTAAACGTTCAAGCCCGATGCTTATATATCCACAGGCCTTTTTTACCACATTTCTTAATTCATCCCTGTTCCTGATGTTTTTTTGATCAGCCGCTATAATCTGATTGGCCAGACCGGCAAACTCAGCTTGAATTTGCAGCAGGACACCTTCTGCGCCAATTGTTTGCAGAGCGTCTGTAAAAAGGTTGTGTTCCTGAAGCATTCCCGCAGTATATACAGGCACGGGGAGATATTCATTCGGCTCGGAAGCAACCGGAACATATCGTTTTCCATGCCCGTCAATGTCCTGATGTCTTAACGGCTGATAGATGCTTATTGCTTCATCAAACGGTAGAAATCCTTTTTCCGCAAGCCTGACATTTCGCAGTCTGTAGTCTTCTTCTTCCAATTCACCAGGAATAACGCTTGAAGACTCAAGCAGAACATTATGATATGTTATGAGATCATAGGCGGCGAGGCGACGGATAAAATTTTCCAGAAAATTATCGCGTATTTTTTGAGATTCACCCTCTGATTCTTCCTCAAAAGGATAGTCTGCAAACCTTATATAAAAGGTATCATCAAGCGTGAAAAAGTCTTCGCCTAAATCTGAGGGGTCCTGGTCATGCTCCCTGATTATTACCTGGATATTTTTGAACAAATAAAATTCAACGAATTCTAATTTTTTGTTCAGGAACCATTGGATAAACCGATCAGGGGCGGCCTGGAAGAGTAAATCAAGCCATTTTGTTACAGACCCTATTTTAATTCTGTCCTTTTCCCAAACCTCTACATCAAGCATATATTCCCACTGCTTGCCGGAAGCAAGCGACAACAGCGGAAGAGAATCTTCAAGCCCTATATCATTTACCAGAAAATATAGATCTTCTTCAGGAAATGAATGCACTATGGCAGATGGATTCGGCGCATCCAGAATATAATCCAACGCTCTGTCCGGCGGAAGAGAAAGTATCTCTTTTCGTTGCATAGACAGCTTTTGGGCAGGCTTCATTGACTTTTTAATTTGTGTGTCTTTATTCATGTGTATGTATCCTTATTTATATATGTGTATCCCAGCGCGCAAATTTCAGCAAAAGGATCATGCCGGGAATGGCGATCAGGGTGCATACGATAAAAAAAGCTTCCCAGCCGATATTTTTAGCAAGAAAACCTGTTGGAGCTGAGGCCAGCACCCTTGGAATTCCCATCAGGCTGCTTAGAAGAGCGTATTGTGTGGCGGTAAATTTTTTATTTGTAATACTTGCCATAAATGCGACATAAGCTGCGGTTCCCATACCGCCGCTTAGGTTTTCAAAAGCAATCACGGCTGACAGAGCCGGAACGCTGTAACCGATACGCGCCAGAATAACAAAACCTGCTGTTGACGCGGCCTGTAGAAAACCAAAGTACCAGAGGCTGCGGTTGATTCCCAGACGAAGCATCATCGTTCCTCCGATCAGGCTGCCCGCAACCGTGGCCCAGAAACCGAACAGTTTAACAACAGTGCCTATTTCCGTTTTTGAAAATCCTATATCAAGATAAAAAGGTATAGTCATGGCGCTGGCCATAGTGTCGCCGAGTTTATAAAGCAGTATAAATGCCAGTATATACAAAGCCCCATTACGGCTGAAATATTCCACCATCGGGTCAAAAACAGCCTCTTTCATTGTTTTAGGGGTTCCGGCGGTCAGTTCAGGTTCATGCGCAAAGATAGTTGTAAGAATGCCGGGCAGCATACATGCCGCCATTATTAAATAAACCATGGAAAAGGGCATGTAATCGGCCAGGATTAAGCCCCCTCCGGAAGCAAGCAGCATCCCTATCCTGTATCCGTTGATATAAAGAGAAGATCCGAGTCCTAACTCCTCATCAGGAAGGTCCTCTCTTCTATATGCATCCACAACAATATCCTGGGAGGCGCTGAAGAAGGTTACCAGAAAAGCAACAAAGGCCAACATCCACGGATTTTCTTTAGGCTGAGTAAAGCCGAGACCCGCGATGGATAACAGCAAAGCTATTTGAGCTATTAGCAACCATCCTCTACGGCGGCCCAGAAACGGGAGTGTGAAACGATCCAGAAAAGGAGCCCAGAGGAATTTCAAGGTGTAAGGAAGACCAACCAGGGCCATCATTCCGATTACGGTCAGATCCACCCCTTGTTCTTTCATCCATGCCTGTAATACGGTTATGGTCAGGAGAAGAGGCAAGCCGCAGGCAAAACCCATAAGAAGAGTTACCAGCATACGGCCGCTGCAAATTGTATAAATTATGGATTTTTGCTTTACAGGCTGCACTCTTTTTAATAGCAATCCAGAATGATATCGGTTAATTTTCTTTTGGGGACACGATGAACCCCTTTGCCATCCCTCCAGTACTTAATGTTATTAACGGTACTCAATGGACTGTCAGAATCAACAATTTCCAATTTAACCTTTTCTTTTGGCTTTCCGATTGCAAGGACAAGAAGTATTTTATACTCAGGCGGTATGCTCAGAATTTTACGGAGTTTTCTACGGTTTATCGCTCCGATCATACATCCTGCAAGGCCCTTTTCTCTTGCGCCAAGCAACATGCTCTGGCTTGCAATTCCATGGTCGCACCAAAAATTTTTGCTGATATCGGTATTGCCGAGAATGATTATATAGGCTGCCGGTCTTTCTCCATCCTTTGGCCCGGGCCAGTCTTTGATATATCCCGCCCAGGCAAGGCAGGAAAATATGAGATCATTTTTTTCCGGATTGCTGGAAAGGATGTAGTTTAAAGGCTGTAAGTTCGCCGCAGAAGCTGACAGTCTTGCAAGATTTACCAGTTCCTTTAAAGTCTTTAAAGGAACTGCATGGTCCTGGTAAAATCTTCTGCAACTTCTGTTTTTTTTAATCAAATCTGTAATCATTTTACTCACCGTTATGTTTAAGTTTTAATTAAACAGGCATATTCTGGCGTATCCAGAGCAGGACTTTGTCAAATTCATCTCTTACCTCCCTGAGAGCCTTTCCTCTATGGCTCACATGGCTTTTTTCCTGCATTGTTAATTCTGCGAAGGTCTTTTTAAGCGGCGGGTAGTAAAAAACCGGGTCATATCCAAATCCGTTTGAGCCGGCAGGCTCTGTGGTTATCAAGCCTTCGCAGCGGGCTTCGTATGTCAGGGCAGCTCCTGTCGGGGAAGCAATCGATATCACGCATTCAAAGGCAGCCCTGCGGTCTGTTTTCCCCTTCATTTCGCCAAGCAGCTTGTTCCGCCGTTGTTCGTCTGTGGCATCTTCTCCGGCATAGCGGGCTGAATGAACTCCAGGAGCGCCTTCAAGAGCTTCGACCAGCAATCCTGAATCATCTGCCAGGGCCGGCAACCCCAGAATTCTTGCCGTAAAGCTTGCTTTTTTGTAAGCATTTTCGTCAAAGGTATTTCCGTCTTCTTCAACCTCTGGAATGGGGCCGAAATCGGCCAGATTTTTAATGTTAATCGGAAAGCCCTTTAAAAGGTCTCTGATTTCAGAAGTTTTGCCTTTGTTTGCTGTAGCTATAACTAACGTGATTAAATTGTTCATTTTTGTTTATCCTGTTTAATCTTTTTCAACCGTGAACCGACAACTGTAAACCGTGAACTGTTACAATCATATTTTATAATTCATGACCAGGCTGTTGTAAAGTGTTTTAGCAAGACCTTCACAAAACACCCCCCGGTCTCTTAACGTCTCAAAATCCGATCCTTTACATATTTTCTCTTATATGCCATATTATATCCTCCTCAAAGCTGTATTAAACATTATAACACCATATTATAAAGAAAATATATAGCGTTAATATACAGATTTTTTTCTGCTTAATATAATAGTTCGAATGCATTTTTATCATTAAGGTTAATAATTTATACCTTAGTAGTATATTGGATATACCATGAGTTTTGAATTTGACCCGATAAAATCGGATACCAACAAGGATAAGCATGGGATTGATTTTATTGAGGCCCAAGAGCTTTGGAATGATGCTGATTTGTTGGAGATCCCCGCGGAAACAACTGACGAACCGAGATTTCTGGTCATTGGCAAAATAGGTAAAAAACACTGGGCTGGGATTATCACATATCGCATAGATAATATTAGAATTATCTCAGTGCGGCGAGCCAGGAATGAGGAGATTGAACTTTATGAAAGCTAATGAATTAGATAAGAAATTTGATGAAGGGAAAAGCATATTAAAGCATTTAGACCTCTCAAAGGCAAGTAAGCCGAACCAGGAGCAAAAAAGGGTTAATGTCGATTTTCCTCTCTGGATGATTCAGTCGCTAG
>JAUSPN010000037.1 GCA_030656555.1 Candidatus Desulfaltia sp. | reverse complement strand
TCTTTGGTTTCAATATCTATAACTTCGTGTGTCATGCATTTACTCCCGCAATTTCTAATGTTGCTATCAAAAAAGACCCATCTGCTTCATCACCGACCCGACCAGGTCTTCTATTACCTTTGCATCCTTTACAATCAGTGTCTTTATCTTTTTTGCAACTCGACCCTGCTTTTCTTTGATGCTCGTTTAATATTAATTCATTCCATTTTCCTCTCATATAAACTATTACCTTGTCATCAACTTCATATTCTGCAAAATCAGAAGGCAAGCAAATATAAGAACTGTTCATATCTCCCTGACAAAGGGTTACTTCATATCTGATACCGTTGTAGTTTTTAATAGCCACGTCGTCTGAATTGCAATAATCAGGGTATGTTTCTTCTCCGTATTCTCCGAAATCTCCATAATCCCCGATAATTCTTTTGATAACGCCGCTTGTGAAATAATTAGTACACCAGCAATATTCGACTTTTACAATTTCTCTTTCAACCGCTACCGGAATCCCAGGGGGTACAAATACATTAACTACATCCTGCCCAAAACAACTACTGCATTTTATCGCTGTGCCGTCATTAAACCGTACTGTCCTTTGAAGTTGTTTTAAATTCTGAAAGGTCATGGCGTTTTTAAGAATAGAAAGCTGATGCCTTCCCTCGCCTAAAAGCCCTTTCGCTGCAAACTCGTTACCAGATGTGATGTATCTTACTGTCATCTTGGTTTTTGGGCAAGAATTATCGCCAAAATTTCAATATCGTCTATTGCAAAATAAGCCCCGCCAGTATTATCTATCCTTATCTGCCAATACCTTCCGATTCCATTTCGACCTACTGAAACCTTGCCGCTGCTTTGGACATTACCGGAAGTCAAATTTAAAGTGTATGCCCTTGAGTTGTTTTCATCATCTTTTACCGAAAGAGTTAAAGCGCCATTTGCTTCACCGCCAACATAAATTGAACGAATCCTTTTCATATTGTTTATGCCAAAATCTGAAAGAATCAGCTCAAAAAAAGAATCTATATTTTCGCCTGCATCGGTGTCTCCTTTTAGTTCAAAAATACCATCTTCAGAGGCCGCAAAGGATGAATCACCAATTTTGCAAAAACTGTTAAAATCCCAATAGCACCATTGGGTCAGACTGAAGCTTGACAAATTAACATTGAGGCAAAACTTGTTAGCCATATTTTTCCTTTAAAACAACATAGTCAAGTTGCTCATACTGGCTCGACATATCTTAGAATTGAACAAGCTGTTCTTTCAGTCGTTCCTATCATATACGCTGCAATTATCGGTAATGTTGTATCAATATTTCCTGTAATATCATGATAGCCTTGTATGCCTGCTAATATCATTGGGAGTGTTACATTATAGGTTGCGACATTACCTGTTTTCCCCAATATAGAAGCCCTTATTGCTGGTAATTCTACATCTATCTCCCCAAGCGTTCCGACCCTGCCTTCAATCGACGCTATGAGTTTTGGGAATGTTACGTTAAGTTTCCCTGTTATATCTACTTTACCTGCAATTTCGGCTATAAGAGCTGGTAGATAAGCCTCAAGCAAAGCCCCGCTTTTAATATCGGCTGTTATTGCTGGAAGCGTGGCGTTTAAATTAGCTGGTCGCTGATAACATATGAATTCCGAATTAACAGAAGCTTCTTCAGAAAATTCTCCTGTGTGTTCACTTATAAGTTCTGTGCTAACAGATAAATTTATATCTACTTTTTCTGTACCTAAAGCATCAAATCCCGAACTTACACTTATATTTTCGTCTATTTCCGGCCAGTTATCATCAAATTCAGAAGATACGTTTACATCTTCACTAAGTTCACCAAGGTTGTCATCAAATTCCGATAAAACATTTATATTTTCGGAAATTTCTCCTTCTATTGGCGGCGGTGGCTCTGACCATTCAACAACAAGTCTTGCACAAAGTGTTGTACTTGCTTCATAAGCCTTTGCTATCCTATCAGCAGTAGAAGCGTTATCCTTAAATACAGCCATAATAGCCTGGCCACTATTCCAGCCAGCTCTATCAACTATGCCTTGTAGAATAGTTTTCAGCTCAGGCGAGTCATAATCAACATCGGCAGTCCATGCAGGAATATTATCCCAAGCAACTGCCGAAGTTAATGCAAGCGCAGCAAACGTAACAGACGATGTCGGGGCAACAGCGTCGTCTATATCATTAAAGTGGCAGTTAATATTACAGGTTGTACCACTTTCTGTAACATAAGCCTGGAAGCGGACTTTGGCAGAATCAATTGTAGCTCCCTTGGGTATAGTAACATTTACAAACCTGAAGAATCCATGTCTGTATACTTCATAAAAACCCATCCCGATATATGCCTCAGACGAAACAAAACCTGCATCATATTTTTCTCCGTCATCTGCACCTACTCCGGGATAAAAAGTCTCTGTTGGCATTTCTGATCCTTACACATCAGCCAAGGTTATAGTACAAGTAACTAAAAGAACGTCTGTATTCACCACGTTTTTTGATGTTCCAAACTTACTGGAAGCGAACAACGTGCCTCCGCCAGCGGTATTTGCTTTAACTGTAGGGTCTGTGCCACCTCCAACAAGAGAAGCTCCATAAATTGTTTTGGTGGCATTAAAGGTAAAGGACGCTTTATTTGCGGTATTTGTCAAAACCTTGCCGCTTGCCGCTGCCTCTACAAATTCAGGACGTGTTGCTAAAGTATAAGCAATGCATTCAGTATATCCAGGGACAGCATATGTGTTTGTAACCAAAGGAGTATAATCTAGTTCAAACACTGTCATATACCATGTCGCTATCTGGGTTGACCCATGAAACATAATGTCCAGAAAAGCATTTAAGCCTTCGTCGGTGGTTACATTGCCTTGCTTCCATTGGTCGATAAGTTTGCCTTGCCGGAAGTGCTCAAACTCCCATAATGTACCGATTGGAATCCGAAAATTAAGAGAATCGCTTCTTTGAAGTATTGATGAAAAATCTGTTTTGATAGGTATGATCCTGCCCATAATATTCTCCTCTGTGTTGTTGTCTTGTTCTTAAGGTTTACTTTAGTTGTGAATTTAGTTCGCCGGCATAGTAAAATCTGCTGTATCTACAGTGGTAGTTGCACCCAGCTTTATAGAAGTGGAGCTTAAAATAAAAGTCGTTCCAGATGTTGATATTCTGCCTTGACATCTTTTGGCCTCTGAACTTGAACCTGTAACTCTGCCATTATCATACATCCTATACCAGGATGCCGTTCCTGCCGCTAATCCCGCATCAGACCAGACATCTGTATTTTTAGACAATTTACCAGAAACAATTGCGTCAAAATTCAGACCATTAGTAGAAATCCCTGGAATAAGCGCACCACTATCTTTGGTAATCTCAAGCAAAAGCGTCCCTGCGCCTTCATCGGCATCTGCGTCGGCTGGTTCTGTGCCTGAATAAACACGTATTACACCATTTCTGAATATGTCTTTAAATGTTTTTGCACACGATGTGATAGTTACCGATTCACCAGCTAAATCATCTACCAGCGTTCCTGCAATCTGCATTTTAGAACCGTCTGACCAGACCTTTGTAACTGTGGTAATCTGATTGTTAGCGAGAACGCCGGTAAACCCTGATATAGTAATTGTATCACCAGGCCTGAATCCAGCCGTAAAAAGACCATTGCCAGAATCTAAAATAAAATACTCGACCGCCGTTTCATCAGCAGACAATGTAATTGCAGTGATCGTATCTTGCTTG
>JAUSPN010000036.1 GCA_030656555.1 Candidatus Desulfaltia sp. | reverse complement strand
GCCGGTCTCCCCGGCTCATTACATGATAAACAGCCCCGGCATATTGAATGCGAATTTTTCTTGGCATACCTTCAAAAAACCACACCACGAGTTTTTTGTCAACCTTATATTGCATATATGCACGGACTGACCCCTAACGCCTTGACGACTGAGGGGCGCAAGGTTCTCTCGGCGCGGTTGTCGTCCGGCTCAATCCGTCAGCTGACGGATATCGCAGGAAGGTGAAATTCTCGTTCCTGTGGGTGATGAGTCTTTTGCGAAGTTTCTCGGCGTCAGCGTTTTGAAGAGGCGATTCGTCCAATTGATTGAGTTCTTCCTCGAAGTCTTGTGCTTGTTGGCCTGCCTGTTTATCAGCGATTTTCCCCTCCAACCAGTCACGTTTAGTCTGCCTGGCTCTTTTGAAGATGTCTTTTAAGCAGAGGGCAAAAAGATTGGCGGGCTGATCTTGTGGATGGAACTTTTCGAGGTTTTTAGCCGCCCGTTCATAATGGGTCAGGCACTTCTGTTTGGCCAGGGCAGCTATGGGGTTATAGGCGCTGAAGCAATCGGAGCCGAGTACGCCTGCGTAACTGTTTCCCAACACGGATTTGACCACCGCGCCGGCGCGACTCGGATCGATCTTGAAAAACACATAATTCGGATTGGCGAAAGTCCACAGCCATTCCATGATAGCTCCTCGCGGCCAACTGGTTTCGTCAACATTGATGCCCGTGCTGAATCGGACCATCTCGGCGATTTGTTCGTACAAGGGGCTGCCGGCCGCGGCCAGCCTTTTCTCAAAGCCAATGCTACTCTGCGTAGTGGCGTAGCCCCTACGCTACGAAGCACGAGCCAACGCGGCGGGGGTGATCGGCAAGCCCTATAATCCGCCGAGTATTTTTCGCACGGCCTCAAAGGGCATCTTGACCACATAGCGCAGGTAACCAGCCACCGCCACGGCAACAGGCCCGATGTAGCCATTGGGCCGTTCCCCTTTGCCTCTTGGGAAAAACTCTACGCCACAGTCCCGGCAATATCCGCGCTGTTTCAGAAAGCGGGTGGTCACGGGCCGCACGATGACGATGTCCTCCTGGGTGTGTTCTTCCACATCCTGACAGGGGCTGACGTTGCGCGAATGGCACTGCGGGCATTGCTCGGGCCGGACAAAAACAGTGCGATCCGGCTTCTGATCGGGCTTCTTACGGGTAGCGCCACGGTGTCCCGCCGGCGCGCCTCTCTTTTTCCGCTCCCGTTCTTCGTGCTTCTGATCGGCCTGATCTGAACTTTTGTCTTCTTCCTCTTCGCTGTCCGTATTCCTTGCAAACGGCCGCTGTAGCAGATCGTGGAGCTTGCGGCGCAGAACTTCCGCCTCCAGTTTCAGAGCCTGTATTTCGGCTTCCTTCTGCTTGAAGGCGTCGCTGGCCAGATCGAAAACACGCCGCAGGTCCCGGTTCTCCACTTTGAGCCGTTCGTTTTCAGCCCGAACCTCCACGCAAACCCGAGCATACGGGCAGGCTTCCTTCTGTGGACAGATTACGGCCGGTTGTCTTGCCGCTGCCGTTTCCGTTGCGGTTAGCGTTGGCGTGATTTGCTCCTTTGCGCTTTGTGTTTCAACAGTTTGATGTTGATGGCGGAAAGCTCCTCAACCAGTGTTTTAAGCTTTCGGTAGTCATGTTGTGCTTGCCTGGCCTCGGCCTCCAGATGCTGCGGAATATGCACCAGCACGCTCTTGCCGTCCCGCTTATAGGTGAACGCGAGCGATTCGTGAAGCTGCCCCTCGGCGCACCGGCATCCCGGCTTGCCGCAGCGCCTGCGATTGACAACCAGCGATGCCTTAATCATTTGTCCGTGCGTCGAAAGCCGCTGGGAAGCCGCATGCCTCTGACTCCGAAACCTCGTGAGCGCATTCCATCTGCTTGCTGTCATGGTTGATCCTTTCTGTATGTTTTAATACACACAGATAGAATATATCGTAAAACATACACTTTGTCAACCCCCTAAAACAAAAATATTTCATATCGTAACTCATTAAACATCAAACAGTTACCCTCCCCCTCCCCCCCCGTTATTATTTGCTTGACACAGGAGCGCAAAACAGGCTATATTATTTGTTTTCAGGAGAGTTGTGTCTTGAGAAGGAGGAAGGGTGAAATACGAGTGGAAATTTTGACAAGTTGGTTGGGCGTCCGTCACCTGAGTGGGCGCCAAAATTGTTACCTTGATTTGAACCATGCCAGATTTTGCAAAAAGAAAGTTGACATTGGTGAAGCATGAATATAGATTTTGAGCAAAACAAAGACGGGGAAGTAACATATAACAATAAGAGGGCTATACTTCGGAGTAATCCCTGTCTGAACGTAACCGGAGGTTACCCTTGGATAGCTCAAACAAGCGGTAAAATGGTCCATATTAAAGAGGTTTAAAGTAACAGGAGGGTAAAAACATGTTCAGGAAATTTGTAAGTATAATTTATTATGTAAGTTTTGCCGTTTTGGCAGTATGTTTTATTGGTTTTATTTCGAACTCTGCAATGGCGGCAATACCAGAGCTGGGAAAGTTTTTCAAGCCGGTTCCTGATATTTCACAGAAATATGCGCCGGATAAAATCTACCCCCAAGGCAGGATTTTTCCATTTAGCGCCTTTTCGGTTGGAGGTGGTTCAGAAAAGAAAAGGGGAGAGTTATTGCCAGAATCTGAGGTTCAAGCTGTCTTCAGCAGATTCAAAAAAGACAATTTTACAATGGCCGGACCACAGTATGAATTGAACGACAGGTTGATTGCTGACGCAAAAAAGCACGGCTTAAAGGCAATTTATAGTATAGGGTTAAAGATGAATTTTTATTCGGATAAACCAGTAAAGATAAGTCCTGAAGATATTAAAAAGGCAATTAAGGAACAGGTTTCAAAGGTGGTAGAATGTCCTGAGATTGCCTGGTGGAACGTAAGCTCTGAGGAACTCCGTTATTGGCGCAAAAACGAAATGGAATATTTGGAAATTCTTGTAAAGACAATTCGCGAGACAGACCCATACCATCGGCCAATATGGATGTATGAACCCGGGCATCGCAACGCAGAAGATATGGCACATATTGCCAAATATCTTGATGTTGTTGGCAAGGGTTTTTATGTCAACTACACGGGCCAGCGTGAATCACGAATCTGGGTTAAATGGTCAGTTGAACAGGAGATTGGAGCTATTGAGAAAGCAAATTCGAATGCTATTCCGATAGCAGTTCCGGAAATGTTTAAAGAGGGCTGGGAGATACCACGGAAGGATTTTCCTTTTCCTCAACTTGTTCCAAAGTGGGTTAGACATGATGTGTACCTGAGTTTGATTTCAGGAGTAAAGGGAATCATTGTATTTTCCATGAGTAAGCGGGAAAATTTTCCAGAACATGAGACCTATTATAAAGCTTATGCGCAGACAGCTAATGAAATCTGCGGTAAACTCAATCTCGGTCAGGTTTTCTTGTTTGGTGAAAAACGGAACGATATTAATATTGAAGTATTAAATGGTCCGAAATCTGTCATCCAGAAGGATGATTTTGGCAGTCGTATCGGAGGTACAAATATAGGTGCTACAATAGAGTATCCCTCGGTAAATTTTCTTGATGTTGCCCATGGAACTGACCGGTATTTGTTTGCGGTGAATTCAGCCAATGAGCCGGTTCTGGTTATGGTTGGAGGTCTTCCTGATGCGAAAATACTGGTGTATGATGTATTTAATGCCGGCGATCCAATGCATGTTGGCGAAAAGGAATTCAAGTTGAAATTTGAGCCCCTTGAGGTAAAGTGTATGCGCTTTGCGCCGGGCAAATGAAGGAGGCAAAATGAAAATGAAGAAGATGATAAGAATATATGTGGTAATGTTTATTTGTTTGTTGTTTTCCGTGATACCCGGATTTGCAGCAGATACCAGTGATAAGAGTAATAAACCTGATATCTTGGACAGTTTTAAAAGAGAAAAGAACAATGGCGTTGGTCGTACTGAAACAGGAGATTATCTATGGGTTGAAGTTGGAGATAATACTAATGGAGATTTGATTTATGTGGATGATGGTTTGAAGTTTCACTATTTCCTAAGCGAGCCAAAGAACGCGGATCTTGCATGCAACCTTGCTGAATTCAAGGCAAAGAATGTAGACATAAGTTTTACTATGTATCCGTATTATAAGTATGGAAATTGTTCAGGTGTATCATACAGATTAAATTCTTTAAATAGTACATTTGCTTCTCCGGGATACCATGTGATTATCAACAGCCTTGATGATCCAAACACAATTTCCCTGAAGTTTGGCGGCGTTACTGTTATTAAAAAACAGGAACTTGTTATTTCCTCGCCTTCAAAGATTCGTGTAATTGCAAATGGAGATTCACACAAAGTATACTTGAATGGCGGTCTTGTTATTGATGTAAAGGATAGTGGAGAAACTGAGGACGGCTATGTAAAGACAGATGAGGGTTATGTAGGATTTTTTGCTTACTATGATCTGCCTACTTTTAAGGATTTTTCACTAACAGTAATACCAGAAATGAAGCAACCTGAAAAATGAATAAGAACATTAAAGTCTTGTTAATTGTTTTTTGCTGTTTTCCGCATTGTCAATTGTTTCAGGTTAATAATGCAGGAGCAGGTTCATTTTTTGAGGAAAAATTGTATCCGCAAGGTAAAAAGTTTTCGTTCGGTATATGGTCAGTTAAAAATCTTCAGGAGATGAAACAGGTTAAAAAAGATGGTTTCAACTTTATTCAGTGTTATGGCCCTGGTGAAGGAACAGAAGAAGAGATAAAACAGTGGCTTGAATGGGCAAAGGATACAGAACTTTTCGTAATGTTTAATATGGGAGGTTTTAGAAAACAAGCTGTATTTAATGAAGATGGCCGACACATGAAATCATTTGCCAGACGTTTTGAAACTTATAAAAACTATGAAAATATAGCATGGTGGCATATACCGGAAGAACAGCAGATTGGTGATGCATATGAAGGACCAATGATAAAAGAATATTGCAAATATCTTCACGAAAATGACCCTCAAAATAGACCTGTGTATATGTATATAGCTGGTAATTATACAAAGGATGATTTGGTTCCTTATGTGGAACATCTGGATATAATAGGAGCTGGTGGATATACAAGTCTTTATGAATATCCAAGGCCATGGATTTTATGGCGGACTGGTCAGGATACTGCTGCAATTCAGAAAGCAAATATTTCTGATAGACCCAAAGCAGTAATTTCGTTTTTACAGATGTTTCTTGAAGACCAAAAATTAGGACTTGGATTTGGTAAAGCTCCAACGTTTAAAGATATTTATCATGATATATATGCAAGTATTGCAGCTGGAGCAAAAGGAGTAATAGCATATCATCTTTCCTATAGTTATCAAGTCCCTGGTGTTTATGATGCATTCAAAAAAGCAGCAGGAGAGATTACAGGTTCAGGAGGACTTGGAGAAGTTATATTATCTGGTAAAGATTTTAATAAAGTAAAACTTAAGATAATT
>JAUSPN010000032.1 GCA_030656555.1 Candidatus Desulfaltia sp. | reverse complement strand
TTTGAAGGGGGCGGCATAAAATTCGGAATGCGCGCTGTAAATGGGGCGATTGAAGATTTTTCTATAGACCCTCTTACGTTTGAGCCGATGAATATAACCATAGGAAATGTCCGGCCAAAAGGGATATGCGGCAGCGGCCTTATCAATATTGTAGCTGAAATGTTTGAGCAGGGAATTATTGATAACATCGGCAGATTTGATCGCAGTCTTGATACAGATCGTATAAGGCAAAATAACGGCATATATGAGTATGTGCTCGCAAAGGCGGATGTTACACACATAGACAGGGATATTGTCATTGCCGAACCGGATATCGATAATCTTATCAGAGCAAAGGGCGCAATGTTCAGCGGATGCATGACTCTTCTCGGAGAGGTCGGGCTCAGCATTCATGATATTGACCGCATTATTCTGGCAGGCGGGTTTGGAAGTTATGTGGACCTGGAAAAGGCAACGACGATTGGTCTGCTGCCTGAAATAGATCCTGACAAGGTTGTTTTTATCGGCAATGGATCACTTACCGGCGCAACAATGATCTGTCTGGCAAACCATATAAGAAAAGATGTGATAGAGGTAATAAAGAAGATAACAAACTTTGAGCTATCGGAAACAGCATCATATATGAATAATTATATGGCCTCCCTCTTTTTGCCGCATACAGACATGAATAAATTTCCAAGACTCAAAGCCCGCATCAAAGCCCGGAAGGGATTAAGGAATTGAAATCAAAAGCCCTTGAAATAAACTTGGAATGCTATCGTGTTGATGTTGCCATAGAGGACAAATATTTAGTCCTTCAGGAGGTAATGTCCAAGTACTATGGAGTTATGGACGGTTTAAATACCTTTTTAAAGGAGCTTTCTCACCCTTATAAAAACTGGGAATTTATTGTCAGGGAAGCAAGAAATTATTCCCTGAATTATTTTCATCTTCTTAAAAACCATCCTAAAGGGCCTGATGCAGCAGCTCTTTTGGTAAACATCTTTAGCGATGCCATTGTATCTGGAAGCAATATTGAGGTCAAAGCCGATGCTGTGGACAATCTTCTTCTTTTCCTGCAAAAAATTATAAAAGATTCCGGCCAAGATATCAAAAGATTCATGCCTGTGATCGATAGCGCTTTTGACAGCATCAGGAGTTACAAAAAAGATAGTTTCTTTCTGTTTATTAAAAGCTTCTATCAGATAAAAAGACTGGCTAAAGCGATTTTAAATCATACGCATGAACTCACAAATGTAAATTACCAGGCAATCAACCTGCTTTTGTTAAAATATTTCAAGCATACATATTCTTACTGGCTAAGCGAGAAAGATCCGTTTGACTGGTTTAAAAACGAGGCCGGTGATATTGACGACAAAGAACCGTTTGATGAAATTTTTAAATATATATCCCATAGGCAAATTAACAAATGGCAGTCAATGACAGGCAAAATCGCCCTGCAAAATGGTATCGACTCTAAAAAAGTTTTACAAAACCTGTTAGAACTGCCGGCATACAGTCAGATTGTTGAAATATACAAGGATGTCCCGCAAAGACTGGTTGAAGCAGATACGAAAAACAGCAAAGGCAACCTGTGGAAACTTATATTTCTTTTCCATATAATGAAGACACCCGGGCTTTCGATCGTTTACGAAGAAGCTTTAAGAGATATTAATAGAACCCTTTCCCAGCTTATAGAGCATGAAAAAGACTGGAATATCCGCAAACTGATAGAGAAAACCTTTTCCATATTAAGAGGGCTGACCGATAAATTTCCTGCCACTGTTTTAAACTGCGTCCTTAATATGGGTAAGGGAGTATATAAAACAGATCAAATCGACCTTGTGAATTTTTTTATTGATCACGTAGTTGCCCTTGGTTTTCAGTCACCAATGATAAAAGGTGTGGGAAGCGACTGGCAGATACAGGTCAACAGCGCACACATGCAAAATATAAGGACATGGCTGGAGCTTATTGAGCTTAACCCCAAATGGTCAACAAGGCTTATTTCCCACCTGACGATTCATCTGTCTCTATGCGGTGTTTTTATCAAGGATACCGACCTGTTTCCCCGCGACATTACACGATTTTTAAACAACGATATCAGATCTGTATATAATCTTGCAAAACAGCTCGCAAGGCTTTTACCTGTGTATTTTAATGATATAGGCGCTGAAGGAATGCTAAGGGATATATCAACACAGTTAGATGAATTAACACACCAAAAGGATGTTCTTATACATTTTCTGCGAAAACAGAGCCATGTTGAAAGCAGCAGCAGGATGATCGGCTTTATGGAAGCGGTTATTAATTTCTGGCAAACCAGAAACAGAGAGATTCTAAAGCCTTTTATCCCGCCCGGTATTTTTGATCAAATCAATACCCGAGGCCCTTATATTGATGGCGTTCACAGGGTAATGTTACACCTTAAAGCAAAGAAGCTATGTTTACCCGACGACCTCATTGCTTTAAATGAAAAAGAACTGCAAACCCATGCAGCAGATATTTCAAAGGTATCTGAAAAAGATATTAAGAGGGTGAAACTGGCCATATCCTTTTACAAACTTTTACATCAAAAATACGACCTCATATTCAGCTTAAAATCAAACAGCGAAATCGACCATTATCTTTCACAGTTTAAAATCGATGCATTTCCGGATATAGATGCGCTTAAAGAAGCTCTCATTGAACCTGATTTACAGAAAAAACTTTGCATGCTGCTTGATTATCTTGAGTTGCTCAAAAAAATCATAATTTCTTCAAAATCGTATGAGGTTAGGGAAGATATTTATAAGAAAAGACATTTTGCTGTTGATATACCGTCTATATACGGGTTTTATCACGAAAGAAAATTTGATGCGCTTGGGCTTACCTTTCGGATAGAATCGATAGTCAATGCGCTGTTTGAGGAATTTATTGAAAGCATTGATCTCAGCATTATCACCAGAGCCACTTTTTATCAGATTTACGACCGGTTACTATTATTTAACAAGGCATTGCAGTTAGATGGAATTTCATCAATCGAAATGGAGCGTCAACT
The DNA here is from genome assembly GCA_030656555.1 of Candidatus Desulfaltia sp. GTDB lineage: Bacteria > Desulfobacterota > Desulfobacteria > Desulfobacterales > ETH-SRB1 > Desulfaltia. The sequence continues at coordinate 57,860 of JAUSPN010000032.1, read as the reverse complement.
CGATCTTTTAGCGCATCTGCTTGAGGTAAGGGGCTTTACCTTTACCCAGTATGTCGATATATTTAAAGGTTTTGCACTTGCTGTAAAAAATATAACTAATGACTATTTTCATAATATTCATGAGCAGAACCTGACCGTAATACTGGCTCAAACCCCTGTTGACCATATTATGGAGAAATATCTTCCCAAAGAGGGGATGATTGAGTCTGAAGAAACGGCGCACATGGTATCGGAAGTTTTCTTCCGCGACAGGCTGGCGCTGTCACTGGGGCTTCAGCAGTTAGACCTGTTTTTAGGTCAAATACTAAATACACTTTTTCACCAGTCGGACAAACTGCCCAAAGACAAGCTCCACCAGCTTCTCAACTATGATCCTCAACGGGCTTTGTGCCCTTTTGCGCCGGTAAACAAAAAAGTTTTTGGATTGATATATTTAGGCGGTAAAGGGCTTAACATAATTAAGCTGAAAAATTATGGTATGCCGGTGCCTCCGGGTTTTATTATTACTACAGAGGTGTTTCGTTCAAGAGAGGTAATCGACAATTTTCCTCCGGCACGGGAGTATTTCAGAAAACAGATTTGCAACCAGATATCCGACCTGGAAAAGGTTACGAAAAAAGTGTTTGGAGACCCGAAAAACCCTTTGCTCCTTTCTGTTAGAAGCGGAGGGGCTGTTTCACAACCTGGGATGATGTATACTTTCCTTAATGTCGGATTAAACGAGGAAATTACAGCCGGGATTGCCTCGCAAACCGGCAACAGCTGGTTTGCCTGGGATAGTTATCGCAGGTTTCTCCAGTGTTATGGCATGTCATTTAATATTGACAGGAATGATTTTGACGCAATTATTAATGGGTTCAAGCAACGCCTGAGCATTCCTTATAAAAGAGGGTTCCCCGGCCAGGAGATGAGAAAAGTGGCTCTGGCTTATAAGGATATGATAAGGGATAGCGGGATTAATATTATAGAAGATCCGTTCGAACAACTGTATCTGGTAATAAAAAGCGTTCTTGGGTCATGGGAATCATCAAAAGCCAAAGCTTACCGTAAAATTATGGGCATATCGGATGACTGGGGCACGGCCGTTACTGTTCAGAAAATGGTTTTCGGCAATCTTGGCCGACAGACAGGTTCAGGAGTCTTTTTTACCCATAATCCAAGATGGTCCGGAGATATCTTAAGGTTGTGGGGCGATTTTACGCTCGGAAATCAGGGTGAAGACGTGGTTTCAGGGCTTGTCAATACCATGCCGATTTCAATCAATCAGCAGAATATTGAAATGCGGCAGACCGACATAACCCTTGAGTCACATTTTCCGCTTATTTTCAAGGCATTGAAAGATTGGTCGAATGAATTAGTCTATAAAAAAGGTTGGGGCCCGCAGGAAATCGAGTTTACATTTGAAGGCCATTCAACAAAGGATCTCTATCTGCTCCAGGCCAGAGATATGACTATGAGAGACAGGAAAAAGGTTTTGACCTTTGATCCAGGGCAAATATCAGATAAGAAATATTTAGGACACGGTATCGGAGTCAGCGGCGGGGCAATGAGCGGCAGGGTGGTTTTCAGCCTGGATGAAATCGATAAGTGGAGAAAGCTGGAGCCGGAAACATCTTTAATCCTTCTAAGATCAGATACGGTTCCAGATGATATTCGGGAGATATATGCCTCCGACGGCCTGCTTACGGCGCGTGGAGGGTTAACCTCCCATGCCGCTGTCGTGGCTCACAGGCTTGGCAAAACATGTGTGGTTGGATGCGTGGATCTTGTCTGTAATGAAAAGAAAAAAAACTGCCTGTTTAACAATATATCATTAACAACCGGTGATTATATAAGTATTGACGGTCGTGAAGGCTCTGTTTATCATGATTTTATTGGTATCAAAGAAAGTCAGATGAATTCGTAAAAAGTCGCGTTCCAAGTCATTGCGAGGAGTGTTGGCGACGAAGCAATCTCAAAAAGGAAATTCCTATATAATGAACTTATAAAATCCCAAATTACAAGCATCAAATTACAAATAAATCCCAAATTTCAATATTCAATGACCAAAACATGTTTGGAGTTTCAAATTTAGGTCATATACGGGGTTTGGGATTTTGAATTTTGGTCATTGTAATTTGTTTGATATTTGTGATTTGTTATTTGTTGTTTCAGGAAAGGAAAGGAAATTCCTATACAATCAAAGTTAAGAAATAGACAATCAAGGAGGCTGCCATGTACAAAAATAAAGGGTTAAAGCTTGGGATAAACGGTTTTGGCAGAATTGGAAAGCTTACCTTATGGCACAATATCGGGCGAAAATATTTTAATGAAATTGTGGTAAATGTTGGTCGTAAGGTCGGCACATCCCTTGAGGATATTGCGCATTATGCGGAAAGGGATTCAACTTACGGCTTATTTCATGCCTACTTGTACGGTTATAAGGCCAAACCTTTTATTGAAAATCTGGATGAAAAAAGCGGTTTGATGACAATCGATGGGATAAAGGTAAAGTTTTTAAGAACTGCCAGAAATCCGGGCGAAATAAACTGGAGAGAACACGGCGTAAAGCTGGTGGTAGATACTACCGGACAATTTATTGATCCGACTCTTCCGCCGGAACATCCTAAAGGGTCGGTGCGCGGACATATCGAGTCAGGAGCGGAAAGGGTGATAGTCTCCGCCCCTTTTAAGATCAAGGATAAAGGGCTTGCCATGCCCGAGGATGCCGTGACAACCGTAATGGGTATAAATGATGGTGATTATGATCCAAGGCGCCATAACATTATATCAAATGCATCCTGCACTACTACATGCCTTGCCCATATGATAAAACCTCTTCTTAATTATTTCGGCGCGGACAAAATACTCTCAGCCTCCATGGCTACGGTGCATGCGGCCACCGGTTCACAGCAGGTCCTTGACAGGCTGCCGAAAACAGGATCAATTGATCTGAGAAAAAACAGAAGCGTAATGAATAACATTATCCTTACCACAACCGGCGCCGCCAATACACTCAGGCTTGTTATACCTGAAATGGAGCATATAGGATTCATTGCAGAGTCGGTTAGGATACCCACCAATACAGGCTCTCTTATCATTCTTGTTCTTAATCTCCAGGAGGAATTGTCCGGCGAATCGATAAGGAGGGAATTAATCAACAATATATACAGGCAGGCTGCATCAGATGATCCAAGGGGATATCTCTATTATACGGACAAGCAGAATGTTTCCGGGGATATAATCGGCATGCCCCTGGTTGCGGCTGTTATTGAGGGCCATGAGACACATACCCGCACGGCAAATGTAACAATAGACCTAAAAAATGCGCCGGGGCTGGAAAAAGATATCATATCTTCGCTAAAAAACACAGTCGTCAAAATACCGGTAACTCAGGCCGTTATATATGGATGGTACGACAATGAAATGGCCAGCTATGTTAACCTGCTGGGAGACAGAATAGTTTCAATAGCTGAGAATATGTGACTTTGCTCTAATCCAGAATATGGATATAAAATGTCAAGAGATATAGGAAGTTCTCTAAAATATTACGGCAAGCTCTCACGAAATGTTCTTTTTGAAGCGTTTCGAGCGTTTTTTAGAGATAATTGCCCTAACCTGTCGGCTGCCATTGCATTCTATTCCATTTTGTCAGTCATTCCAATTATTTTTTTCATTCTTTTTGCCAGCGGACTTATTCTCGGCTCTTCCGAAAGCGCATATACCGCCGTTGTTGAATTTGTAAGACAGGTTCATCCCTACATGGAAGACAGGTTGCTTCTGGGAATAAAAAACCTGTCAGAAACCTGCGGGGTGTTGGGGTGGGTCGGATTTGCATTTCTCTTATGGATTTCCACGATGATATTCTATTCTCTGAATGTCGCCTTTACTATTATCTTCCGTGTAAATAAAAAGGGTCGCTTTTTTTTCAAATCAATCCTGATTGCTGTAGCTGTTATACCTCTTGGAGTTGTTGCCATTCTTTTTTCCATTTTAATAAATATTGCAGCGGTGATGATAGAGAATACCGAATTGGTTCTATTCGGAATTAACATAAGCAATCTTATAGTAAATGCCACGCTAATCCGGCATATAATTCCCATCTCTGTTGCTATTGTTTTCTTCACACTAATATTTAAGTTTATCCCCAACAAGAAGATTTACTTTTCACATGCGCTTATGGGTGGGATTATCTGTTCAGTCCTCCTTGAAATTGCAAAGCACCTGTTCGGCCTCTATCTCTCATCCGGCGGCAATCCGGCCAACTTTGTGTACGGGCCTCTTAACGCGCTTATATATATTGTTCTCTGGGTATTCTATCTTGCTTCCATGATACTTTTTACAGCAGAGATCATATTCGTTTTAAGCGGTAGGGATTAGGAAACGTAGTTCTAAAACTACGCCTGTGTATGGGGCATAGGCCGAATTTCCTGATGGCCTCTTTATGAGCTTTGGTTGGATATCCTTTGTGTCTGGCGAATTCAAACTCCGGATAATACAAATGATATATTTCCATCAGCCTGTCACGGGTTACCTTGGCGACAATAGAAGCGGCGGCAATGGAGATGCTCAGAGAATCACCCTTTATAACCGGCTCCTGTGGCAGGTTTGAAGATATTCGGAATTTGCCGTCGATAAGAAGATAATCCGGTTGGGGGTTAAGATTGTCAACAGACATGGCCATCGACATGAGTGATGCCTTAAGTATATTGATGCGATCTATTTCTATCGAGTCAACTATTCCTATACCTACGGATATTGCATTCTCGTAAATCTTTTCATATAGATAGGCTCTTTTCCCAGGCGTTAATTTTTTTGAATCTTTTATACCTGAAACCTGAAAAGAGGAAGGCAATATAACTGCTGCGGAAACAACAGGCCCTGCCAGGGGGCCACGGCCGGCTTCATCAATGCCGGCAACTGTTACAAACCCCCTTTCAATACTTTTTTTTTCAAAAAACCACGGGTCCGGTTTCATGGAGTCTTTTTCATATAGACTATTTGTTAAAACGCCGTTCCTTTATTCTGGCGGCCTTCCCTCTCAGTTTGCGCAGATAATAGATCTTTGCGCGCCGCACACGGCCTTTGGAAATAACCTCGATTTTATCGATAAGCGGTGAATGGAAAGGAAAAATACGCTCAACACCTATACCGTATGAAACCTTGCGTACTGTAAATGTAGCGTTACTTCTGCCTTTGCGTTTGCTTATTGCAACCCCCTGAAAAGCCTGAATGCGCTCTTTTTCGCCCTCCTTTATCTTGACATATACCTTAACAGTATCTCCTGGAGCAAAAGCAGGCAAATCAAACCGCATCATTTCTCTTTCTATCTGTTCTATTGTTTGCATAATAATATCCTCAATTGTAATTTTCGTAATGGTTCAGCCACAAAGCTTTGTGTCTTAGTGGCTGAACTTTTTAATTTTCCATAAGTCTGTCAAGTATAATGGCTGCCGCAGACCGAACCGAAAGGTGATTGTAGCCGGTATTACCCTTAATCGGTTCAAGTATGTAGTCGGCGCCGGCAATAAAATCTTCCGACAGCCCCCATGCTGTGCCAAAAACCAACAGATAGGGCTTGCCGCTTTTAAGCATTTCACGAAACTTTCCAAAATTTATGCTGCCATGACTATCCCTGGCGCAAGTAGCAACGATTTTTGGCGCCCCTTCACCATTGCTGCATATATGGTCTATGACATCATCTAACGAGTCTTTTATACAAATCAGTTCAAGGGCTTTTCCCCTTTGGGGATTATATGTTGAGCCGTATCCGCTTAACCAGTGTGAAACTATCTTCTCAACAAGCGCCTTCTGATCCTCCAGAGGAGTTATAACATATAATGATCGCACACCGTATGTTTTTGCCGCTCTTGACATATCGTGCAGATCAAGGTTTGTCACGGCAGAAGCTATTGTTCTGCCATTCTTATTTACTACCGGATAATGTGTCAGGGCTACGTAAAGATTTGGCATGTATGATTTTTTCAATATCTCGGCGCCATTTTTCCAGGATTTCAACCTCATTTTTGCTTAAAGGCCTTTTCTCTAAAAGGTCTTTTCTTTTCAGGAAGGTGCGTATCAAAGATGCTTCGAGCCTCCATTTTTCAATTTCCATGTGATTGCCCGACAGCAACACTTCCGGAACTTCAGACCCTTCAAAGGTTCTCGGTCTTGTATATTGCGCATATTCCAGGAGGCCGTTTGAAAATGAATCATTTTCCGCTGAATCTTTGCCGCCAAGCATGCCCGGGATTAATCTTGCCGTAGCATCAATGACAACCATGGCTGCCGGCTCTCCGCCCGTGAGCACATAATCACCGATTGAAATTTCATAATCTATGAGATCATGACAAATCCGTTCGTCAATCCCCTCGTAGCGGCCGCATACAAGGATAAGCCCTTCAAACGATGCAAGTTCATAAGCAAGATTTTGATTAAAAACACGCCCCTGAGGAGTGAGCAGTATGGTTTTCGCCGATGGAGCTTTCTTTCTGGCAGCCCGGATAGCTTCCGCCAGAGGCTCAGGCTTCATGACCATTCCGCAACCACCGCCATAAGGTCTGTCATCAGTAACCCGGTGTTTGCCTTCTGCAAAATCCCTGATATTTATAGTTGAAGCACTAATCTTCTTTTGTTCTATCCCCCTTCTAATAATTCCATAACTCCAAAACGAATTAAACATTTCCGGGAAAATAGTAAGAGCAATAAAATTAATCACTTGTCAAAGATCTCTTTACAAACCTTCAGGCAGGTCAACCCGCATGATTTTCTGTTTAAGATCGATTTCTTTAACCACAGATTCGAGACCTGGAATAAGTATTTCATCATCATTGTTTTTGACGACATAGACGTCGTTGCTTCCTGTAGGAATTATCGATTCAACACGACCGATAAATTTTTCATCGGTTGTATAAACAGAAAGCCCTATAATATCAAACCAGTAACATGACCCGTCTTCAGGTTCTAAACGCTTTGCTTTTTCAATAAAAAGATCGAACCCGACAAGGGTTTCAGATATGTCGCAATTATCCACCCCTTTAAGAGATAAAAGAATAGTTCGTGTATGGGGTTTAACCCACCGTATTACATAGGTTTTATCCCGGCTTTTACTATCTCTTGCGAGAATCAAACCGCCTGGCTTAAAAGCGGATAAAGACTCGGCATAGGAACAGACCTTAACGGTTCCCTTAAGACCATGAACGCCAACGATCTTTCCAATAAGGAGCAGGTTGGTTTCCTCCACGGTTTCATTCTATAATTTCAAGGACCGTGCGTTTTTTTATCTTGGCAGAAGCAGCGCTTAATATAGTACGCATTGCCCGTGCAGTACGGCCTTGCTTACCGATAACTTTGCCTAAATCCTCTTTGGCTACTTTAAGTTCTAAAACCGAAGTCTGATTACCCTCTACTTCTGAAACCTCTACTTGATCCGGATTGTCAACCAGTGCTTGTGCAATGTATTTTATCAGATCTTTCATAGCTCCGTCTCCTTATTTGCAAAAAAATCTTATTTCTTCAAAAGATTTTTTACCGTGTCTGTAAGAATAGCTCCCTGATCTATCCAGTACTTTACACGCTCGCCCTTGAATGAAACCTCAACAGGATCAAGCAATGGATTATATGTGCCGACGGTTTCCAGGAACTTGCCATCCCTTGGACTTTCACTGTCAGCTACAACAATTCGATAAATTGGTCTTTTCTTTGCACCGAACCTGGCCAGTCTGATTTTAACCGACATCTCTTTTCTCCTTTAAATCGGCAACATGCCACGGCTTATCCCGCGCATGCCGCCTTTGCTGTATTTCTTAATCATTTTCATAACCTGGGTATAATTTTTAAGCAACTTGTTTATATCCTGAACAGTTGTTCCGCTGCCTTTTGCGATTCTTTTCCGTCGCTGCCCATTTATTATTGTATATTGACACCGTTCCTGAAATGTCATTGAATTGATGATAGCTTCGGCTCTGACAAACTCCTTTTCATCTAATTTAAAATTTTTGAGATGTTTGCTGTTGCCACCTGGCATCATTTTTAAAAGATCGTCGAGTGAGCCCATCTTGCGTATTTGAACCATCTGATTACTAAAGTCATCTAATGTAAATCGGTTTTTTCTAAGCTTCTTTTCAAGTTCAACCGCCTTTTCATGATCAATCATTGACTGGGCTTTTTCAATAATTGTAAGGACATCGCCCATGCCCAGTATTTTTGAGGACATCCTGTCCGGATGAAAGGTTTCCAGTTCGCTAAGTTTTTCACCAACCCCTATGAATTTTATGGGTTTGCCTGTTATTGACTTTATGGAAATAGCTGCTCCACCACGGGCATCACCATCCATCTTGGTAAGAATAACGCCTCCGATATCAAGAGCCTTATCAAATGATTTCGCAATATTAACAGCATCCTGTCCTGTCATTGCATCAGCTATAAGGAGTATGTCCGATGGCTGGACAACCTCCTTTATGCTTAAAAGCTCTGCCATCAACTTATCATCAATATGCAGACGCCCAGCAGTATCGATGAGCAGAGTGTCATACCCTTCCTGATGTGCTACTGCCCTGGCCTCCCTGCAAAGCTGAACAGGATTCATTTCCATGCTTGACGGGAATACAGGGACATCGAGTTGCTGCCCAATTTTTCTTAACTGATCAATAGCTGCAGGGCGATAAACATCTGCCGGAACCAGATACGGTTTTTTCCCTCTTTTCCTTAATAAAACAGACAGCTTGCCTGCTGTAGTTGTTTTGCCGGAACCCTGCAGGCCCACCAGCATAATAGACGCCGGATGCAAACCGGACAGGCGCAAGTCCTCATAACTGGAACCCATAAGCTGTGTCAGCTCATCATTAACTATTTTTACAACCTGCTGGCCTGGCGTCAGACTTGCCATGACCTCCTGACCGATGGCACGCTTCTTTATGTCTGCAATCAGTTTTTTTACAACTTTATAGTGAACGTCGGCCTCAAGAAGGGCTATACGGACTTCTTTTAGGCCCTCTTCAATATTTTTTTCCGTTAATTTGCCGTGTCCTTTTAGCTTTTTAAACACAGCTGTAAGCTTGTCGGTTAAATTATCAAACATAAATGTATCCAAAGAATGATTATTAAAAGCTTTTAGTTTAATAGTATGATTATATTATGTCAAGAAAAAATGCTCCTATTTAATCGCCGCAAGGGTGTTCGTTCAGGCGCTAATTACAGAATTAAGTCGCTGTCTATAACAGTGCCTGCCTTTATTGTTGCCGGAGATTTGCCGCTGTTTGTTATTGCAACCCTTCCTTTTATTATTACGTTTTTCTCAAAAAAAACATTCCCTTTTATGGTAAGAGATTCACAATCAATTAAGGATGGAACCCCATCAATAAGAAATCTTTCATTCAACTTGTCTCTTGTCCCGTAATATCCTGGATCAAGATTTATCCTGATTAAATCCGATTTCATATTTGGGTTTAAAATCAATGTTTGCTTTTCTGAAAAAACAAAGCGATCCGACCGGACCGCAAGCAGATCACTGCAGTTTTTGACAGGAAAAAAACGTGTTCTTGGCACCTTAATCGCCGGTGTGTTTTTAAAAAGGGATAAAGCTGCCCCCATTGCGGTTTCGACATGGTATACCTTTGGACTGGATTCATCTCTTGGGTCAAGGGCCTTTGGGTTCAGTATCATTGGAAGGCGGATTATCCCATATTCTTCAATAACCTCCTTTAATACCGGCAGGTTGATCCAGATATTGTTTGTGTTGAAATACCTGTACCTGCTTATATCTCTAAAGGCATCCAGTTCATCTTCCGGACACTGGGCTGCTTCACGCAAAATCAAATTGCCGCTTTTATGCCTGGCAATATGCCCTCCCTTTAAATCAGCCGGCGTTCTTTCAGCTACCTCCATCATAAACGGGAACCTGTTTTCGGAAAAGTAACCAAGAAGAGAAGCATTCATTGTAGCGCCCAGGTTATCCGAATTGGCGATAAAAGCATATCTTATTTCTCTGTCAAGCAGATATTGCAGGGTCCCTGATGTATAAAGGGCTGTATAGACATCACCGTGGCCGGGTGGATTCCACTCCATGTCCGGATTTTGCAGCCAGGTTGCCGGGCTAAGCCCGTCACGGAGTATCTTGGGGAATTTGTTCTGAATAAATATTATGGGAAGGCGGGGCGGGTTTATTCGCGATAGAGCAGAAAGAGTATCCTGATGTGTGCTAAAGCTGTTCATTAACGATAGCATGACATTGTTTATTTCAGCCTGCTTTAATATTATCTCAAGAAAGCTTTTGCCGTTTTTTACCCTGATAATGGATTTGGGCTTTGTAAGGCCCATAGTAGTGCCGAGTCCGCCGTTTAATATTATCATCACGGCATTTTTTAAGACCTTTTCTCCTGCATCGGCATATTGGCCGATATTATCCGCATTTTCAATTTCATCCGCATTTAGAGGCCTTATATCTTTATCAAACACAAGACCTGTTTCACCGGCAACTACCTTTTTATAATAATAAGCAAATGTATCAATAACAGCCTGCGGCAACTCCTCTTTTTTCATCTTCATAATAAAGAATTGCAGGTAGTTCGACGTTCTGGTTTGTTTCATAATAAGCTCCAGTGAGAAATCTAAACCTCTTCAATCCATCCCATTGTGTCTTCTGTTCTGCCATACTGGATGTCGGTTATGGCTTGATAGAACCTCTTTGCCACAGGCCCGACTTTGCCGCCACCTATATTTATAACTCTATCGCCATATTTCATTTCACCAACAGGCGAAATAACTGCGGCTGTTCCTGACCCAAAAATTTCCTGCAGTTTTCCTGAGTCGTGCGCATCTACCAGCTCATTTATGCTGATTAGCCGTTCACTAACCTTTATATTCCATTTTTTTGCCATAATTATTACAGAATCTCTGGTAATGCCCGGCAGAATGCTTCCGTTTAACATGGGAGTCACCAACTCATCATCTATGACAAAAAATATATTCATAGACCCGACCTCCTCAATGTACTTCTGATGGACGCCATCAAGCCACAGCACCTGTGTATAACCGTTTTTGTGGGCTTCTTCTCCTGCATATAGACTTGCCGCATAATTTCCGGCTGCTTTGGCCTCGCCTATTCCGCCGCGTACAGCCCTGACATGGTTCTTTGTCACCCAGATTTTAACCGGATTAAAGCCTTCGGCATAATATGCACCTACAGGGGAAAGAATGATAAAGAAACGATATGTATGTGAAGCGCGCACACCCAGAAAATGATCTGTTGCAATAATTGTCGGCCTTATGTACAGGGAGGTTTCCGGCGCGCCTGGGATCCAGTCTTTTTCCAGCGCAATTAACTGTTTCATGGCATCAAAGACAAAGCCCTCGTCAAATTCAGGAATACAAAGCATCCGGCAGGATCGGTTCAGCCGCTTGAAATTATCTTTTGGCCTGAAAAACCGGACAGCGCCAGAATCTGTCCTGTAAGCCTTTAGCCCTTCAAATACCGCCTGGCCATAGTGGAGAACTGCTGTTGCAGGATCCATTTCAATAGGGGCATATGGCTCAATTCGTGGATTATGCCAGCCGTTTTCAGGATTATAATCCATATTAAACATGTGATCGGTAAATATAATCCCAAAACCAAGATTTGAATTATCAGGTTTGGGTTTAAGTGTGTTCGATTTTGTAATTGTCAGTTGCATTTAATCTCCTTGGGCTATTTCCAAAGCATAAGCCCTGTATCATTATCATAGGTTCTTTCCATTGGTTTGCCTGTTAATTCCTGCAGATTTATTTCTCCGGCATAAATAATAGTTTCAGAAAAGAGATGCCCGCCGATTGTTTTCCCCTGTTCATCGGAAAGTAGAATATGAGCATGGATAAACGGTTTGCCTTCCTTTAACGAAACATTGCCCATGCAGCTTACGATTTCAAATAGCGCTTCCTCTTTAACGGTTACATAAACCTGTTGCTTTTGATCGTAAGTGCCTATAGTGGCGGAAGAAACAGCGCCGATAATTGAAAAGATCGCCATCTGGATCGAGGCATCCTCACAGAACTCCTCGACAGAAAGAATCAAATCTCTGCCGTGAGGAAGACGGCCTACAAAAATACGTCCCTGCTGGAATTCAAAACAGGAAAGTTCTTTCATCACAATATCCTGACCCGGGTAAGCCGGAATATAAAAAAGGGTTAAATAACTTCTTTTGTTTTGCTTATTTTTACTTTTTAAAGATATAGCAAACTTACGCTTAAATCAAGATTTAATTGAAGATTTCCTACAAGTATCGGCAAAAAACAGGGAATGTTTTGCTAAATGTTTATCAAATAATTGACATTGAATATTTTATCTGGGATATAAGAAAAAATTAAAATAAGGAAAGGAAGGGGGAAACTATGGACATACCCAATACAACGGCCAGCATAGAACCGGTCAAACTTTCACTTGACAGCAGATTTAAATTCAAATGTCATAAAAGGATAAAATGTTTTACCAAATGTTGCGGGGATATTAATATTATACTGACACCCTATGACATTATCAGGCTAAAAAATCGTCTGCAACTTTCATCAGAAGAGTTTTTAGCCATTTATACAGAGCCGCAGCTTTTAGAAAAAACAGATCTGCCGATAATCACTTTAAAGCTTTTAGATGATGACGCATCTGAGTCTGATAAAAAGAAATGCCCTTTTGTCAGAGAAGATGGATGTATCATTTATGAAGACAGGCCCACCACATGCCGCTATTATCCGCTTGGTGTCGCTTCACTCAGCCACAAAGAAGGAGCTGACGATGAAGGATTCTATTTTTTTGTTCACGAACCTCATTGCCTTGGTTTTGAAGAGGATAAGGAATGGACAGTTCGTGAATGGCGCAAGGATCAGGGGGTTGATATTCATGACGAAATAAACGCCGGCTGGACAGACCTGATCGTCAGAAAGAGATCCTTTCCGAAGAATGTAATGTTAACGGAACAGAGCAAGAAGATGTTTTTTTTAGTAAGTTATAACACTGATAAATTTAAAAAATTTATTTTTGAGAGTTCATTTCTGGATCGATATAAAATTGACAGTGAAACTGTGGAAAAAATAAAAGAAGATGAAATCGCCCGGCTGGAATTTGGGATTAACTGGTTAAAATCGCTTCTTTTTAAGAAGGCAAGCGAAGATCAGTTTGAAATGAATAAAAACGCTGGAGTTGCAAGAAAAACTTCATGACCTGATGAATTTACCACAGAGAGCACAGAGATAACTCTTTAAAGACGCAATTTTTTCTGTGTTCTCTGTGGTGAAAAACCGACTTTTTACAAGACCATCAATATTCCTCATAATAAAGATCTTCTATACTTGAAAGGCTGTTTAAACGGTCAGTTATATCGACAGCAAAAAAATCGGATACAGGTTTAAATATTTCAGGATTATCAGACTGTACTTTCCTGGCCGCTTCCAATACCTTTTCCAGCCCATTTTTTGTCATTTTACCCAAAGGCTGCCTGCAGCCTCCTGAAGGCATACCAAGAATTGACATAAGAGTCTTGATGCCCAGCGGATTTCTGGCCCTGCATACAACCTCTCCATAAGCTGTTTTTTCCTTTGTTTTAATTGTTACAAGCCCGAAAAGAGGTTCAAGAGCAGATAATATCTTTTTGGCTTCAGCCTGATTCCCCTGCTCAAGCAGTCTGACCATTTCAGTAACAGGTCCGGGAGCGACATTTGAAGCAACGGAGATAACACCTGCTGCCATTATTTCCGGGTCTGTCATCATTTCAAAGGTCAGGCCGTCATCACCGGAAAATATCGTAAAATCCGTACCGCAACATGCTCTTGTGCGTTTCATGTTTTCAATGCTTCCTGTAGCTTCTTTCACCATATTAACATTATCAAAATCCCTGTTAAGGATTGCAAGATCTTCCGGGAGTAACTGCGCGCCGGTCCTGCCGGGAATTACATAAGGGATAATCTGCACCTCAGGGAAGGCTCTGGCAACAGGTGCAACATATTCTCGCCTGATTTCAAGAGAGCTTGGCCCATTATAATAAGGATCTACAAGCAATAAAGCTTCAACCCCGGCATCAACAGCATACTTTGATGATTCAAGTGTCTCTGCTGTATTATTGCTTCCGGTTCCAGCTATGCAGATACATTTTCCCCGTGTTTTTTTCGCTACATTTTCAATGACCTTGTTATGTTCATCCCACGTCAAAGTCGGGCTTTCACCTGTAGTTCCAACAGCCAGGATTCCGGTTATTCCGTTTTTTATCTGGAAATCCGCAAGTTTTCCAAGACCTTCATAATCAACAGCATCATCAATAAATGGCGTTACAAGCGCTGTAAAACATCCCTTAAACATAACTCCTCCTATAATTATCTGCCGCCGGTGCCCCTTCCGGAAATATCCCTGCCAGCAAGAGGGTTGTAAAGCTTTATAATCGCTACTTTCATTACATCCACCATCTTTATATCCAGTATAATGTTCAGCAGGATATTTTCTCCTTTTTCAGGGAGCACACAGGCATTTAAATCGTCAAAGGTTAAATCCGGGAATCCCTTTAGAAGCTTTTTTTGCTCTTTTTTTGAGACTTCCACCTGAATCGCCTTTTTGCCGTTTATTTCCTTAACCTCACTGGACAATCCCGCTCCTTCAATTTTCTTTAGTTTTTCAGCATCTAAAAAAATATTAATGTAAAAATCCGCCATTTGATTACCTCCTGTTTAATGTTAATAATCTCTAATTTTTTGATTAACGAAAGCTTTGAGAACATGATAAGCTCTTTTAACTATCCAAATAAATATTAAAAGATTTTATATTAAGTATTTTAATCTATGTCAAGAATCTTCTCGCTGTTTCGGATATTTGATACAGCGGATATTCAATCGGAAGTGATGTTGCCACCGGTAATTGGCCTCGAACTTTACCTCGTTTATATCTTGTGTATTGAATGGTTGATGTGGTATAAATTTTCATAGTATATAATAAATTTAATCATCCTGGTGAGGAGTAACAGTTTTAATGGAATTTCAGAATTGTGTCAGAAACAAGTATGGCAAGTGTGATCTTCCGTCCAATACGATTAGCAGAATAAAGGACGGGTTACGAAAATTGAATCTCGATGTTGAATACTCCGGCTTTCGAGTATCTGACAACATCTATTGGGGGCGGATATGGATTGATTCAATAAGGATAGTCTGTAATGGAAAAGGCATTACCCCGGAGCTTGCGGAGGCCAGTGCATACGCAGAGCTGGCTGAACGTTTCAGCGCGGGGCTTTTCTATCCGGTCTTTGAAGAACGGGTGAGGTTTAACATCCCGGCCCTTTATAATGAGGAGACCAACAGGTTCCTTAATTTTGAATGGAGGGAGGGATATGTGCATGCCCATCAGGATGATTTGAAAGAAAATGTTTTAAGAATAGAAGACCTGCTGGCAAACGAAAGTCATTTAACGGATAAGGACATTGAGCATATCAAAAACAGCCACATGGCTAAACATTGGGTTGATGGTTTTTCAATAGTTCATGAAGAGACAGTAAAAATTCCAATCAATTTTGTTGCATATATTCATGCTTCTAACGGGATGGCGGCAGGAAATACCATCGAAGAGGCGATGATTCAGGCTTTATGTGAAATATTTGAACGTCATGTCCAAATACAAATAATTAAACCTGAAAAAACTGTTCCATCAATTGATCTGGATTCTGTGGACAATGGCGTCATAAAGGATATGATTAACTTTTATCAGAAAAAGAACGTTGATGTAATAATCAAGGATCTTTCCCTTGATGGACTGTTGCCCTGCGTAGGCGTCCTGTTCATCAACCACAATTTGCCTCCTGATCGACTGGAACATAGAATACTGATACCGGGCGCATCTTTCAATCCGGACGAAGGCTTGACAAGGTGTTTTACGGAAAGCATGCAGGGCCGTGAAACTCTACTGGCTCCACGTCCACAGTTGGACAAACCGGTTGTCCATCGATCTCAGGTTAACAATTATTACCTGTTAATGAAATGTGGTATTTCTCCAAAAGATATCTCATTTCTTGAGCAAGGCGAAGTTGGCGCTTACAGGAACGGTAAAATCAAGGATATTTTTGGCGAGATTGAGGAAATCAAGAGAATATGTAAACTGTTCAATACCGATTGCATAATACTCGACCACACCCATCCAATATTGAACTTTCCGGTAATAAGAGTAATTATTCCACGGATTTCTGACTTTTTACCTTTCTTGAATCAAGACATTCTCGTATCTGAAGCAACAAGACCCTCTTCTGCATGGCGTGGAGCAAGGTTCAGGAAGATAATGCAGAGTTTTTTTGTATAGAAGCCGTTGGCTTCCGTTTTTTCTTGACATCAGGATGACATCATAATAGCTAAAAAAAATTAATTGATACTCATTGAGACCTTTGAAAAATCACTCAATTTAAGTTAAAGTCAAAATTGTTTGCGCCAAAGGCGCATTTCTCAATCCCGCCTATAATTGGCGGGACTCACTTTAGGCAATTTAGCTCACTTGTAACTTTATTAAGGATATAATTATGCAAAAAGCAAAAAATGCGAAAGAATATATTGCTAACCTGCGATCTGCAATAGCTTCAAATTCTGAATGCGGCACGACCCATTACAACCTTGCTGTTGCCCTTCTGGGCATTAAAGAATATGAGGAAGCTGAAAATGAGCTTCATGCCGCAATCGATTGCAGCCCAAATCTTGCTGAAGCATTTGTACAGTTAGGCGGGCTTTGCTTGCAGCGGGACGACCTTGACGGTTGTCTTGAATACAACAAACATGCGACCAAGGTAAGGGCTGGATTTTCTGAAGGTTATGGAAATATAGGTTTTGTGCATCTTCAGATGGGGAATGTTGACGAAGCCATTACATCGCTTCAAAAGGCTATTGTATATAATTCCAAATTCTTGCAGGCTTATGCTACATTGGCAAATGCTTATTTGATGAAAGGGTTAGTTAAAGAGAGTATTATAACAAATCTTAAAGTCCTGAAGCTGGAGCCAAACTTTGCTGTCGCACACAATAACCTCACAATAGCATATCTTGAAAATGAGGAATATGACATGGCTGTCAAGCATTGTGATAAAGCGATTAGTCTTGGTTATAAAGTAGCCCCTGAAATTTTGAAAGAGATAGAAACACACCGGTAATCAAGTTATTATTTTTTAGCCACAGACACACCCCAGTACGATCATCCTGACTTACGGGGCCAGGCAACACAGTTTTCTTTATCATGTCTGGTGACTGCCTGCGTGGGGCTGTGGCTGAATTTGCTTAACCAAAAATGCCCAATAAACCTCAATTCAAGTATTTTCTTTACCGATTAGACAATCTAATAAAGAAAAACAGCAGGATCTGGACGGTTCCCCTTCCCATGAGCAGGCGGCAGCCACCGGAAGAGTGTTCCCTTTCAATAACATACAATGATTATTTTTCCGCAGTCCGTTCCTTTCTGGAACAAAACAGATTTAAAATCCTGATTTCCGCCTTTTCTAAAAGCATAAATCGTCAGATAATTCCTGAAGAAATCGAAGAAATTCGAGTTTGCCTGGTAAAACACGGAGAATTTTATCATCCTTCCTTAGTTGAAGCTATTTTGAATAAAGAAAGTTATAAATTTGTCTTAAATGTTGCAATATCCGCTGCAGGCAGGGATGGTATCGAAAGAGAATACATCTGTCTTAAAAGGCTGGGGAATGATTTTTCGTTTTCATTTATTCCAGAGGTTTATGGCTATGGAGAAACTCGTGTCAAAAAAAGCAGGCATATGATGAGCATGTTTCTGGGTGAATGGTTTGAAGGTTTTAACGAGTTTCATATTTCCCAGGATAAGACAGACAATAAGTACAAAATATTAGTCTGGGATTCTGAGAAGGGCAACTATTTTCTTTCTCCTGATAATACCCTGGAACTTTACAGGCAGGCAGCCATGATTTTGACCGGTTATTATAATATTGAATCCTTTGAGCAGATATTTCCCTGGCATCATGCTGCCGGAGACTTTGTTATAAGGCTGCAAAATAATAAGGCTGAACCGCAAAAGAGAGCGCATTCTCCGCAGCTTGCTGCGGGGTTTGCGAGCGAATCTGAAAATAGCAAACTTCCTTACGGTCGAAGATTCCCCGCAGCTTGCTGCGGGGAGCTTCAATTAAAGCTTATAACAGTCAGGCAATATGCGCCCATGTTTGCAAAAAAAGAAGAGGATGAAGATACAGGCAAAAATGTTGAAATGATACTGGAGGCGATGCTGGTATTTTTATTAAATCTTTCAATCAGGATGCGGCTCGACAGGATAGATGGGGTCGGCGATATTGTGTGGTCTGACGATATTGCCGTTCAAGGAACCCTGAAAGGTTTTTTTCAGGGTTTGCGCCGGAAAGATTCAACCGGTTTGTTTTCTGATTCTTTTGATACTTATTTTCATGATTATCTATTATCATCCTGTACTGAGAAGGATTTTTATGATTTATCATTAGCTATTGTTGATTCATACAATCCATTAGCGCCTGAAATCCCTGTGATAAGGCAGAATATAAAGAAACATGCAAAGATTCTTTTCGATGTCGTAACCAGGCAGTAATAATCGTTCAGCACACAATATATGGAATATGTTGCAGGTTGATCCTCAAGATGGGATGCTTAAATCAGTAATAAATATTTTATTGTTAATAACCTTATGAAACCAGTCTTTTTTTATTGACAATAATCAAAATTAATTTTAAAAGTTCATAAAATATGATACATATTAATAGCATTAAGTTGCCAAGATAAAATTGTAAAAAAAATATAACTGCAAAGTGAGAGGAGGTGACCGGAAAAGCCCGAAAGGGGAGGTAAAATTTCTTTGTAGTCAGAACGGCTAATTTTCAAAATAATGGAGGTAATAAACAATGGCAAAACATGAAACCCCTTTTTTAGACCAGCTTGAAAGCGGGCCATGGCCGAGTTTCGTGTCCGACCTGAAGCAGGAGGCTGAATCAAGGGCAAAGAATGAGAGAAATATTGAATACCAGATCCCGCAGGATTGTTGTGATGACCTTTTGGGCGTGGTTGAATTATCCTATAAGCACGGCAGGACTCACTGGAAACACGGTGGAATCGTAGGTGTATTTGGTTATGGAGGCGGAGTTATCGGAAGATATGTTGATCAGCCTCAAATGTTCCCGGGCGTTGCGCATTTCCATACAATGCGTGTAAGCCAGCCCGCTGGCAAGTATTATACCGCTAAATATCTTGAAGATCTTTGCGATCTTTGGGAACGCCGCGGGAGCGGTCTTACAAACATGCATGGCGCAACAGGAGATATTATTTTTCTTGGAACAACAACGCCTCAACTCGAAGAGGTCTTCTGGGAACTGGGACATAACCTGAACCAGGATCTGGGGGGCTCCGGGTCAAACCTGCGTACTCCTTCCGACTGTCTCGGCTCTTCGCGTTGTGAATTTGCATGTTATGACACACAGGCGATATGCCATGATCTTACCAATGAATACCAGGATGAGCTTCATCGTCCGGCATTTCCATATAAATTTAAATTCAAGTTTGACGGATGTCCTAACTGCTGTGTGGCATCTATTGCGCGATCAGACCTTTCCTTTATCGGCACATGGCGGGATGATATACGCATCGACCAGAAAGCCGTTAAGGCATATATCGGTGGAGAATTTCCGCCAAATGCCGGAGCTCATGCAGGTCGCGACTGGGGTCCGTTTGATATTCAAAAAGAGGTTATAGATCTTTGCCCCACAAAATGTATGCGGTATGAAGATGGAAAGCTTGAAATCAACACACCTGAATGCACAAGGTGTATGCATTGTATTAATGTCATGCCGAGAGCCCTCAGAGTTGGCAATGACAAAGGCGCCTCTCTTCTGGTCGGCGCCAAGGCCCCTATTCTTGATGGCGCGCAAATGGCCACACTTCTTGTTCCTTTTATCAAGATTGAAGAACCTTATACTGAAATCAAGGAAACAGTAATTGAGCCTATTTGGGATTGGTGGATGGAAGAAGGCAAAAACCGCGAGCGTCTTGGCGAATTACTCAAACGCGAAGGTTTTCAGAAGATACTCGAGGTAACCGGTTTTAAAGCAGATCCGCGAATGATTCGGGAACCACGGTCCAATCCGTACATCTTCTGGAAAGAAGATGAGGTTCCTGGCGGATTTAAGCGTGATATTAACGAATTTAGAAAATTTCATCAAAGATAGGAGGGGAATAATCATGGCATTTATATCATCAGGATACAATCCAAAAAAACCGATGGAAAACAGAATAACCGACATCGGTCCGAGAAAATTTGATGAATTTTACCCTCCTGTTATTGCAAAAAACAAGGGTAAATGGCTGTATCATGAAATTCTTGAGCCAGGCATTCTGGTCCATGTCGCAGAATCAGGCGACAAAGTTTATACTGTTAGAGTAGGTGGATGTCGTTTAATGAGCGTAACCCATATACGTGAAATTAATGAAATCGCAAACAAATATTGTGATGGATACTTAAGGTTTACGACCAGGAATAACATCGAGTTCATGACGGATAAAGAAGAGAACGTAAAGCCTATGAAGGAGGATCTTCTGAGCAGGAAGTTCGCTGGCGGGAGTTACAAATTTCCCATTGGCGGAACCGGCGCAGGTGTTACCAATATCGTGCACACACAGGGATGGATTCACTGCCACACACCGGCAACCGACGCATCAGGAACTGTAAAAGCTACCATGGATGTGCTCTTTGATCAATTTACCGACATGAAGCTCCCTGCAAAACTTCGCGTATCCATGGCCTGCTGCCTGAACATGTGCGGCGCGGTCCATTGCTCTGATATCGCGATTTTAGGCTATCACCGCAAACCGCCGATGATCGATCATGAATATATCGACAAGATGTGCGAAATTCCTCTGGCTATTGCCGCATGTCCTACCGCGGCAATCAAGCCGACCAAGATTGAGATAGGCGGCAAAGAACTGAAAACTGTTTCAGTCAGAGAGGAAAAGTGCATGTATTGCGGCAACTGCTACACAATGTGCCCATCCATGCCTCTTGCTGATACTGAAGGCGACGGAATAGTGCTAATGGCCGGCGGTAAAATTTCCAACAGGAAAGACGCGCCGAAATTCTCCAAGGTGGTTGTGGCCTATATTAAAAACGAACAGCCTCGCTGGCCTACCATGACCGCTACAATAAAGAGAATGATAGATGCTTACTCAAAAGACGCCAATAAGTATGAACGTCTCGGCCAGTGGGCAGAAAGGATCGGATGGGAAAGATTCTTTGAGAAATGCGAACTTGAATTTACCCATCATCTTATCGATGATTTCCGCGATCCTGCCTATTATACATGGCGTCAGACAACAAACTTTAAGTTCTAAAGAAGATATATAACCGGCAGGGGACACAAACCGTGTTCCCTGCTTTGAATAGAAAAGGGGCAAGATAATGGATCAAGCTGAAGCAACCAAGAAAATTGTTGAAGAGCTGGAAAAGAAATCAAAAACAAAATCAAAATTTTATTTCAACGATCTCGCTAAAATACTTGATGAAAAGCCCAGAGCCGCGAAGCAGTTTATTAACAAGATGATAGAAGACGGAGTCCTTGAATACTGGTCAAGCGGAAGCACGTCAATGTATGGGCTTAAAGGGGCCGGAAAACAGGCTCACGGCGAAGGCGAAGACTAAAAGATTTCCAGTTTGAGACTTTTTGGGCATTTTGCGCTATAACAAAAAATAGATTTTATTGTAAGGCATAAGGCGTAAGGCGTTTTGCATTATTTTTTTATTGCTAAGCCTGTGCCTTATGCCGTTTTTTTTTCAGGCACAGGCAGAAAAATCTGTACCTGCCCGCTTGTGCCTCGCAGTTGCAGGCGTAACCTGCCCGCAATGCCTTTGTATGGATTTATCGAAGTCTCATAATCGGGTGTCTATAAACGTGCTTTTACTGTTAACGTAATTACAATGCATGGCAGGCGGGTCTGTGGATTAAAATATATGGATATTCCCAGAATTATTATTACAGCTTTGCGGGGAGGAGCGGGAAAAACCATACTATCGATTGGGATTATTGCCGCATGGACTGATCTTGGGAAAAAAGTGGCTCCTTTCAAAAAAGGTCCTGATTATATTGATGCTGGCTGGCTCGCGCTGGCAGCCGGCAGACCCTGCTATAATTTAGACACCTTCATGATAAAAGAAGAGCAAATCCTTAATTCATTTCTTTCACATTCCATAAACAAAGATATCGCAGTTATAGAAGGCAACCGAGGGCTTTATGATGGCTTAAATATTGAAGGAAGCACCAGCACCGCGGAGCTTGCTAAGCTGCTTAACGCCCCTGTTGTTTTGTGTATTGACTGCACAAAAACCACAAGAACTATGGCTGCGGTTGTTTTCGGCTGCATGCAGTTTGATCCTGATGTTAAGATAAGCGGGGTTATATTAAACCGTATCGCCGGGTCAAGGCATGAAAATATAATTCGCAAAAGCATAGAACAGTACTGTGGTGTGCCTGTATTAGGGGCTGTACCGAAACTGGACAAGCAGAGTTTTCCGGAACGCCATATGGGTCTCGTGCCAATGCCTGAGCACGGTTGGGCAAAAGATTCAATTGCCGCTGCTTCTCAAACAGCATCGCAGTATCTTGACCTGTCCGCAATAGAGAAAATCGCAAATCAAGCCGCCACATCATCCAGCGACCAGCAACCGGCAACCGGCGACCAGCAACCGGCAACCGGCGACCGGCAACCAACGCCAAGGATTGGCATAGTCAGGGATTCAGCATTCCAGTTCTACTATCCGGAAAATATTGAGGCTCTTATTTCATTAGGTGCCGAGATTGTATTTATCAGTCCTTTTTCCGACAGCACAATTCCACCTGTAGATGCCATATATATTGGAGGCGGATTCCCTGAAACCCATGCAAAAGAACTGGCTGAAAAGGTTGCATTCAAACAACAATTAAAATCATTGGCTGAAGACGGACTTCCAATATATGCTGAATGCGGTGGGTTGATGTATCTCGGAAAGGAGCTTGTTCTTGACGGAAAATCATATCCAATGGCAGATGTTTTACCTGTTATTTTCGGATTTTCCAAAAGGCCTCAGGGGCATGGATATACAATTATAAAAGTCAAAAGAGAAAACCCCTATTTTAAAGTCGGCACTGAAATCAGAGGCCATGAATTTCACTATTCCAAGGTTTTAGAATGGACAGGGACTGACAATGACCTGGTTTTTTCCATGAAAAGGGGGGCAGGCTTTATTAATAAAAATGACGGTGTTTGTTATAAAAACGTGCTGGCGACATATACACATATACATGCATTAGGCACACCTTACTGGGCAGATGCTCTGGTTCAAAACGCTATTTCCTATAGAAACAAATCAAAAAATGGATTCTAAAATTATGGTGGAGGCGGCGGGAGTCGAACCCGCGTCCGGTAATATTCCACAAAGGTATCTACATATTTAGCCCAAGCTTTAGCTTTCGCCTTTTCAAGTCCCCCTTAGGCAGGCTACTTGAAAGACTATCCTGTAAAATTTCGCCAATCCTTTAACAGGCAATCCGGACGGCTATCCTGCTAATCGGCGCCCTTATCGGATACGCAGGAATAATCCGACAGGACGTTAGCCGTCTAAGCGGCTAAAGCGTAGTTATAATCATTTGCGATTATTTTAAATCCCCGCCATTTTTACGAGCTGACAGGAGCTCGATATGCAACCTTAGCTTCCTTATCCCCGTCGAAGCCGTTTCGCCCCCCATAAAAAACGAAAAAGGGTGAAAACACAGACGTATTAAAAAAACTTTATATTATATATTAAACCAGCGCGTTCAATTTGTCAAACTTTTCGCTTAAACATTATAGACAGATAATTATAAATAGCTGTAAATGATTGACACATAAACAAGCCGGTGTTATGTTTTATAAATAAAAAATCAATATTAGCCGCTGTTTAACATACAATGTGTTTTTCAGCTTTTTGACGTTAACCAACAAACAATTAGACCTTTGAAAAATGCCTATATTGTCATTGCGAGCGAAGCAAAGCAATCTCATAATACTAATACGTTAATAAGTCGCATCACCTCTCAGAACGGCTAAAACATCGGTTTTGCAAAGGTCTCATAATCAGACTAAACAAATAGGAGGATTCTATGTTTGGAATCGGAATGCCTGAACTAATCATTATTCTCGTTATCATTCTGATAATTTTTGGGGCCGGCAAACTTCCTGAAATTGGAGCAGGAGTGGGCAAGGCCATAAAGAACTTCAAGGGTGCCACAACAGAAAAAGAGGAAAAAAAGAACGAAAAAATTGATGAAGGAAATAAATCCTAATCTATTTCTATTATTCATACTAAAAAACTTATCATGAGCATTTGGGATCGCAAAAAACCTTCATTCGGGTTTATTTCTACAAGATTTGCCGGGTTAGACGGGGTTTCGCTTGAAACACAAAAATGGGCTGAGATGCTTACCTCAAAGGGTTGTCCTGTATATTTTATGGCAGGACTGCTTGATACCGATCCCGAAATCTCTCATCTTGCGCCTAAAGCATTTTTTAATCACGAAGAAATAGTTGAAATACAACAGGCTATTTTCGTAGAAAAAAAACGCACCCCTGCAATCAGCAGAAGAATTCAGCAGATTAAAGAAGAGCTGAAAGTTGAGATTGCAAAATTCCATTCAAATTTTGGGTTTGAAATCCTGGTTGTAGAAAATGCTCTGGCAATTCCTGTAAATATCCCGCTCGGTCTTGCGATAACAGAATTTATAATTGAAACAGGAATACCCACAATAGCTCATCATCATGACTTCTTCTGGGAAAGGGAAAGATTCTACAGCCCGCTTGCTACAGACTATTTAAGAGCCGCATTTCCGCCGGTTCATCCAAAGATACAACATGTGGTAATTAATTCTATAGCCGGACAAAAGTTTGGCAGTTTTACAGGCGCAAGCTGGACGTTAATTCCAAATGTTCTTGACTTTAAAGTTCTCCCCCCACAAATAGATGATTATAATCGCGATTTAAAAAAAGAAATCGGCCTTGACGAGGACTCTCTTTTGGTACTTCAACCAACAAGGGTTATTTCAAGAAAAGGGATAGAAACCGCCGCTGAAATTGTAAAAAGGCTTGACCGCCCAAAGGCTTCCCTTGTGATAAGCCATAAAGCCGGAGATGAAGGTCAGGATTATTTAATGCGCATTGAAGAGTTCGTAAAATTAATAGGTGTTGATCTTAAAATAATATCCGACAGGATCGGATTAAAAAGGGGGTTTGATGAAAACGGGAGGAAGATATACACATTATGGGATGTGTATCAACACGCAAATCTTGTAACCTATCCGTCTGCATATGAAGGATACGGCAATGCCTTTGTCGAATCCATATATTTCAGAAAGCCCATAGCTGTTAACAGATATTCAATTTTTGTGTCAGACATTGAACCAAAAGGTTTTGATGTAGTTTCTTTTAACAGCTATATAACACAAAAAACTATAGACGACATAAACGATCTGTTAAAAAACCCTGAACGTATTGCTCAAATGGCTGAAAAAAACTATATGCTTGGATGGCGTTATCTTTCATATGAAATGCTCGAAGAAAAGATTGAACAGATTTTAATTAATTATTACGGGTCTTAGCAAAGTTAAAATGCCTTTATTGCCTCTTCTCTTGATTCAAAGACATCAATTGCTTTGTCCAACCGGACAAGTTCAAATACTGCGCCGACTGTTTCCTGCACTCTGCATATCTTCAGGTCTCCACCAGAACCCTTGGCCCGCCTAAGGCATGATAAAAGACTCACGCATCCGTAACTGTCAACAAATCTCACCCGGCTCAACTCTAATATTATCTTTTTGCTTTCTTCAGCTATGGAAGCAAAGCCTGTTTTGAATTCATCGGCATTAGAAGCATCCAGCACTTCCGTCAGCAATGAAATAACAGTAACATCATCAATATTTTCGGTGCTTAATTCCATATCAACTACCTCTGCCAAGCTTAATTTAACCGACCGCCTATATTTGCCGCAATTTCTTCCAGGCTTTTCAGAGCCTTACCGTAATCATAATCATTTAATTGATTTTCAAGCTCTCGGAGTGTTGAGAAATCCATATGTTCCTTAACAGCTTTAAAACTAATATTAATTTCTTCAGGATCGGCAAGTTCAAGGGCACCGGCAAGCTGTTTCAACAAAGGCATAACCTTTGTCTGAAGAACCTCGGTTGCAATAACCTGGGTATACATAGCTTCTTCCTGAACAACTGTTTTACCAGGAACCACGAACTTTCGTTTCTGATCCGCAGATTGCCGACCGAGACGCACTGTGAAGCTGAAAGTACTTCCCTTGCCTGATTCGCTCTCAAACCAGATCCTGCCGTCCATCAACTCCACAAGCCGCTTGCAGATGCTAAGCCCCAATCCTGTGCCGGTATGTTTTCGCGTGGATGAGGTATCAGCCTGGGTGAAAGGTTTAAAAAGTTTGTCGACGTATTCAGGCGTTATCCCAACACCGGTGTCTTTTATAAAAAATTCAAGTGTTGCCATGTCTGACGTTTTCCCCAAAGTCTTTACTCCAACAAGGATGCTGCCGCCCTTTTTTGTGAACTTAATTGCGTTGTCTACCAAATTCTTGATAACTTGCTGAAGACGCAAAGAATCGCCGACAAGAGCATTTGGCGCTTCAAGATCAATATCAACGAGAAGCTCGATCCCCTTCTTGACAGCCTTACTCATAAACATGTTATTTACTCTATCTATTACCTCGTCTAACAAAAAAGGGTGTGTTTCTATGTTGAGCTTATTAGCTTCGATCTTTGAAAAATCGAGGATGTCATTAATGATTTCCAGCAGTGAATAGGCTGACGATTGAATTATCCCCAAATAATGCTTCACTTTGGGAGGGGAATCCTCACCCATCGCCAGGTCGGTGGCGGCTATGACCCCGTTCATGGGTGTCCTAATTTCATGGCTCATATTGGCCAAAAAGTCGCTCTTGGCTCTGGCAGCGGCTTCAGCGGCCAGTTTAGCCTTCCCTTCCCGAATGTACGCGTGCTTAAGCCTCTTTTCTGCTTCAACCTCAGCGGTCAAATCGCGGATGATCTCGAATCCGCCCAGAACTTTTCCTAAAGAATCCTTCAGGAGAGCGGAGCTGGCCATTATTGGGATC
The DNA here is from genome assembly GCA_030656555.1 of Candidatus Desulfaltia sp. GTDB lineage: Bacteria > Desulfobacterota > Desulfobacteria > Desulfobacterales > ETH-SRB1 > Desulfaltia. The sequence goes on along the minus strand of JAUSPN010000032.1, from coordinate 30,742 downwards.
TCGCGGCCTTTTTGATTTTTTATGGTTGCCCGTTGGCCCACTGTAGCCTCACCAGTTTCCAGAGCCTTTTTTATAGGGCACTCGTCTTTGCAGATCGAACCATGAAACACTTCGCAACACGGCATTCCAGTTGCCTCTTCATGTGACAAACCTACCAGACGTGCTGCAGCCTCATTTATGAATACCACATTCATCTCCGGATCGACTGTGAAGAAGGGATCGGAAATCCCGAGCTTGAGGCTGTTGGCATATTCCATCCGGTCTCGTATGCTTTTTACCATTTGGTTGAAGTTGCGAGACAATGCTCCGATCGAGTCTTGATGATCATCGATAACCTTTACAGTAACATCACCTGCGGCTACCTGGCCGGTTTTTTTCCCAAGCAGGCGGATACGCTGTGAAACCAGCCTGGAAAAGAAAAAATTGATGAAGAGCACCAGTCCGACAAGAGCGGTCGCAAAATAGATAACAAGTCTGTTTCTGGTCTGAACAATTGCCGCAAGTACATCCCCGACATGCTGTTTGATGACCGTTGCGCCAAGGACCTTTCTGCCGGTTCCATGACAGTGGCGGCAGGATGATTCATTAAGAATCGGTTTAATGGTTACCAGAAAAGGTTTTTTGTTCTCTATGTCTGGAAATGATTCTCCAGGGGCTTTACCGGTTGCCAGCGCTTGAACCAAAGCCTTGCGCGACTCGTTTCCATTGAGATACTTTTCCATGCTACTGTTAACGCGTTCCTTTTCTGATGCATAAGAGATTTGCTGGCGAAAGTCTAAAATGTAGACCTGGATGTCGTCTATATGTTCTTTGACATGTTTCATCTGCTCTTTTATTGTTTTCTCATCTCCTATCGACATGGGGAACTTGATAGCGCTGTAAATATTTTCCATGAGGTTGTATGAAGAGCGTGTTACCTGGTCCATAGCGGTCTTTTTATGTATTATAAGGCTCTGATAAAGACTAAGACCCATAAAGAAACCCACGAGGACAACGGTGACTACAAACATCTTGGTTCGCATTCTTGTGCTTTTCAAAAATTCATCAATCGGGTTTCTCATTGACTTAACCTATTGAAATGACTTAATAGTCTCTTCTTTTGAGTCAAAAATATCAATTATTCTATCCATCCGAACAAGCTCAAATAGTGAACGAACCGACTCCTGAACTCCGCAGAGTTTGAGGTTGCCTCCCAGCTTACTTAACTGCTTTTGGCAAAACAGCAGTGTTCCGCAACCGGAGCTGTCGACAAATCTTACACGACTCATTTCAAATACCATTTTATTGCTTTCATTAAGTATAGAAGCAAAGCCTGTCTTGAATTCATCAGCATTGCCGGCGTCAAGAACTTCTGTTAGCACTGCTACAACAGTAATGTCACCAATTTCTTCCGTGCTTAATTCCATCTTAATTACCTCCGGTTATAGACTTTCAGATAATTCATTTCACAAGGCTAAAGGGAAGACTTCGAGTAAGTCGTACATGTCAGTACGTAGTCGAGAAGTCCGACCGATAACGCAGTGAAATTATTTATCTGAAAATCTATAGTTTAATTTTCAAACAGGTGCAATTTTTACCTTGATCATCCCGAGAATATAGCACTTCGTCTACAGCATGAGCAATTATGTGAAGACCAAATCCACCTTCATGTGATCCGTCAAATACCGGCTGTGGAACCGATTTCGGCTCGAACCGTTCGCCCCGGTCGTAAAACCGAATCTCAATTTCATCAGCCGATGCTTCGGCATTGATCTGAATCATTTCACCGCTGCGGCTTTTATATGCATGTTTAATTATATTTACCGTAACTTCGGTAACAGCCAGTTCGATCATGCCTATACGCTTTGCATCCAATGGATAATCCTCTACCCCGGCGCAAAACTCTCTGGCAAAGGCTCTGACCCTTTCCAGCTCTTTCAGGTCGCTTATTATCTCAAGTTTTGACTTGGTTGGCAGAGCGGAGTATGATGCCATCTTATCAATCTTGACCAAAACGCATGTAACATCATCATCAAAGGTTTCGGATTCTGAAAATGCGACAATGTCGTTCCATATACCGTTTATAAGATTTTCCGGCTCAATTTTTGCGTTTATCTGTACAAAATCGACCAGACGTTTCTCGCCATAAAGATTGCCGTCCCGATTTTTGGATTCTGTTATGCCGTCTGAATAGAACACAAAAAGGTCTCCTGGTTTGAATCGAACGGTTTTCTGCCTGAATGGTTCCTTTTCCGGAAAACCAAGTGGCATATTAACCCCGCGGAGCAGGCTGCAGTTGTTTGTATCATTATTAAAGTGAATAGTCCTCATATGACCGCAATCAACAAAGCTATACACATATCTGGCCATATCGAATCTCGCATAACACAGGGTTGCAAAGGTTTCCAAATCCTCGATCTGATCGATCACTTGTTTGTGTAGAGATGAAATAATTTGAGCCGGCTCAGGTAGATTATTCTTGTTGGTTAAAAAACTTAGTTCATTCAAAACACGCAAAAGATGACTCTTTAATGCCGCACCCAAAATGGCTGCGGGGATTCCCTTGCCCATAACATCTCCAACCACAACGTCAAAACACAGGTCACTGTGTTTAAAGAAATCGTAAAAATCACCGTCAATCTTTTGTGAAGCAGCTGTTAAATGGGCTATCTGAATTCCCTGAATATTATGTGGGGGTTGACCGAGCAGAAGGGCTTGCTGAATTCTGGAGGCTATATATATTTCCTGATCACGCGCTTCTTTAAGAGACAGATGTGTCTTAACCCTTGCTTTTACTTCAGCTGCATGAAACGGTTTAGTGATATAATCCAGCGCACCTGCTTCAAATCCTCTGGTTTTGTGCCCCTCTTCACTCATTGCAGTGATGAAAATTACCGGGATATCTTTGGTTTTTATAGCAGCTTTCAGCCGGGTGCATACCTCATATCCATTCATTTCAGGCATCATGATGTCCAGAAGGATCAGTTCCGGCAGGTATTTGTTTGCGTATTCAATAGCTTTTGCCCCGTTTTTGGCTATTCCCAACCGGTAATCGTTTTTCAATGTATTCACCAGCAGGTCGATATTAATTGGATTATCATCAACAATCAAAACTAAAGGCTTAACTTTTTTCATGGTTGTCACCTGTTTTATTTTAACCGCCTGTCCATCTTTGACGCAATTTCTTCCAGGCTTTTCAGAGCCTTGCCATAATCATAATCATTTAACCTGTTTTCAAGTTCCTGGTATGTTGAGAAATCCAGATGTTTCTTAACGGCTATAAAACTACTATTAATTTCTTCAGGATCGGCAAGTTCAAGGGCATCGGCAAGCTGTTTTAATAAGAGCATGACCTTTGCAGGATCAACAGAACCGGCTTTAACATCCGACGGCTCGCTTTTTTCCATGTCAGCAAGAGACTGCAAAGATTCAAGCACCTGGTTCAGCGCCGCCGCCACATTGTCTGCCAGATTTTCCCCTGGTGCTCCTTTACTGCTTGCTTTTTCAAGCTGAAATGCAGCCTCTTGCAAATCAACAGCTCCGATATTGCCTGCGCTCCCTTTGAGGCTGTGAGCCAAATGCATAAGTGATTCCCAATCTTTCTTATCAAATAGATCCTTTATGTTGCTGGAAACGTCCTTATTGTTTCTGAGAAATCCAATGAGTATACGTTTAAAAACATCGGCACCAATATCCAGCGCTTTCAAGGCGTCCTGTATGTTTATCCCAGGCAGTTTAGCCGGAAGAACCTCGGTTGCGACAACAGAGGTATCCATAGCTTCTTTCTGAACAACTGTTTCAGATTCTTTGTCATCCGGCAGCCCTTTTTGTGATTTTATAGTTTTCCATATTGTATGAAATAATCTGTCCTGATTTATGGGTTTGCTAATGTAGGCATCCATTCCGGCTTCCAGACATTTTTCTTCATCGCCTTTCATAGCATGGGCTGTCATTGCAATTATCGGGAGCGATTTCAATTCCGGAATTTTTCGAATATTAGCTGTGGCTTCATACCCATCCATTTTCGGCATCTGGACATCCATTAGCACGGCATCAAACCGGCCTTTTCTTGCTGCCTCGACCGCCTCCTCCCCATTATTAACAATTTCGATAATGATTCCTGCTCCCTCCAGTATTGCCTTTGCAATTTCCTGGTTTGTAGGATTATCCTCTGCCACAAGAATCTTAACACCTTTCAGGTGTTTCTTGTATATTGATGCCTTTGTTGTGATTTCTTTGCAGGGTCTTGTTTCCCTCGATTCCTTTCCAAAGGCATCCATTATAGCATTAAAAATGGTTGATTGGAATATGGGTTTGGTCAGAAAAGTGTTGATTCCTGCCTTTTTAGCCTCCAGCTTTTCGGCTTCTCTTCCAAATGCGGTCATCATGATTATCGGAATAGTAAGCTTCAAATCCTGCCTGATTATTCTTGAAGCCTCAATCCCATCCATTTCAGGCATGCGCCAATCAATAATCACCAGATCAAACGGTTCTTTCATGGTATGGTTTTCGTAAAGCATGTCAATGGCCTCTTCGCCCGACGAGACCAATTCCAGATTGAAACCAAAAGATTCCAGCATCTTTTGCATGATGGCTCTGCTGTCAGGTCGGTCGTCCACAACCAATATCTTTAACTTCTGGATATCAAGCGGCGGCATCAACCTGCGTCTGTGCCCTTTATCCCGGCGTTTGAAAACGACCGTAAAATGGAAAGTGCTTCCCTTGCCTAAGTCACTTTCAACCCAGATTTTACCACCCATCAACTCAACAAGCTGCTTGCAGATGCTAAGCCCCAATCCCGTGCCGGCATATTTTCGCGCAGTGGACACATCAGCCTGACTGAAAGGTTTAAAAAGTTTGCAGAGATCTTCAGGCGCTATCCCAACACCTGTATCTTTTACAAAAAATGCAAGCGTTACCTGGTCTGAGGGTTCCTCCAAAGCCTTTACTCCCACAAGGATAATGCCACCCTTTTTTGTAAACTTGATTGCGTTGTCTACCAGGTTCTTGATAATTTGCTGGAGACGCAGCGAATCGCCTGTAAGCGCATTCGGCGTTTTCAGATCCATGTCAACAAGAAATTCTATATTTTTCTCAGAGGCCTTTTTGATGAACATGTCCGTTACTCTATCCATTACTACATCGAGCATAAAAGGCCGTGATTCCAGATCAATCCTGCCTGCCTCAACCTTTGAAAAATCAAGAATATCATTTATGAGTTCCAGCAGTGAATAGGCTGAAGATTGTATGATTTCCAGATAGTGACTAATTTTGGGAGGCAAATCTTCACTCAGTGCCAGGTCGGCGGCGGCGATTATTCCGTTCATAGGAGTCCTGATTTCATGGCTCATGTTGGCCAGAAACGAACTTTTTGCTTCAGTAGCCGATTCCGCGGCTTTTTTTGTTTTAATCAGGTCTATCTCTGCCTGCTCACGAAAGGAAACCTCTTTCTCAAGTCTGATACGGGATGCTGAAAGCCCCCAGTTTAGACGCAGGATTGCAATGATAAAACCCAACATAACAACAAATATAATTGCTGCGGATAAAAACCAATACCAGTAGTTTTTAAAAACTTTTGTCAGGGTTATTTTACCAAAATCCTTGTAAGGCTCGACTTTTAGATACTTTAAACACTCATGTACTGATTGATAGTTCATGGGTATGGTCCATCCCCCGCATTCTGCCGCTATAGCCGCAGGGGAGTCCGCAGGCATTTCAAGCAGGGCTACTGCAACTTCCTTTGCCAGTTTATCGGGAGTATGTTTGAGTTTTGCCATGGGCCATTCAGGATATCCTCTGGTTGAGTGAGGAAATGGAGGACAATTCACAACCTCACCGCCGTGTTGTTCATGAACCACATAAAAGTTTTGTATATCGATCTTCCCTTCATTATGCATTCTCAAAAATGTATCTGACCTCACTGTTCCGGCATCTGCCTCGCCGTCTCTGACAGCGTAAACAACAGCATCCTGTGTTTCACAAAATTTAAGATATTTGAAATCTCTATACCGATTAATCCCCTTTTCTTTTAATTCACGCCATCCCATCCTCCAGCCGCCAAAAGAGCCTTCTGCCGTGGCCGCAAAACTTTTGCCCTTGAGGTCATTAATCCGGCGCATGTCGCTCCGATCCGCCTTCCAGAAAATCACCCCCCAGTATTCGGTATAAAAGTTATCGAAACACCAGTTTTTCAATGTAGCGATACGGTTTGCTCCATGCTGGTATTCCAGTTCTACATAAAAGGATGAGTTGGCCAGAATAAAATCGATCTCTCCTTTTTTAACAGAAAGACGAACTTGCTCGTGCTCAAGCGGTATAATCACAAAGGTTTTGCAGGGGATCTTGTCTGTAAGATATTTTGCGGTAGGCGACCACTTTTCCAAGCATAGCTCAATTCCTCTTTTGGCAAGAACTCCGATTTTTACCTGATCGTCATTTGCCAGCGCAATGCATGCTGCCGTCAAGGTAAAAAATAAAGCTACGGTCAGGCAGACTATAGATACTGAGAGCTTTGAAAAATGTTTAATTTTCACAGGTCTCACCTCATCGGTTTTATGGTAAGCGTTCACGGAACGTTGAAATTAGAAAATAGAAATTTGGCCTTCATGCTTTTGTACTGTTCTTCCCAATTTCTACTTTCCAATTTCAAGTTTCAAATGAACTAATTATCCGGCCAGCATAGGAAAGGCTACATCTTTTGCTTTTTGCTTGCCGTAAAGCAACTCCACTAATTTTATTGCAAACTCCAAAGCTGTTCCAGGACCCTGACTTGTAATACATTCATCATCCACAACCACCCTGTCTTCAACTGCATCGGTATTATCAAGTTGCTTTGCAAAGCTCGGGTAACAGGTCGCTTTTCTCCGACCTATTAATCCGTGGTGTTGAAAAACAACTGCGGGAGAGGCGCAAATAGCCGCATAAAATCTTCCTTCGCGCTGCTGACGTTTTAAGATCAGCTCCAATTCTTTCGAGTCACGCAAGTGCTCAGCTCCGGGCATACCACCCGGTAAAGCAATTAAATCATATACAATCTCCGTACAGTCAGAAATAAGTTTATCTGCAACCAGTTTTACTCCATGAGCCGCGGTAACCTGTAATTTGTTCACGGATGCAACAGTCACATAAGCACCCGCCCTTCTCAAAACATCAATAATACACATGGCTTCAATTTCTTCGATGCCGTCTGCTATCGGCACAAGGACTTTTTTAGACATATATTTCTCCTTGAATTTGTTATTATTTAATGTTTTTTTTATCTTTTTAAAATACCAGATTGTACTATTTCTGCAACATCTAAATAGCTTTCATGTTGATTTTACAAAAATATCCTTCTATTCTATACTGATAAATTCGTAAAAAAACGAATCCATCAGGTGTTAACTGTAAAGTGTTAGGTGTTAGGCTAAAGCAATTGCCTGTTTAATCATATTCTTAACACTTAACACGTTTCGCAAAAAGTGGTTTTTTGACTTTTTTACGACGCCATCAATATTTGACATGTAGAAAATTTGCAAAAAAGTTGGTTTAATATGAGCTTAAAAAATACGATTATAATTCTTATCACGGCCTTATTTATTGCGGCATGCGCGCCAAAACAGCTTCAACCCGCCAGGGCTGTATACGTTGATCCGGAAGACATCCTCTTTGCACAGGCTGAAGATCTGTTTCAGGCAAAATCATATGAAAAAGCCATAATCAAGTACACTGAATATCTTTCCAGGTTTCCAAAGGGGCGCCTGGCTGATGCAGCTCTGATGAAAACAGGGACTATCTGGTCTGATCTTGGCAATAATGCAAAAGCGCTAAATTGTTATAATAGTTTAATCGCTAATTATCCAAAAAGCCCTTTTATGCCTGATGCCATGGTCGAAGCTCTTGTTGTGCTGTACAACGAAGGCAAATACAATGAAGCAATCAAGCAGGCAAATGATATAATAGGAAGTAATATTGCAGGGATTAATATTGTCAGAACATATATCCTTCTTGGCGATGCTCATCTTGCGACAGGCTCCCCGAAAGATGCCGTTAGTTTCTATATTTTAGCGCTTAACAAAGCAAAGGCCCCTGCAAAAGAACCTATAATTGCAAAAATAAATGAAGCTGCCGGGCCGCTTGGTACAGACGATATCATATCTTTTTTAAATCAGCTGGGAGACAAACCGCCTGCCGGTTATCTTATGTACCGGTTGGGCCAAAACAAAGCTGAAAAAGAAAAATATGATGATGCTAAAAAAATATTGTCGCAATTTATAGAAAAGTTCCCGGAACACGAAAACGCATCAAAAGCTCAAAAACTGGTAGAGGAGATTAAAAAAAAGGCTGCATACAGTAAATACACAATAGGATGTTTGCTGCCGCTAAGCGGTCCCTACGAAAGTTTCGGCCGCAAGGCATTAAAAGGCATTGAACTCGCTATGAATCAATTTTGCTCACAGGGCATTCAACCTGCTGTAAAGCTGATTATAAAAGATACGGGGTCTAATGCAGATAAGGCTGCCGCGGCTGCAAAGGAATTGTTCGAGGAGCATGTTGCGGCAATTATCGGCCCAATTTTTACGGCGGAATCTGCCGCTCTGGTAGCACAGGACAAAAGCATTCCAATCATTACCATAACCCAAAAGAATAATGTTGCCAATATTGGAGACTATGTTTTTAGCAATTTCTTCACTCCCATGATGCAGGTTCATACTCTTGTATCTTATGTAATTGAAAAACTGGGGGTTGGCAATTTTGCGATCCTTTATCCTGACGATAATTATGGAACAACATTTATGAATCTGTTTTGGGATGAAGTTACAGCTTGTGGGGGAAAGGTTGTCGGTGTTGAATCATATAATGTCGAGCATACAGATTTTGCCGATTCCATCAAAAAACTGGTTGGTCTTTATTATGAAGTCCCTGAAGATCTAAAACCAATGGATATATTGATTGAAAACGATGAAAATAGTGTGGCCGAAGACAAAGAAGCAGGTAAAGAAGATAATATAAATAAAGAGGCGGAAAAAAACAAAGAGGGGCAAAAACCTGAACCAATTGTCGATTTTGATGCTATCTTCATCCCCGATGCACCGGAACGGGCAGGATTAATTATACCACAGCTGGCATTTTATGATGTTGAGAATGTGTATCTTTTAGGCACCAACCTGTGGCATCGTGACAGTTTGATTAAGATGGCGGGACGTTATGTCCGGAATGCGATTATGCCGGATGTTTTTTTTGCGGAAAGCTCTTTAAAACAGGTCGCTGATTTTGTGGCTGTTTTTGAACAAGCCTTTAAAGAGAAACCGGAATTTATAGAGGCTATAGCTTATGACTCGGCAATGATATTGTTCCAGATTATAAGCAGGCCTGACATTCAATATAGAAGCTCCATCAAAAATGCATTAATAAATCTTAACAATTTTCAGGGCGTAACAGGCATTACATCGTTTAATAATAACGGAGAGGCTAAAAAAAGGCTATATCTTCTTCGCATAAAGGGCGAAAAATTTGTTGAACTCGAATATTAATGAACTCGTAAAGTAGCCGTTCACAGGTTCACGGTTCAGAGGTTCAGGGTTATTTTTCTTGGAGCGCCGGGCTAACTGCTATGCACCAATATTTTCAAATCGAAGATTGTTAGCAGTTAGCTTTTAGCAATTAGCCTTTAGCTTAAAAAATCAAACAGTTAACACATTCAGCTAATGGCTAATAGCTTTATCCTGAACCTTTGAACCTTGAACCTCTGAACCCGTGAACGGTTACCTCGTAAAAATATGAATATTGCATATACAGCATACAAATTTCTTAGCACATCCGTTTTTCTATTACTTTTCCCGCCTTTCTGGTTTTATTCACGCATAACCGGCAGATATAGCCAAAGCATAAGCCGGCGTATCGGATTATACCCTGATCAGCTTGTACGGACTATTTCCGGATCGCCGCGAATATGGATACATGCGGTTTCAGTCGGAGAAGTGAGCTCGGCAATACCCATTATTGAATCACTCAAAGCTTTAATGCCGGATTGTGCTGTTATACTTTCGACCACAACAGAACATGGGCAGGCCTTTGCCAAAAACAAACTGAGCGCCCATGAGCGCCTACCAATGGCGACCTGTATTTATGCGCCGGTTGATTTTATTTTATCTGCCCGTAAGGCTTTATCTATCCTGAAACCGGACGTCCTGGTATGTCTTGAAACTGAGATATGGCCGAACTGGCTGGTTGAGGCCCACAGACTGGGCATTAAAACAGCCCTTGTTAATGGCAGAATTTCCGTTAGAACAATTAAGTGGTACTTAAAAATCAGGCCTTTAATGAAGGCAACATTAAACCTTGTTGACGCGTTTAGCATGATAAATAAGGCTGATGCTCATCGCATAGAAATGATCGGCGCGCCAGGAGAAAGGATAGAAATAAACGGAAACGCAAAATATGATCTTTTGTTAAACCAGGCTGATGTAAAAATTAAAGCAAAAATGGAAAATATCTATAATGTTAAAGGAGATAAACCTGTTTTTGTGGCAGGAAGCACCCGAAAGTCTGAGGAAAAAATCATTCTTGATGTTTATGGCAAAATAATTAAATCCTTCCCTGAAACCCTTTTAATTCTTGCGCCAAGACATGTTGAAAGGGTGCATCACATAAAAAAGCTGGTTAAAGAGCAGGGTTTTGCGTGTCAGCTAAGAAGCGATCTTGACAAACAAAACTGTTTAAGGACAGCTCCCATAGTTATTGTGGACACGATCGGAGAGCTTCTGAACACATACAGCATCGCCTCGATAGCATTTTGCGGTGGCAGCCTGGTGCCGCTTGGGGGACAAAACGTACTGGAAGCGGCGGTCTGGGGCAAACCTGTTTTCTATGGCCCTTCAATGGAGGATTTTCTTGATGCAAAGGATCTTCTCGAAAAAACAGGCGGCGGCATTCAGGTAAAGGATGGCCAGGAACTAACTGAAAAAGCGATATACTATCTTGCCAATCCATACAAAGCGGTTGCTATCGGCAAATTGGCAGCTCAAGCCGTGATATCTCATAAAGGAGCCGCCGGCAAGCATGCAAATGTAATATATCGGCTGCTTAAAATAAACTAAAACTATTGCCGGTATTGGAAAAAATACTTTTCGTTCAGACGCTAATTGTTTTTCAATGAGCCCTGCCCTGTTGCTTCAAGGACGTTGAGCCAAAGCTTTCCGTGCGGATCAATCTTTTTTCGCTTACCTGCCGACAGGCTGATTGGAATATGCACAAAATGGTCGTTCCAGTGGCCAATAAGCATATTTGTCCTGCCGGTCATGGCTGCATGAACAGCATCGCGTCCTAAAAAACTACAAAACACATGATCGTTGGAATTGGCCGGCAAACTCCTGATTATGTAGCTGGGATCGATATATTTAAGGGTTATGGAAATATTTTTTTCTTTGAAATAAGTTGCAATTGCATCCTTTAGGAATAGACCGATATCTTGCAGCCTGATATTTCCCGATTCATCGTACATATTTTTTTTGTTTTTGCTCGTTTTGAACAGATTCTGGCCTGCCCCTTCCGCCGCAACTATTACCGCATGTCTTCTGCTTTTAATGCGTTTTTCAAGAGTTGAAAGAAAACCGCCATGCCCCTTAAGGTCAATATCGACCTCAGGTATCAAAACAAAGTTTACATCCTGCTGTGCCAATGCGGCTGTTGCCGCAATAAAGCCGGAATGCCTGCCCATCAGCTTTATAAGACCGATGCCGTTTGGATATCCCTGCGCTTCATTATGCGCAGCCCTGATTGCCTGGGTAGCAATGTCAACCGCAGTATCAAAGCCAAAAGACCTTGATACCATATAAATATCATTATCAATGGTCTTTGGTATCCCTATAATACTGATTTTAAGGCCTCTTCTTTCTAAGACATCATTTATTTTTGATGCAGCCAGCAGTGTGCCATCGCCGCCGATCATAAAAAGCGCCCCGATATTCATCCTTTCCATACAATCGACAATCTTATTAATGTCCTGCGGCCCTCTCGAAGACCCTAAAAAGGATCCGCCTTTCCTGATAATATCTTCAACCATGTCAGGTGTAAGGGATAGGATATCATGGCCATATTCTGGAATAAAGCCTTGCAGTCCATGCTGAATACCGTAAATATTCTGGATTCCATACGTATAATAAAGTTCCAGAACAATTGATCGAATTATTCCGTTAACACCAGGACAAAGTCCTCCGCAGGTTACAAGAGCACACCGCAGTTTGCTTGGGTCAAAGTATATTTTTTTTCTGGGACCGGCCAATTCAAAGGCGGAAAGCTTTTTGCCGTCCTTAATCATCTTTGTGACATTAGATAAATTTACGTCGATTAATACCCTGTCGTTGTCGGAAATAAAGTTCTGGTTGTATGAGCCTCTGTCTGTTTGTAGGATCGGAGAGGCTATTTTCGACTTTCCCAGAATCGGTATTTTTGTGTCAATATTATTATAGTTCATAACCCCTCTTAATACTTTTAACTTCCATTAAATTTAAATTCGCCTTTCCCCAATATATCGTGAAGATGTAAAATCCCTTGAACCTTGCCAAAAGAATCTGTTATCGGAAGAACTGTAATCTGGTGCAACTCCATCATATTCAAAGCATCATAGGCCGGAGAATCCAAAGTTATAGTTAGCGGGTTTTTTGTCATGACATCTTCGACCTTCAATTCATAAATAGGCTTTTTCTTAACAACACAACGCCTTATATCGCCATCGGTTATTATGCCGGCAAGTGTGAAATCTGATTTTAAAATAAAAGTAACTCCCAGTTCAAGACGCTCAATTTTGTTAATAGCATCCTCCATGGATGATTCAGCAAAAACATAAGGTATGGTTTCGCCTGTTAACATAATATCTTTAACTTTGCCGGCCAGTCGCCGGCCTAACATGCCGCCGGGATGAACCTTTTTAAAATCGCTTGATTTGAAATGCTTTTTATTAATTAATACCACGGCAAGGGCGTCTCCCATGGCGAGCAGGGCGGTTGTGCTTGCAGTGGGGGCAAGGCCTAAAGGGCATGCCTCCCTTTCCACGCCAACATTGATTACAATATCGCTTTGTTTTGCCAGCGGGGAATTTTTATCGCCTGTAAAGGCTATAATTTTACACCCTATCCTGCGAATACTTGGTATCAGCATGTTAAGCTCGTCGGTTTTACCGCTGTTGGAAAGGGCGAGAAACACATCCTCACGACCCACAATGCCCAGGTCTCCATGCATGGCTTCGACAGGGTGCAAAAACACGGATCTTGTTCCTGTGCTGTTTAAAGTCGCTACTATTTTCCGCCCCACTATTCCGGACTTTCCGATACCTGAAACTACAAGGCGTCCGGTGGAATCGCATATAATCTCCACCATTTTAGAGAAATTATCATCAATACGCTCTGTTAATTTAAGTATCCCTTCCGCCTCTATTTTAAGGACATTAATGGCTTCCTGTATAATCATCTGCTACCTGTTGCCTTGTTTTATTTATATGATTGACGATCTGGTAAAAAATTAAATATACCTGCTCTTGTCATTCCATAAAAGGCTGGAATCCAGTAATTACTTATAGTTACGCACGGTATTTTTGCACTGATTCCCAGAATCAGTGCTTTTACGAATTTATTAATATATATTAGTTAGATTGTAATGAATAGGTATTTTTATATAATTTGTCAATTATTCGATTCATAAAGATAACACTTAAACACAATTTTTCTGCCGGACCTCTCTGCAGACAAATAAAGGAATATTTGCCTGGGCTTTGAGAGAGAAAAGGCCTGTTGTTGTTTCAACGGAACAACACAAACGCCGATTCATTTTCCATGTTATGATTACAAGTTCTAGAATAAGGGGAATGTTCGTAGGGTTACTGGAAGAAGGGGACAGAAATATTCCCGATATGACGCTATCAATACTTTCCATTATTCTGCTTAACAGTTCTAACGCATTGGAGAACTATAAATTATTCAACTTGGTAAGGGAAATCAACGATAACCTTCAAAAGGAAGAAAACTATAAAATGTTGTTTGAGGCCGCACCTGACGGAGTGGAAGTGCTGGATGCCAAGGGCAATATTGTGGATTGCAATAAAGCACAAACAATACTTCTCGGGTATAAGCGTGAGGAGCTCATAGGAAATAACACAACAAAGTTTTTACTTAATTATAGTACAACCTCATTTAAAAAAAAGCATGAATTAGAGGGATAGCTATTTTTTAGATGTTGATGCTCCCTGCAGCACGGCTGGTTTAGTTAATTCTTAGCACTTTTGCGCCCCTGATTCTTTTTGTTTTTAAGTCGGCTAATACCTTGTTTGCCTCTTTCAGGCTATATTCCCGTATTTCCGGTATAAGCTGCATTTCAGCAGCCGGTTCAAGGAATTCGCTTATATCTTTTCTGGTGGCATTAGCCACGCTTTTTATCTCCTTTTCCATCGTTCAGCAGGTACTCTTTGTCCGCATTTTCCTTGCGAATAGCGTTTACAACCAGTCTGCCGCCAGGTTGCGTGTTTTTCAAGGCTTCAACTATCCAGCACCTCCCGTACCTTGTACGCCAAAGCTTCCGGTGAAAACGGCTTTTTAAGAAAATTAGCACCTTTTTCCAAAAAGCCGGACATGTCTCTGTCCGTATACCCTGAAATGTAAAGGACCTTAACTTCCGGTCGATATGATTTCAGGTTGTCCGCAACTTCACGACCACCCATCTTCGGCATCACCACATCGGTTATCAACAGATGTATCGGGCCATTGTACTCTCCGGCCACCCTCATGGCTTTTTCACCATTTTCAGCTTCCAGTATCTGATATCCGTATTGATCGAGAAAATTGCATACCAGCTTGCGAACTGAAATATCATCTTCCACGATTAAAATGTTTTCAGAGCCTTTGGATGCGTACTCACAAGTTGGGTCTTTTTTCTCTGCCACAAGATCGTCCTTTGTTGCAGGCAGGTATATCTTAAAGGTTGATCCTTGCCCTGGTTCACTGTCGATCCATATAAAACCTTTGTTTTGTTTAACAATGCCGTATACTGTGGACAAGCCCAAACCCGTGCCCTTGTCCACTTCCTTGGTGGTATAGAAAGGTTCGAATATGTGTTCCTGGGTTTCTTTGTCCATCCCTGTCCCGTTATCACTCACAGCCAACATCACATAAAAGCCTGGCTGTTCTTCAACACCGTGCTCGCGAAAATAGTTTTCGTCCAGATTCACGTTAGCCGTCTCAATGGTAAGCTTCCCTCCTGTCGGCATAGCGTCCCTGGCGTTGGTAACAAGATTCATGACTATCTGATTAATCTGGGCAGGGTCCATTATTACGGACCATAAGGCAGGTTCGTAAACCATCTTCATGTCTATATGCTCTTCAATCAAACGAACGAGCATCCTCTTTGTGCCCATTAACACTTCATTGAGATCTAAAATCCTAGGCTGAATCATCTGTTTACGACTGAAGGCGAGAATCTGCCGGGTCAAATCAGCGGCTCTTTCCCCGGCAGCTTTAATAGCTTCTATCTTTTTACGAGCCGGATCATCTTTGCCTGTTGACATTAATACCAGGTGAGCATTGCCAATAATGGTTGTCATCAGGTTATTAAAGTCATGGGCAATACCGCCCGCGAGAGTGCCGATAGATTCCATCTTTTGGGATTGCAGCAGCTGGGCGTTGGCCTTTTCTTTTTCTTCAACAGCAATTAAAAGGTCGGTTATATCCCGAAAGAGGCTCATTTTCGACACTGTTCCATCATGATGAATGATCGGCATATGGATCTGGCGATAGTTTCTTTTATCAAGTGGACTCAGAACAGTTGTTTCGATTGTTTCGTTTTTTGCAACCTTATCGAAAACGCACCACTTACATTTTTCGTTCAGACCGTGTATGGCGCTGTAGCAGGGCTCGTCAACAGCATCCCGCCCAACGCGATTAATCATTGCCGGATTCATGTATTCAACCTTAAAATCAGGAGAACAGATATAAACCGGATCGGTCATGGATTCCATCATTGAGCGGTATTTGGATTCACTTTTTTTAAGCGCTTTGTCTGTATCTCTGATGACAATCATGTCTTGCTGAAGATTTTGATTGGCTATGGTTAATTCAGCAGTACGAGCCTGTATTTCTGATTCAAGCTGTTCGGTATATTTCTTAACTTTATTATTTGACGCATTTAAATCAGTCATCAAGTCATTAAATGCTTTCTTTAACTGTCCAATCTCACCATTTGATTGAGATTTTATCAGCTGCAATTCATCGGCTTTAGCAGATCGAATTGATTGAATATCTGATATAAATTTATTGAGAGGTTTAGAAAAGATTAAATGGATTAAGGAAATAACCAAACAGGTAGCAAATGCCACAGAGAACATACCTATGAGTATTGAGGCGAAAACCATACGGTTTCTTTTGGCTTTAATAACCTCATCCGAGAATCCAATGATCACCATTCCTTGATATTCATTATGGCTATCGATTATAGGGATTCTTGATTGATAAATTGTTTCAGATGCTTCATTTTTCAGTTCAAAAAATTTTTGTTTAAATGAATGGATGTCGGATTTAGGAATATAATAGAGTCTCCTTCCATGTTGAGACATATCATTATGAAAGAGGATTATATTATTTGTGTCCAGTACCGCCGCATAAAGTATGCCGTCATACGTATTCACCAAATCCGAGCATTGTTTTTCAAATCCGACCAATTTGTCCAGGGGGATATTTAGCCTCAATAGGCGATCAAGCTGTATTTTAAGTGATTGACCAACGGCAAAGGATTTCTCACCAAGAACATTGGTGTATTCATTTACAAAAATTACACTGTTAATCACACTGTTTGCGCTGATCGACAGAATAACAATGGATATGGTAATTATAAGGATTTTGATTCGTAACGTGGACTTCATTTATTTTTCCCAGTTAAATTTATCGATGACTTGAGAAAAGAGCAAAATTTCTGTTTCCAAAGTCAAACCAAGTTTATTCGCCCTGGCAAGGCTTACCACAGGTTCTCCCTTCAGCGTGGGAACCATTGGAATACTGTTTGGGCGATCTCCATCAATTAATATTTTTCTTGCCATTTTACCTGCTGCCAAGCCTTGCTCATATCCGGAAACAGTTACGGTACAAAGCGTGCCGTATGATATTCTATCCGCCCAAAAGCTAAAATCCGGCAACCGACTATTTTCAGCCGTCCATTTAAGCACATCGGTATATTCTACATTCTTTCCATCAATACCTTTATAGGTAAAAATCCCCAATAGTGCAATAGCATCAACCTCGTTTTGAAGTGATGTTATCGTGTCTTTATATTGGGAAAAAGTTTTTATTACTTCCCAGCGAATAAATTCAACATCCTGTATCTGGTTTAATTTTGATTTCATGCGGCGAGTGACTCCCGGCCAGGTCGGTCCATCATCTAAAATAACAGCTATTTTCTTTACTCTTGGATCAATTTTTTTTAATAAATTTACCGACGCTATAAAATGCTCTTGTTCCAGTACCCCCGTGATATTTTTACTACCCACAAAACCATACTCTGCCGGATCAGCATTGACGCCACTAAAGACAAAAGGGATTTCGTGGTTAACAAATTTTGTTACTACATATTTTTGGGCAACATCATCATTTGTGTAAACCAAATCAGGTTTCCAGTTTTTGATCAGTTCAATGGCTTCATTAGCAACCTTTTGTTTCCAGGCTTCATCACTTTTTCTTTTTGTATCCATTTGGAATATCTTGTATTCAATATCCACATCCTTAAGAGCAAATTTGAAACCGTTTAATTGGTCTTCCGTCCATTTCCATGGATAGTGGTAGCTCATGATATGAAGAATCTTAATCTTCTTACCTTTAGGCTCAGCCGGGGAATCTGATGCGATTCCGTTATAAGTAAACAAAAGACATAATAATATGATGAATGTAAAAAAAAGATACACACAATTACTGCTATATTTACCAAAAGGTCTCTCCATTCTGTGCGATTTCAACATGACTCAACCCTCCTTGTGTTTTTACAAAGATCTCCGGCCAAGATGACAGGCTAACCGGTCACCCGTGATTTGAATGAGCTTTTCTTTCAAAATTTCCTATAGACGTTCGGGATTGGCGTTGCCTTTGGACAGCTTCATGGACCGACAAATCAGAAAACCCATGGATTTTTTGTTCCCGTTTTTATAATTTTCAACCGCAGAAGGATTTTTTTCGATTACCTGTTTTACAATAGACTCAAGAGCATCCATATCCGAAACCTGCCTGAAACCGAATTGTTCGATAATTTCTTCTGTTGCCTGTCTGGTTTAGTTAATTCTTAGAACTTTTGCGCCCCTGATTCTTTTTGTTTTCAGGTCGGCTAATGCCTTGTTTGCCTCTTTCAGGCTATATTCCTGTATTTCCGGTATAAGCTGCATCTCAGCAGCCAGTTCTGTATGGCAAACCCCGCAGACCAGAATTTTCACCAAAATTTCCTTTTCCTCGAGAACCGGATCAGGCAGGTTTTTAAACTCCAGAGGGGTCATGTTTTTTTCAATACTACAGATTTTATTTAATATCATTGCTTTCATTTCAATATGTTATAAATTATTATCCGTAAGAATCAAATCAAATAGTTCTTGCCTTTTACCTGAGTTCTGGTATGGCAAGAACCTGTTGGAGTTAAATTCGTGACTTTTTACGAGTTCATTAATTTAATTGTAAAATATAATCAAGCAAATATGAGGCAAATGCGATATTCTAAGGTTTACATAGAGTCTTTTGGTTATGAGCTTGCTCCCAACATAGTGACATCAGATGATCTTGAAAAGCGCCTGGAGCCGCTTTATGAAACTCTCCATTTTCAGAAGGGGCAACTGGAGGTTATAACAGGAATTTCCGAACGCAGATTCTGGGATCCGGGTTATAAAATGTCTGAAGGGGCAATTAAGGCGGCACAAAAGGCTATCGAAGCCTCAGGCCTTTCCCCCAAGGATATCGGTATGCTAATTTACGGTGGAGTTTGCAGGGATAATTTAGAGCCTGCAACTGCGTGCGCTGTATCACACGGTCTTGGCCTGAGCCCTGAAACCCTGATTTATGATGTGTCAAATGCGTGTCTGGGAGTTTTAAACGGAATGGTGCAGGTGGCCAATGCAATTGAGCTTGGCCAGATCAGGGCCGGCCTTGTAACGTCATGCGAGTCTTCACGAGAGATAATTGACACTACTATTGAGCAGCTCCTTGAAGCCGGAAATATGGATAATTTTAAGAAAAAAATTGCCACCCTGACCGGTGGCTCAGGAGCTGTAGCTGTGCTTTTAACGAACGACTCTATTGCAGGTAGTGGCAGTCATCGTGTTGTCGGAGGAGTAATAAGAAGCGCCGCAGAGCATTATAAATTGTGTAGCTGGGGGCCGGACACAGGCGTATCTGCCAGAGGGCTGAATACCATGGAAACAGATTCTGTAGGTGTGTTGCAAAACGGCGTGACTCTGGGGATAAAAACGTTCAATGATTTTAGAAAAGAGCTTTCACTGCCAGATGATAAGCCGGATAAAATTATTTGTCATCAGGTGGGAGCAACACACCAGAGAACTCTGCTTGAATCCATAGGGATTTCAAAAGAAAAGGATTTTACCACCTTTGAGTTTCTTGGAAATATCGGCACCGTGTCTCTGCCAATTACCGCTGCAATAGCATCAGAACGTGAGTTTCTTGTGCCGAATGATCTGGTTGGATTTTTGGGAATCGGTAGCGGTCTTAACTGCATTATGCTCGGTATTGACTGGTAAAAACAAACTAACAGTTCACGGTTGATCAAAACATAAAACTGTCAGCTGTGGGCCGTGAAACGTGAACCTTAGTAGTTACAAAATATGAAACCTGTCGATATATCGCCTTTTCGTCATCTATATCCGTTTAAATCCCATTACATGAACCTTAAAGGTTTGAAGTATCATTTTATTGATGAAGGAACCGGCGATCCTGTTGTAATGATACACGGAAATCCTACATGGTCTTTCTATTATCGCGAACTGGTTAAAGAGCTTTCAACAAATTTTCGAGCAATTGCAATTGATCATATTGGATGCGGCCTTTCCGACAAACCAGATAAAAATAAATACAATTACAGTCTCAAGAGCCGTGTGAATGATATTGAAGCCCTGTTTGACCACCTTGAGTTATCGGAAAAGGTTACGCTTATACTCCATGATTGGGGCGGGATGATTGGCATGGCCTATGCTTTGAGGCATCCGGAAAGGATAAGCCGCATAGTGATAATGAATACCGCGGGTTTTTTCCCGCCGGGCAAAAAGAGGCTTCCTTTCAGGCTGCGGATTGTGCGAAATATAAGGCCGTTTGCAACTGTTGCGGTCCTTGGTTTTAATCTTTTTGCATACAGCGCCCTGTTTATGGCGTCACACAAAGGGCTTTCCAGGGATGTAAAATCAGGGCTCATTGCTCCGTACAACTGCTGGAAAAACAGGATAGCAACCCTTTGTTTTGTCCAGGATATTCCTGTGTGTAAAAATGATCCAAGCTATGGTCTTGTAAAATATGTGGATGAAAATCTGCACAAACTTGGGGGCATTCCGATGCTCATATGCTGGGGTAGACACGACTTTGTTTTTGATGTGTCGTACCTTGCCGAGTGGCAGCGCCGTTTTCCGGAGGCAGAGGTCAATTTATTTTCAGATGCAGGCCATTATGTTATGGAAGATGAACCCAAAAAGATCTGTCTGCTTGTTAAAGATTTTTTAACCAGGCATAGTTTATGATATTTTACCACTGAGCACGCAAAGACCACAGAGAAAATGTTTTTTTTATAAAAAATCTCAGTGTACTCTGTGATCTCTGTGGTAAGAGTTTTTTGCAACCGCAGATAGTTTTCTGTATAATAATAAATTAGTATATTTTTTGGGTTATAAATGAAGAATGATAATATTGTAAATATTTCGTCTTATTTGAAAAGCATGGCCCACGTGCAGCCGTATAAAAGGGCTGTTGTCTATCCTGTGGTGCGGGATGAATACAAAAGGGTTGCATACTGTCATCTTACATTTCAGCAGCTTGACAGGGAATCCGACTGTCTGGCACACGGACTGGAAAAGGCCGGGATTACGCGCGGGACAAGAACCATTTTAATGGTAAAACCGGGCCCGGAATTTTTTTCCTTAACATTTGCGATATTCAAAGTAGGCGCAATACCTGTTGTGGTCGATCCGGGAATGGGAATAGGCCGCATGCTTCTGTGCCTTAAAGAAAGCAAGCCAGATGCTTTTATCGGTATTCCGGTCGCACACGCACTTCGAGTTCTGTTTCCAAAATATTTCAGAACAGTAAAAACAAGCATTACAATAGGCAGGCGCTGGTTCTGGGGAGGGCTTACTCTTCGACATATCCGGCAGATTCCATGGCAATCGTATGCAGCGGCTGAAACCGCCCATGATGAAACAGCGGCCATCCTGTTTACAACCGGAAGCACAGGCCCTGCAAAAGGGGTAGTATATACTCACGGCATGTTTGATGCCCAGATACGTCATATAAAATCTCACTTCAACATAACAGAGGATGAAATCGATCTTCCAACCTTTCCGCTTTTTGCCCTGTTTGATCCCGCGCTGGGGATGACTGCGGTAATACCTGATATGGACCCTACAAAACCAGCGCTCGTAAATCCTGAAAAGATCATCGAGGCGATAATAAACCAGGGAGTTACAAACATGTTTGCTTCGCCTGCTCTGCTTAATCGTGTGGGACGTTATGGAAAAAGCAAAGGCATAAAACTTCTGTCTTTAAAAAGGGTTGTTTCAGCCGGCGCGCCTGTATCTCCATCCAATATTAAGCGGTTTTCCACAATGTTGCGTGATGATGCGGAGATTCATACACCTTACGGCGCGACCGAAGCTGTGCCGATAGTATCAATTGCCAGCAATGAAATTTTTTCTGAAACCGGAAAGCTAAGCGAACAGGGATTTGGCATGTGCGTTGGTCGCGTGCTTGATGGAATAGACGTTCGTATTATTGAGATAAGTGACGAGCCGATTGAAAAATGGTCGGACAGCCTTATGGTTTCCGACAATGATATCGGTGAGATTGCGGTTAGCGGAGATCTTGTAACAAGACAATATTTTAACAACACTCGTGCAGATGCGCTTTCAAAGATCAAAGACAATGGCAGAATATGGCACAGGATGGGAGATCTTGGCTGGATGGATAAAAAAGGGAGAATCTGGTTTTGCGGCCGCAAAAATCACCGCGTAATTACTGAAAAAGGCACGCTTTTTACCATTCCGTGCGAGGCAATCTTTAACAATCACCCGGGGGTGTTTCGAAGCGCCCTTGTGGGGATAGGATCGCCGCCAAAACAAAGACCTGTGATATGCATAGAGCTGGAATCAGACGATAGCGGCAGCGACAAAAAAAGGCTTATGGCAGAGCTTTTTGCGCTGGCAAAGAAAAGCCCTTTAACAAAAGATATTGATACAATCCTGTTTAAGAAAGCATTCCCGGTTGACATACGCCATAATTCAAAGATCTTTCGCGAAAAGCTGGCACTGTGGGCTGGGAAGAAGTTGAAGTTGTAAACTGACAAATGAAGTATGCCGAAAAATATATGACAAAAAAAGCGGGGCAGAAAGTTCTGGTTACAGGAGGCGGAGGTTTTCTGGGCAGCGCAATAGTAAGACGTCTTGTGGAAAGGGGCGAGCATGTCCGCAGCTTTTCGCGCGGCTTTTACCCGGAACTTGCTTCCCTGGGAGTTGAGCAGGTTCAAGGCGATCTGGAAGACAAAGATGCTGTTGAAGGGGCATGCAAAGGAATAGATCTTGTTTTTCATGTTGCGGCAAAGGCAGGGGTATGGGGCGATTATTCCGAGTATTTTAAGACAAATGTTACAGGAACTGAAAATGTCATTGCTGCCTGCATTAAACACAAAATTTCACGGCTTGTCTATACAAGTTCGCCAAGTGTTATCTTTAACGGAACCGACATGGAGGGGGTGGATGAATCGGTTCCTTATTCAAATAAGTTTCATGCTAATTATCCAAAAACAAAAGCAATTGCCGAACAAAATGTTATAAATGCCGCAAGAGATGATTTGATGACGATTGTATTAAGACCTCATTTAATATGGGGCCCGCATGACAACCATCTTGTTCCGAGAATTATTGCCAGAGCAAAAAGTCTGGTCAGGGTTGGAGAAGGCAAAAACCTTGTGGACACAATCTACATAGACAATGCTGTTGATGCCCATATCCTGGCGGCGGACAGACTGGAAGAAAACCACAAGCTTTCAGGCAATGTCTATTTCATAAGCCAGGGAGAACCTGTTTTTTTGTGGGATATGGTAAATGATATTTTAAAAGCAGCAGGATTTGATCCTGTAAAGCGTTCAATATCACGGAAAACGGCCTGGGTGATAGGGGCCATGCTTGAAGCCTGCTTCAAATTGTTCAAACTGCCCGGTGAGCCGCAGATGACGCGTTTTGTGGCAGAGGAGCTTGCTACAGCGCACTGGTTCGACATAAGCGCTGCAAAAAAAGATCTTGGGTATGTTTCGAGGGTATCAACCAAAGAAGGCATGATACGTCTTGAAGACTGGTTGAACCGCAATAATGAGCGAATCTAAAAATGGCCAATCTCCTTACGGTCTTCAAAAATTCGTGTCAGAGCTTTCCAGATTCTTAAATGCATTACTTAGTCTTACAAACTGAGATATTGTTAAAGCCTCGGCGCGCAGGGAAGGATCGATACCTGCCTCGTCCAGCATGTTTTGCGCGGTTTTTGTATCAATATTCATTTCGCTTCCTGCAAGAGCATTCCTAAGAGTTTTTCTCCTCTGGCAAAAAGCCCCTTTTATAATCGCGAAAAGTAAAGCTTCATCATTTGCCGGATGTTTTACAGTTTCTAAAAATTTTATTTCAAGAAGCTGTGAATCTACTTTTGGTTTTGGAAAAAATTGATGCGCCTTAACATCAGCGAGTTTTTTTATTTTTGCGCAGTACCCAAGCATGACTGCGAGCCGCCCGTAATCCTTGCCACCCGGCTGAGCAATGATGCGCATGGCCAGTTCTTTCTGAAACATAAGAACAGCCTTAATAACAACAGCTCTGGATTCAATAAGCTTGATAATAATCTGAGAAGAAATGTTGTAGGGAAGGTTTCCCATGACCAGTATTCTGCGGCCTTCATTTTCCGCCAGCTTCATAATGTCAAATTTCAGTATATCCTCTTCCATTAATTCAACATTTGAAAGCCTGTTTGCAAGGAGTTCTGTTTTTAAAAGACCGGTTAACTGACTGTCCTTTTCAACGGCATAGACCCTTTTTGCTGCCTGGGCAATTGGAATCGTCAAGGCTCCAAGACCTGCGCCGATTTCCAGTATAACGTCTTCCGGCGTGATTTCGGCAAGACCTGCTATCATTTTGGCAGTGGATGGATCAGATAAAAAATTTTGACCAAGCTGCTTTTTAGGAAACAAACTCCAGGCATTAAGAATTGTTCTTGGGGAAGTCACTATTGTTTCAGCCTCTGTGAGCGGATTTGTACAACTATTTTACGTGTTATAAAATATGCAGCAATACCCGGAACAATACCTAAAATAATTCCGCCTGTTACCATGATGCAGGTTACATTCATTCCCAGTTTCATAAGTTCTGTAATCGATTCATATTTTATGTCAAACGGTACTGAGTTGCCAAAAACAAAAAGCCCTGTCTTGTAACTCCCAAGGTAGAAAAACGGTATGGTAATTGGGTTGCTGAACCAGACTCCAATTGCGGCAGCTATTTTGCTGCCGTTTAAAAGAAATGACAGTGCTATAGCTATAACTGTATGGAATGGGATAGTAGGCGTTATACTCACAAAAATGCCGATAGCCATTCCCATGGCAATATAATGCGGATCGCCCTGAAGCTCCTTGAAACGGGTGATAACCTGACGGATATTTTTTTTAGGGCTCATGCCCCGTTGCCATATTTTGGTTGAGTTATTTTTTTTCATAAAGTTAAAAATTAACATGATTTCTTATTGTTTTCAATGAATCATTTTTGATTTTACTCTCTCCTCAGGTCGAGACAAGATCGCTTGACTTTCCCCGCATTATTAAATAGTTATTTAACTGGTTTTTTATAAAACCGTCAACCATTACAAGGAGGCTCTTATGAATAAAAAAAGGAGTAAACAGGTAGGTTTCGATACAATGGTGAAATTTTTCATGCGGCAGTATAATATCCCGACAAAAAAGGATATAAACCATCTTATGGCCAGGTTTGACATGCTGGAGAAGTTAATTAAAGCTACAGCCCGTCCTGCCAAAAGCGGACGTGTTTCCAGTAAAGACAAAGCATTGTCTGACAAATCTTCTGCAACAGCGTCAGATATTGTCTTTAATATTATAAAGACATACAAAAACGGAGCAGGTTTTGCCGAGATCCAGGCCAAAACAGGCTTTGACGAGAAAAAACTTCGCAATATTATTTTCCGATTAAATCATATGAACAAGATTAAGCGCAAGAATCGCGGCATTTATATTAGTTCTTAATGGTCTGGTTTATAATCTGAGATAGTCAACTTAAAAGGCGGTATATATAAAGGCAGTATATATGAATGAAATTTTGGATCAAAACAACCCGGGGCTGAAACAGGGCGACAATATATCCGGTTATTTTATTAAGAAGGTTGCGAAGCTTGAGGAAATAAACTCAGTTTTTTATGAACTTGAGCATACACTTACAGGCACCAGGCACATCCATATCAGTAAAAATGACGAAGAAAACACATTCGGCGTAGCTTTTAAGACTGTTCCGGTTGATTCAACCGGCGTTGCACATATTCTGGAACATACTGTTTTATGCGGTTCAAACAGATTCCCTGTGCGCGATCCATTTTTTTCCATGTTAAAGAGAAGTTTGAGCACATTCATGAACGCCTTTACATCATCGGACTGGACCATGTATCCTTTTTCCACTCAGAACAGGAAAGACTTTTACAACCTTATGGATGTTTATCTTGATGCGGCATTTTTCCCAAAAATAGATAAGCTCAGCTTCAACCAGGAAGGTCATCGCCTGGAAATCGAAGATGATTTAAAAGATGCCGGTTCTATGAAGCTTGTTTATAAAGGCGTTGTATATAACGAGATGAAGGGCGCCATGTCATCGCCGGATCAGGTACTGGTACAATTTCTTTTAAAAGCCCTCTACCCTGACACAACATACAGCCACAACTCAGGCGGAGACCCTGTTGTAATCCCAAGTTTGACACATGATCAATTAAAGGCTTTTCACAGGCGGCATTACCACCCAAGCAACTCTTTTTTTTATACATACGGGGATATGCCGTTAAAGGAACATCTTAATTTCATACAGGAAAAAATCTTAAAAAAATTTGAGCGGATCGATCCAAAAACAGATGTTCTTTCTCAACCCCGCTGGAACAAGCCCAGAAAGATAATAAAAAAATATCCGCTTGGAGACAGCGAAGATCCATCAAAAAAATGCCAGGTTTGCGTGGCGTGGCTGACCGCGGATATCAAGGACTTTTTTGAAGTTCTGGCTCTTATACTGCTTGAGCAGATTCTTATAGGGAATTCAGCCTCTCCTTTGCACAAAGCATTGATAGATTCGGAGCTTGGAACTGATCTATCCGACGGGACAGGCTTTCATGACGATAACAGGGACACCATGTTCGTATGCGGACTCAAAGATGTGGAGGAGTCTGCAGCAGAAAAAATTGAAACCATTATTTTTGATACCCTGAAAGGCCTTGTTGATAAAGGTGTTGATAAAAAATTGATCGAATCGGCCATTCATCAGATAGAATTTCATCGCAAGGAAGTAACAAACACACCATATCCATACGGCATAAAACTGCTTTTAACCATTTCAGAATGCTGGTTTCACGGCGGCGATCCTGAAAGGATTTTACGGCTTGACGCAGATCTTGACAGGCTTAAAAGAGAGCTTTCCATCGGCTCATTTTTTGAAAACAGAATAAAAAGCTATTTTCTGGATAATCCCCACAGGGTGCTTTTTACACTGGCTCCTGATCAATTGATGGAAAGTAAAGAAAACAACAGGGTCGCGGCGGAACTCGACAGTGTCAGGGCATCATTGAGCAAATCCGATATAAAAAAAATACAGGAGGATGCTAAAGCTTTAAGGCAACTCCAGGAAAGCATAGAGGATGTTTCCTGCCTTCCGACCCTTGAGCTTGTAGATATTCCCCCATCTGTTAAAAGCGTAAAGGAGACGACCAGATACAACGCAGCAGCTGCCTGTTATAATCAACCAACCTCCGGCATCTTTTATTTTGAGGCGGCGATAGGAGCCGGATCTTTCAGAAAACAGTTGATTCCGCTTATCCCTTTTTTCTGCTTTGCTCTTCCCAGAACAGGGACAGCCGTGCATGATTATACGGAAATGGCGCAGCTCATTGATGCATATACAGGCGGCATTGGGTTGTCTTCTCATTCCTGCACCAGCTTTGAAGATAATGGCCTTTGTTTGCCGCTTATCTCCTTTAGCGGAAAATGCCTTGTCAGAAATCAGGGCAGGATGTTTGAAATTATTCAGGAGCTTTTATGCAAATTGGATTTTTCAGATTTTGCCCGCTTAAAGAGCCTTTTGTATGAATACAGGGCTGAATTGGAATCAATGGTCGTGCGAAACGGGCACATGCTGGCAATGTCGCTTGCTTCGAGAAACTTATCAATTACCTGCGCACTCAATGAAATATGGCACGGTATTCATCAGCTGCAGACCATAAAGAGTTTAACCGATGATCTTGCAGAAGATAAACTAAAGTCTATCTCCGGCGATTTATTATCAATCGGAAAAAACCTTTTTACGCGAAGCAATTTAAAAATGGCGCTGATCGGCGAAGACAATTCCTTGTCAACAGCATCTTCCCTGGCGGCGTCTGTGCAAAAAGCACTATTTCATTCCCCCCTCGAGGGGGGCAAGGGGGGTGTTCCAGCAAACGGTTTTGCGAGCCCTGAAATCGAATTTGACGATAAAATTATTATGGAAGGCTGGAGCACATCTTCTGCGGTTTCATTTGTGGCCCAGGCGTTTAAGACCGTGAGAATGGGACATGAAGATGCTCCTGCTTTATCTGTTATAAGTAAAATACTTCGCTCAATGTATCTTCATCGTGAGATTCGGGAAAAAGGCGGGGCATACGGCGGATTTGCAACATATAATTCCGAGGACGGTATATTTAGTTTCGGATCTTACAGGGATCCGCACATATCTGCTACCCTTAAGGTGTACGATGGCGCTGTAGATTTCATAAATTCCGGGCGCTTTGTTGACGAAGATGTCAAGGAAGCGATTTTGCAGGTATGTTCCGGAATCGACAGGCCGGATACACCGGCGGTCGCGGCTCAAAAGGCATTTTACAGAAAAGTTGTTTCATTATCGGATGAAGCGCGCAAGGCTTTTAAAGAGAGGCTTCTTTCGTTAACCAGAAACAAGGTAGTAGAGGTTGCTGGAAAATATTTTGATCCAAACAAGAGTGAGCGCTCTGCGGCGGTTATATCTGGTGAGCAGAAATTAAAAGAGGCAAACGAAAAACTGCCTGATCACAGTCAGCTAACGCTTTACAGGATTTAGGTTTTTAAAGAAAAAAATTCTTTGAGCTTTTTGATAGTTTCTTTTGAAAGAGAGCCTTTGGCGGCAGCTATATCTATTGTGTAAAAGCCCAAGGTTTTGTAAAAATCAAGAAGATCGGGCGTAATTGCCCCTATTTTTTCAACATGCTTTTTTAAAGTTTCAATATCACCCCTGACAATAGGGCCGGTCAGCCCATCTACAATTCCGGCTTTTTCAACATTGGAAAGGGTTCCTTGTATCAGCGGTTTTAATGCCTTAAATGCTTCCCTGTCGGTTATTCCCGCCGCCTTAATTAACCTGAAAGAAAGATCAAGCAGAGTTACAAGGTAATTTGACGCGACTACGGCCGAAGCATGATAAAGGGCCTTTGCCTCTGTTTTTATTATTAAGCACTCGGCTCCAAGGTCTGTGGCGATCTTTCTTGCCTTATTTACCGCATCTTTTTCACCTTCAACCGATATTATTATGTCTTTAAAGGGATTACCGGCAGGCGCTGTTGAAGCAAAACTCTGGAGAGGATGCATTGAGCCGATAAAGGCGTTACATTTTTTTGCAGATGATAAAATGGTAGATGGAAGTGCGCCGCTGCAGTGCAATACCACGGCGTTTTTACGGAAGCCGGAATGGATAGAGATACTATTGCATGTATCGGCTATAGCATTATCAGGTGTTGTTAAAAAAACGATATCCGCTTTTTTTGTTATCTCCCACGGAATCTCGCTGACATTGTTTGTTTTAACAATATCGGCAACCCTTTCGGCTGATAACAGGCTTTTGCTTGCAAGACCGGCTATATTGTAACCCGCCTCTGCAAGAAATTTTCCAATGGCTGTGCCGACTTTACCGCAACCAACTATGGCAATAAAAGGTTTCATAAAGTTTTTTTAATAGCAATGTTTTTTGGCTGGGAATTTGCCTGTCTGAACATCATTTGCGTATTGTTTAATTGCGGTTCCGGCTGTATCTCCGATAGCAGCATATTGTTTTACAAATTTTGGGACATGCCCCTGGTTTAATCCCAGAAGGTCGTGCAGAACAAGTACCTGCCCATCACAATGAGGGCCTGCTCCAATTCCTATTGTCGGAATAGTTAAGGCTTTGGTGATTTTTTTGGAAATATCCGATGGAATGCCTTCTAAAACAACCGAAAACGCTCCTGCCGATTGCACCGCAAGAGCATCGCTCATGAGCTGTTCTTCGTCACGCTGAACCTTGTAGCCTCCCATTTTATGAACAGATTGCGGGGTAAGGCCGATATGGGCCTGCACGGGAATTCCAGCGTCTGAAATTGCCTTGATTGTTTCACTGACAGCCGCTCCTCCTTCCAGCTTTACAGCACCGGCGCCGGCTTCTTTAAGAAAGCGTCCTGCATTTACAACCGCTTGTTTAATACTTGCCTGGTAAGACATAAACGGCATATCACCAATAATCATGGCAATTTTTGCGGCTCTGGAAACAATCCTGGTATGATATATCATTTGGTCCATCGTAACAGGCAGGGTGCTTGATTCTCCCTGGACTACCATGCCCAGTGAATCCCCAACAAGGATAATATGTACTCCGGATTCGTCGGCAATCTTTGCAAACGGGTAGTCATAGGCTGTTAGAACGACGATTTTTTCGCCCTTTTCCTTCATTTTATAAAGAGTTGTAAGCATAACTCGAGATTCCATGATTTTTACCTCTGCAGAAATATGTTTTTACCATCAAAATAGTTAATAAGTTGAAATGCCCGCTGTCAAGGAAAAACCTTAAACCGGTTTATAATATCTTAATTAAGCAAACAGCTCAATATTTTTTAATAAACCTTGCGTTTAAGCTTTTTTCAGACGTAAGAATTTATTGATGCGGACAATATAGGTTTGGGTTTCTTGACGCAACTTTTACCTTGGTTAAGCATAAATAAAACAATGATTAAAGGACAGGAAACATCTGTTGGATTGTGGGTTACAGGGAATTACATAATTATTGCTTTTTCATTAAAAAAAATGCGATATATACTATAAAATTAAAATCAGGAAATAATATATGATATCCAATATCATTGATTTATTTCTTAATTGTTGAGTGCCACAACATCGTGGACTGCGAGATGTGCCACGACATCGTAGACTTTTATTAATAGTTCTTTGACAATCGAATAGCTATCACGTTCATACTCATGGACACCTATAACCCAGGAGGTGTTCATGAAAA
>JAUSPN010000030.1 GCA_030656555.1 Candidatus Desulfaltia sp. | reverse complement strand
CATTGAAGCAAAGCCAAGTTCAATAGTTATGCCGCGAAGCTTTTCCTCCTTTAAGCGGTCTGTGTCTATTCCTGTGACAGCCTTAATAAGAGAGGTTTTGCCGTGATCAATATGTCCGGCGGTTCCTAAAATAATCTGTTTCAATTTGGATATGTTCCTTTATAAGAAATTTACAAACTGAAAAATCCCCCCTGCCCCCCTTTGTCAAAGGGGGAGAAAACAACCAAAAGTCCCCCTTTCTAAAGGGGGATTTAGGGGGATTTCGTGGCAGAGGCAGGTATTTCCAGGGTTGCTTTAATTTTTTGGTGCCGGAGGTCGGAATCGAACCGACACGAACTTAAAGCTCGGAGGATTTTGAGTCCTCTGCGTCTACCAATTTCACCACTCCGGCACGAATTAATTTCTAAGTAAAACGGAGATGAATGTCAATAGAATTGCGTATCTATTCAGAGGGTATTATATTACCGCCCATTCACTTCGCTCATTAGAGGCGCAGAGTACGCAGAGGGTTTTTATCTTATTTATTTTCGCTGAGAGGGCGAAAATAAATAAACCCAAGCCCTTCGGGCAGATCACGCTAACTTTGATCAAGTAAAATATTCAGATAATTGTGGCAGCGTCATATTATAGCTTTCTATAATACCATCAAATGAAGCGAAGCTTCTGAAGCTTTCTGTTTACCGTCCTCTCAACGGTAAACAGAAAAATAAAATTCTCTTTGCGTTCTTTGCGGCTTTGCGGTGAATAAATTCTTTGAGTTAGCAGTGTACCCCTTGAATAATTAGAAATTGCTAACCCAAAACAGCAAAAATATCCTTTGCAGCAACTGCTCCGTGTCTTAAAATCGTTGGTCGATTACCTGTAACGTCGATTACGGTTGATCCAGCGCCACCCTCCAGCGGCCCAGCATCAAGTATCAGATCAGGCTTGTCTGCAATCAGCGGATCAAGCTCAGAGATTTGCGAGCAGCCGACATTGCCTGAAAAGTTGGCGCTTGTTCCTGTTATCGGGTTGTTCAGCGCATTTACCAGAGCACAGGCGGCTGTATATTCAGGTATGCGCACGCCGATCGTGCCGGTGCCTGCTGTCAGGTTTTCCGGCAGACCTTCTTTTGCTTTAAATACAATGGTTATTTTTCCAGGCCAGAACTTATCCATGATAATTGATGCATAAGTGGGGATATGTTGTACAAGTCTGTATAAGGCTTCCTTATTTTTTACCAGCACGGAAAGCGGTTTATTATGAGGACGCTTCTTTATCCTGAAAACCCTGTCGATTGCATCCACATTAAAGGCGTCCGCCCCAAGCCCATAAATAAAGCTTGTGGGAAATATTACGACCCCGCCTTTTTCTATGACACGCGCCGCCTCAACGATTAAAACATGCTGAGGATTGACCGGATCTATCTTTCTTGTCTTATCAGGCACTTATAACACCTAACACGTTTTATAACATATTGAGCTTATATGCTTTTTGGTCAACCTGAATTGCCATTTCCGTTTTGAAATCATCCAGTATTTTCCCAAGTTCAGGATCAGAAACAGCAAGTATCTGGGCAGCAAGTATGCCTGCGTTTTTTGCTCCTGGTTTACCGATTGAAACTGTGGCAACAGGAATGCCCGGAGGCATTTGGACGGTGGAAAGGAGTGCATCAAGACCTTTCAAGACGGAAGAATCTATCGGAACCCCTATGACCGGAATAGTCGTATGTGCGGCAATTACTCCTGCAAGATGGGCTGCGTGTCCTGCGCCGGCAATAATGATTTTTATCCCCCGTTTCTTGGCGGAAGATGCAAATTCAGATGCTCTTTTAGGACTCCTGTGGGCGGATGCGACGGTTATTTCATACGAGATGCCGAATTTTTTCAAAATTGCAATCGTTTCTTCCATGACTGGATAATCTGAATCGCTTCCCATGACAATCCCCACCGCCCGGGGTTTTTTTAACCTTTCAACAGCCTTTTGCCCTATATCCTTGCGATAATATGTATTGTCCCACGATATTTTCGAGACAGCCCTGTAGGCTTTTGATATTGCATTTGTGACGGAATCTCCAAGGGCTGTAACTCCCAGGACGCGTCCGCCGTTTGTAATAACTGTTTTGTCCTTTGCAGCGGTGCCGGCATGAAAAACAACAACATCTTTTAATCGGCCGGCCTGTTTTAAGCCTTCGATCGGCATCCCTTTTTTGTATGAGCCGGGATACCCGCCGGATGCCATGACAATACATACAGATGCTCTATCGTCAATTTTCAGGCTGCATTTATCCAGACCTCCATGGATTGTAGCTTCCATTATCGGGATTATGTCGTTTTTCATGCGGATTAACAGTGGCTGAGTTTCAGGATCTCCAAAGCGCGCATTAAATTCAAGAACCTTAATCTGGTCTTTATCAATCATGAGCCCGGCATACAGAACCCCTTTGTATGGACAACCTTCGGCTTCCATAGCACGAACCGTCGGGATCATGATATTTTCCATAATTTTCTTGCTCATATACTTATCTACTATCGGAGCGGGAGAATATGCTCCCATACCTCCTGTGTTGGGCCCTTTGTCGTTTTCATATATTGCTTTGTGGTCCTGGGAAGAGGGGAGCGGAAGCACGGTTTTGCCGTCGGTAAAGGCAATAAAAGAGGCCTCTTCGCCGAACAGGCATTCTTCAATCACCACCTTGTTTCCTGCATCACCGAAATCTTTCTTTATCATTATTTTTTTTAGCGCTCTTATCGCCTCACTGACTGTCGCGCATACAATCACACCCTTGCCTGCAGCAAGCCCGTCAGCCTTCACAACAACAGGAGCGCCCATTTCCCGTAAATAGCTTTCAGCTTTTTTATAACTGTTAAATGTCCGGCCGACAGCGGTCGGGATCTTGTATTTATTCATCAGGTTTTTTGCAAAGGATTTGCTGGATTCTATTTTAGCTGCTTTTTTTGTCGCTCCGAAAATATTCAAGCCTTCTGCTTCAAAAACGTCAACTATCCCGGCAGAAAGCGGACCTTCCGGGCCGACAACCGTGAGATCAATTTTCTTATCTTTTGCAAATAAAACAAGTTTATCTATATCTTCTGCGCTGATCGGCACGCAGGTTGCGGCAGTTGCCATTCCAGCATTTCCTGGAGCACAATATATTTTTTTTACTTTCGGACTTTGAGCAATTTTCCAGACAAAGGCATGTTCTCTGCCGCCGCTTCCGATTACTAAAACTTTCATTATACCTCCAAATAACGGTTCACAGTTGTCGGTTCACAGTTCACAGTTTTTTCAATGAACTATGCAACGGTTGAAGCATTTTGGATATTGATTTCAACCGTGAACCGATAACTGTGAACCGTGAACTGTTACTGCACGTTTAAGTTGTTGCGAGTTTTTCCAGCAAATCCTGTTTTATCTGATCGAGGTCCTGCCTGTTTATATTTGCTCCTTTAATGCCGCCGTTTAAAGCTATTTCCGAAAGATAATATTTGTTGTTATCGGTTATCATAATATCTATGTGGGCAAAGGGAAATTTTCCGCGTTTCATGACGGCGCGGCTGAATTCCTCTTTTTCTTTATCCAGATTATAAGGAGAGCTCCTGCCTCCTGCTGCTATATTCATTCTGAAATTATTCGGATTATATCTGGTATAAGCCTCAACATAATCGCCGGCAATAATTATCCGCACATCTATATAATTTTCCAGAAACGGCTGCATAACAAAGGGATATGAAGTTTCCGACATGGCTGTGAAGCTATAAAGGTTTTCAACTGTTTCCCATTTCATGACTCCAAAACCGCAGTGCAGATGATTTTGCTTGGTTATAACAGCACCTATATTGTTTTTATTGTATTGGTTTATTGATTCAATCAGGTCTATTCGTCGATTAATAACGCATGTATAAGGTAGCATCCATTTCTTAAAAACAAGGGCCTGGGCGACTTTGGAGCTGTTTAAGACTTGTGCAAGAGGGGAGGGGAAGCAGCGCACACCTCTTTCAATCAGGTCGATAAGTATATATGGTCTCAGGTGGTTTGATGATATAATTCCTATGAAAACATCGTTGCTGCAAAGTTCATCATATTGCTGTTTTAATTCTCTATTTTTTCTGATTATCATGAGAATGCCTGCTGTTTTTATGTCTTTCGATACCAAGCTCTATTAAGTTGTCGAGAAGCCGGCCAAAACTGATTCCCGCTGTTTTTGCGGCCAACGGCAAAAGGCTTGTTTCTGTCATGCCTGGTATGGTGTTGGTCTCAAGAACATATATGTCTTTGTTGTCGAGGATCATATCGGTTCGGCTGTATCCTTTGCAGCCAAGTGCCTGGTGAGCCTTTTTTGCATATGTTTTAGCCTTCTCGGCCAGATTGTCATCAATACGGGCAGGGCAGATTTCTTGAGTTATGCCTGCAGTATATTTTGCATGGAAATCAAAAAAATCATGTTCTTTATCAGGTATGATTTCAACAATAGGGAAAACCTCCAGCTTGTCATTGCCGATAACGGCGCCTGTAAGTTCAATGCCTTTGATATATTTTTCTATAAGGATTGTTTCGTCAAAAGCAAAGGCGGTATCAACGGCATTTTTAATTGAACCTATTGATTTTACCAAAGACATTCCGATGCTTGAACCGCTGCTGACCGGTTTGATTACCAGGGGCAGGCCAAGTTGATCAACATATTCTTCAGGATTGATTTTGTCGCTTTGATTGATTGCGATATATGACGGAACAGGGATGTTGGATTGTTCATAAAGCTTTTTTGAAACAAGCTTGTCCATTGCAATAGCGCTTCCAAGAACCCCTGACCCCTGATATGGAATATCAAGAAGCTCGAGAAGCCCCTGAATCGTGCCGTCTTCGCCAAAAGGCCCGTGTAATATTATTAGAGCAAGATCGATTTTAGCCGCATCTGCCATCAACCGGTCAAGGTCTGTTTTTGGATCATATCTTATTACAATGTATTTTTCCTTGTCCAGAGCCTTATAAACGTTGTCTCCTCCGCAAAGCGAAATCTTGCGCTCAGAAGAAATACCTCCGGAAAGAAGAGCAATGGTTAGTTTTTTCATATTACGAATTAGCTGAGTTAAAGGATTTGAAGATCTGCTGTTTAGCCATATTATATTCATCCTGACTAATCAGGTTGTTTTCAAACAGGTTGGCAAGCTCTGTGAGTTCTCTGATACGCATAGAGCTTGAGTTCTCCAGTTGCAAAAATTGTTTTGATTGATTATTGCCCAATGTCGGGATGTTGCTCGGTCTGCCCATTTTGAAAGATGCCAGCCCTCCTAAAACACTTATTTCAACCGGTCTTCCGCTAAACATCGGGGAACTTAAGGTTTCTTTAAGAGTCTTCCCTTCCTCTTTCATGCGTCTGTAAATATAATATACTACCGCAATTATTATTACGCCGCCGCCTA
This sequence comes from Candidatus Desulfaltia sp., assembly GCA_030656555.1. Lineage (GTDB taxonomy): Bacteria > Desulfobacterota > Desulfobacteria > Desulfobacterales > ETH-SRB1 > Desulfaltia. The sequence goes on along the minus strand of JAUSPN010000030.1, from coordinate 3,018 downwards.
TAAGAATCCATAGCATATAATTAATAATGCCACGGAAAAAAATAACCATAAGTCCAATGAACGCAAACAAAAGAACATGAAGCAAGAGAATAAAATAGGCCAGCATGACCCCTTTAAAGGCGCCGTTCCCATCTTTTTTTTCCTTTAACTGCCTGTCCTCATCTTTTTTTTTCTTAAACAGCATCGGTTATTTATAAAGATTGTTTTGCGGTTCAATACGTCTAACGAGCGTTGGCTCAATTAAAGTATAATATACTTGCTATTATATTATCAAGCTCAAAAAAAAGGGTAATAATTAAAAAGGCTCCCCTTTTAAGAGAAGCCTTTTTAATTAAAGATGGTGGCGATGCAGGGAGTTGAACCCCGGACACTACGGATATGAGCCGTATGCTCTAACCAACTGAGCTACATCGCCAAATATTATAAATTTTCAAAAAATTTTTTGTAACAGCTCATATTCATATAGTCAAGAAGTAATCGATTCCAGGTTCACCGTGAGAGTTGAACTGCTCAACCCAGGTTTTATGCAGGAGAGGACCCGGCAACTTCAAGCGTGTACTCTTTTGTTGTGTCTGGAATGTCCGGAAATACTATCATAAACTGGAGCAGTTTGCCAGGCTTAACATTTACATTTGATTTGTTATCGCCAAAAGGGATTAAGAGCCTTTTGTTTATTGAATCCACATCCATATTTAACAGGTCCTGGTCAGACAGCACATTGCCGCAGTAAATTGTTGCTGTTTTTGAAAGAACCCTTTTATCGGTATAGAGTTTTCCGGTTACTCTAATAAAACTACGTGCTTCGGAATATTCATTTTTAACTTTGCCTGATATAATAAATAGTTTTCCGGACTTAGGGTTGTCGATGAATTGATCGGTGATATCAAAAGCAATTATTTTTAAGTTGCCGACTTCATCATGAACAGCGGGTTCAAGAAGATCGCTGATAAAAGGAATCTTAATGTTCATGCTCTTTAGGGCCATATAGGTACCATAAGATCCACCCATAAAAAGCGCTATAATCAAGGCAATCAATATCGGAGTGCTGATACGTTTTTTCCCGGCAGGCGTTGTTTCATATTCAGTTGTTATTGGCGCTTCTTTTGTTTTGACATAAGCCTTTGTTGGTTTTTCAGCCTTTTCTTTTTCCGTTTGATCAGCCTTAGGCCCTAAATCTACAGTTCCTGTGACCTCTTTTTTATCAATATCCTCAAGTTCAAATTCCTGCTTAAGTTCATCGAGCGCTTCTTTAGCTTCAGATTCCGCATCCAGCTCAAATTCAAGCTCTTCGGGCACTTCTTTTATCTCGGCTTCAGTTCCCTGATCTTCTTTTGAATTCAAGGCCGACCATTCTATTTCGTCATCGTCGGTTTCAAGGGATGCTTTTGCCTCTTCAGGCGTTTGTTCAGCAAGAGGCTCAGCATCGAGATCAATTTCAAGTTCGATATCTTCCGGATCTTCTTTTACCACGGTTTCAGTTTCCGGCGTTTCTTCTTCTATATCAAACATTTTTTCTATATCAGACAGATCAAGTTCCTCTTCCCTGATTTCGATGACCGCTTCCGTCTCTTCAGGTGTTTCTTCAGCAACAGGTTCGGTGTCCAGCTTAAGTTTGGGCAACTCTTCAACCTCAAGTTTTGGTTCCACTTCTAAGCCCAGAGAGGACAGATAAAAATCCTCTTCCTCGGTTTCAAGAGTCGCCTTCTCAGTCGGCAAATAGGCCAGGAAAATATTTTGGCATTTTGAGCACCGGACTTTGGAGCCTGCTTGTTTTAGAAGATTTTCATCTAAATTAAATTTTGTATGGCATTTTTTGCAGGTTATAATCATGGCATTTCTCGCTGGCTATAGTTTCAGGTGATAAATATCCGCTAAGTATCTGAAGTCTTCATTATAATCAATTCCATATCCAACAATGAATCCTTCTTTTAATACATACCCAATGTAATCAACCTTAATATTTACCTCACGTCGTTCATGCTTATCGAGCAGAGAACAAATTTTTACAGATTTTGGGCCAAAAGATTTCAGATAATCAACAAGATAGGTTAAGGTCAAACCTGTATCTACAATATCTTCGATTATCAGTACGTCCTTATTTTTAATATTGATCTCTATCTCTTTGGTTAAACGGATTTTGCCCGATGAAGAGGTGCCGGAGCCATAGCTGGATACACGAACAAAATCGATTTTAACAGGAATAGTAAGACGGCGCATTAGATCGGATAAAAAAACAAGGGCTCCCTTTAAAACGCCGATAAGAACAAGTTCGTTATTTTTATAGTCAGATGAAATCCTGCAAGCAAGGTCATCTACTATTTTATCGATACTGTTTTTTTTAAGAACAGGAATTAGTTCATACACAATAAATGTCCTTTATTACGTAGCGGCTCAGCCCCTAAAACACAAAGGCACAACAGATGGATATGGTGAGACCTTTGCAAAACGCCCCCTTTTGCCCAATTTCGGCGTCAGGCTCAAATTTTAAGCCTCGAAATACTCAATGTATTCGTACGTTTAAAATTTTCGCCTTCCTTGAACTTGAACAAAATTGAGCATTTTTCAAAGGTCTCATGGTGTCTTAGTGTTTGCGGCTGAACCATTAAAAATTTTCATAAAATTACATTGGTCCGGCAGTCATGTCAATAAATTTACTTTGTTACAAGCCGGCCGTTGCTAATTGTTTAATAAGCGATTGTTGCTTATCGCTGAGGCTTTTCGGCAGATAGATATCGATAATTACAAAAAGATCCCCTTTTTCTTGGCTGCTCATATTCGGGAACCCGTAGCCGGAGAGCCTCATTTTAGTTTTATGCTTTGTCCCGGCAGGTATTTTCAAGCTTAACTCCTTCCCTTCGACAGTCGGAACAGATATGTTGGTTCCAAGAAGGGCTTCGCTCAATTTTATTTCCCTGTTTATATAAAGGTTATATCCTTTTACGCTGTAAACCGGATCGTCAAGCACTTTGGATTGAATATACAGATCCCCGGGAGGCCCTCCATATGGGCTTTGCTGAC
>JAUSPN010000026.1 GCA_030656555.1 Candidatus Desulfaltia sp. | reverse complement strand
CATTGACGCAAACCTGCCACTTTGGTATTGCTGTCAACAAGGGGATTGGATGAGGGTATAAGTGGTAAAGTTATTTCAGGATTAGGTGGCAGTTTTCGCAGGAATATGCACACCCACCAACGTTAATTTTCATAACAAATGAAGATTCTGGAAAAAATAATTTTAAAGTAATATAATAATAAATTTGATTGTGATAACAATAGCAAACATACGAAAGCTTCTTTTGATTCTTCAGAAAGTATCATTATGATACTTTTATGTTGACAAAACGTAATTTATCTGGTTTACAGCAGCCATGGTGTAATTTTTGAAAAAAGCGAGAAATATACGGAAAAGCTACCTATGACCTTGATGAGCTCAAAAAACTTATAGACGAAGGTAATTTAGAAATAACCAGCACTTGCCGAAGGAATTATTCAGAACTTGATTACTCTGATAAGGCAGCTGTAGAAATTGTAAAAAGACTCAAAACAACTGAAATTTATAAAACGATGTCATCGGAAAAGATACCGGACCTGATGCAAGACGTGTATCACACAAAAGATAGAGGGGACGATCTTTACATCAAACTGCAAAAAAGTAGCTGTGGGAAAAAATGTATTATATCATTCAGTTCAAATTAAAATAAATAGAGCAAGGAGGCGTTACCATGCATAAAGACGGAGATAAGTGTCCGGTATGCGGATTGGGTGCGCTAACAAAAAAAAGTGTCGAAGAAGTCTTTGATTATAAAGGGGAAACTCTTAAAATTAAAGGCTATGTTATTTATGAATGCCCTGTTTGCGAAGAGTCAATTGTTGATAGAAAGACACTAAAAGATACTAAATATCAACTCATAGAATTTCGAAGAAAAGTTGATAATCTGTTAACACCAAATGAAATTAGAGAGATAAGAACCTTATTTGGATACACGCAAGAAGAATTCGGAGCTATTCTCGGTGGCGGGAAAAAGGCGTTTGCACGTTATGAAAATGGAACTATAACACAAAGCAGGGCAATGGATAATCAACTTAAAATGTTAAAAAGGAATCCGGAGATTTTAGCAGCAATAGTGGGAAAACTGCCTGATTTCATTAAAACTTCACATGTGATTGATTCTTTTGCTTTAGAAGAGAACGATCTAGGTTTCCAGCCTAAAAACCAATTCTCCTTTGCAGATGTTACAAAAGGGGAAGATGATTTTACTATGACCTCCGCGATGTCAACAGCGGTTAGTACACCACACCAGAACCAAAGGTCGCAAATGGCAGCAGCCGCTTAAAAGGAGATAACGATGGAAATTACCAAAAAGATGAAAGATGAAATAATTAAAGAAATAGACCTTGTTGTAGATGCCATGAAAAAAAGTGAGGATCCGTTAAAAAAACTGTATTTTTTCAGTGGTATCCATGCGGCAATCAACAGAGTGTTTAACATGGAATACGATCCTGAACTTGTTTTTATGCATCATGTTTTATCTGCAGTACATACTGGTTTCCTTGGTAGAATAAATGCCATGCGAAAAGGAGACACTGTAATTGTTTTGGACGATTCATATTTTAAAAAATTAATTTCACTTTCCATTAACCTTAAAGACAAAATATCTGAAAATGGCAATGTGGATGACACTTTGAAGGAATTTATCGTTTTATTGTACGCAACTACAGGCAATGGTTACTATTTAAAACAAAAAGGATTGTTGAAAATGTAAATAAAGTTTATTTAAATGGTTTCTCGCGTCTCAGCTCCAGCGTTACTGATTACGAAAAGAAATGTACAATAAATAAATCCTTATTGATTTTCTCGACTTCAGGAAGGAATCAAGCGGCTGTTGCTGCCACCCACCAGTCTTCACACTGCTATGTTTTTGAGGTTTAACAATTACCGGTAGAAATGTGACAAGTTAAAGGCCGTCGAACCTTCCAGTATTCTGGCGGCTTTTTTCTATCTGTCTATTTTGAATTTCCAGTTAGCTGGAATGATGCCCAATAGAATGGATGGTCATATTTTTTCTTCGTTTGCAACTGTGCCTGCCTGAGGGCTTCTCGCTTATCGAGTGTTTTCATGTTGGTATAAAACCGTGTCATAAGGTCAGCGGTTGCCAGGTCATCCACCTTCCATAGACTCGCCACGATGGAACTAGCCCCTGCATAGAGAAATCCACGGGTCAATCCGACAATATCATCTCCATTGGCAATCTTGCCCAACCCCGTTTCACAGGCGCTCAGAGTCACGAGATCAGCATCAATTTTCGAGGAATAGAGTTTGTCCACTGTCAGCATTCCGTCGTTTTCAGCATCCTTCGCCAGCAGGATTGCTGACTTCAAGGGGGCATCAGCGTTAAACTGTCCGTGAGTGGCAAAATGAATATAGTTGAAGCTGCTACCATATTTTTCGAATGCAGTTTCAGTCGCATCTTTGCGGAGGAACACCTTCGATTGGGGGCGTGTTTTGGCGACCGCTATGGCCTCATTCTGGGCATAGACAAGGTCATGACGGGAATCACCCAGGTCCGGATTGCCAAAAGCCAGGATGTTACCCGGTTTCGGTTCCGAGCTGCTACTGATGTATTTGAGCACGCTAGCGCTGGGCAACAGCCGCACGGCATACTTCTCTATCAGGTATCGATTGCCGTCGTGCAAAGCATTGAACGGCAGATAATGCAGTGCGCCATGCGGGACGATCACGAGCTTCGTCGTGCCAAACCATTTTTCGATCGGCGCGATCAACCGCTCATACAGCTTGCGGGCTTGCTGCTCGGGATGCAAGGCGGTGGCGCTCTCCACATGCTTGCGATATTCGTGCAGTTCCTGCAACAGGTCGCGCGAATCCAGTTTGATCGCGCTAATGCCATTCTTCGTCAGCACAAAAGCGATGAGCTGAGGATCATCGAAATAATATTCCACCAACGTTTCGTCGGCGGGCAGCAGCGCTTGCACATCGCTGCTGTCCAGCGCCGACACACTGACGAGAGAAGCGAGATCGGGTGCCTCACCGCTCAATTGCTGCCTGCTTCTTATCATCAAAGAGCGGACATGACTTTGCTGCGACGGCGCTTCCTGCGCCAGCGCTAAAGATTCGGCTTCGGTGTTCCGCGCCGTCTCGAGGAGCTTGCGTATGTTTTCGACGTTGGCGCTACGGATCGAGAAATCCTGCTTGGACGCAAGCATATCGACGAGTGCGCGCGCTTTCGACCGCTCGACATACTCGAATGCCGCGGCGTACTGATGGTCGGCATACAGCGTTGCCACCAATTGCCGGTAGACCGTCTGCTTGTCGCCGACGAATCCAATTTTGCTCGCCTCTGTATCGATCGACGAGCGCTGTTCTTCGATAACGGTGATGGCGCGCCGGTAGAAATCGATCGCGCTTTGCCGGTCACCCTCCTGTTCGGCAATGCGGCCGCGGTCGAACAGAACCAGCCAATAAATCTCACCAACATTCATCGTCTGCGGGATCTTGAGCATTTCGTCAAAACCTGCCTTCGCTTCCTTGAGCCGCTCTGTTTCGAACAGGCATTTATTCACCATGTAAGCGTTCGGCAGTTCCAGCGTTGCAAAAACATTCTCGCCCTGGGTCGAAGCTCCAACAAAAGCGCTTGTGAAAGCACGAAGTCCCTTGTAGCCGTCGCCTTGAAGCAGCTCAAGGGACTTCACATATTCGCCGAGAGCAATATAGGACCGAGCCAACGCTTGATTCTTAATTGGCGTGCTCTGTGCGATTCCGGTAAAACTGAGGGGAAGCTCTTTTAGCGCATTCAGATAAGTGGCTGCTTTATGGCGCTCGCCATTAAAAGCGTGCGCCAGTGCGAGCAGGCCAAGTGCCTGGATCGTATGCTGCGTTTTCTCGAAGCCCATAAAGGTACTGTGGACGTTCGCTGAGAGCTCATAGCCCTTTTTTCCTTCAGAGATCGCCTTGACGTAATCGCCCGTTTCGACATATGCCTCCGCCCGCATCAAGTGCGGCGTTGGTGAACCATCGGAATCGCTAATGGCAGTAAACAACGTGACGGCCTTGTCTCCCGTCTTTATTTGTTCTTCGAGCCTATCCAGGCAATCGAATAACTTTCTGTAATTCTTCAGCTTGGAATACGCGTAACACTGTCTATAAAGCAACCTGGAACTCGCGCCCGATTGCTTGATTTGCGCTTCCTCATACATCGCTAACTCACGATAACGCGCCGTCGATTCCAACCGGATGTACTCTGGAGCTATGTTATAAGCGCAACCGCTGATTTGGCTTAGCAAGATGAGCGTAATAGCAACATTAGCTCGCATATTTGTTCTCCCCGATTTGATAAGGCATTCTTTCTGACATGCGAAATATAGGAAAATTTCAATTGTATGTCAATTATTCTTTCCCCACAAGATGTTGTATTGGCGTGTGATGGTGGAGAAGAGTGACAATGTTAAAAGGGCCGGGGAGCTGTCGATTGTCATAAACGGCGCAGATATTTGTGATTTGCCGGGACTCAAAAGGCATATTTTCACCTTTTTCGGACAGACCCGTCTTATACGCATCTTGTTTACGATGCGTTATGCTTGGATGTATACGTCCCAGGCGTAATCGGGTTTCGATGAGGGTGATTATTACGTATTGAAATCCTGCCTTTTAATCGATGTCGACGTTTTACTGATTACAGGAAGAACTAAACAGAATTTCCAATAGCCGATTTTTAAAAATAAGCCGATTGCCAAAACAATCAGATTCATCACTTTCTGCTAAGCAATCAGGCCATTAATATGGATTTTAATAAGAAGCAAGACCGCTTCTAACCCTGCTTTTTACTACGTCTTTATCGAGTTGATCGCTTTTAACCCAGATTATGCTGATGCAACATCTGAGACTAATTCACCTTGACACATAATTCCTGCTTTCTTATACTTTCCTCCCGAGAAAGCGAGTTTTTATCACTGCTTGTTGATTGTTTTTTGCGTGGCATGTCGGTTCCTTTCGGCGTTTGCCCTGCTGTACAGTCGAAAGTCCAAGGTCAAAAGGTTGGTAGCCCCGGGACCCCTGAAAAGTATATTATTTCTTTTTCATCCAGGCCGCCAGGTTCACGTCGATGTGGAAAATCTGATAAAGAACAATCCCAAGAATAGTAGTTGCCGCCAGCGGGTTACTGAAAAGCGGCTGCAGGAACGAAGGCAACTGGGCAAAGAGTTCAGGTACGAAACCCGTGCTGAGTCCAAAAGAGATAGAGATACCGGCAATAGCTATATTGCGCTGATCCAGGGGTTCTGAAAGCATCTCCTTAATACCTGTCAAAATCATGAAACAAATAGCGAAAATTACAGCCGCCCCCATAATTGGAGAAGGAACCAGGGCAATAGCGGTCGCGACAACAGGAAAACAACCGGCAAGAATATACATGACGCCCATACAGACGCCAATCCAGCGTGTCAGAAGCACGTAATCTGTCCGGAGTTGTAGCACGTAATCTGTCCGGTTTATAATGGGTCACCAGGAGGTGGCCGATGAGACGAACAGAGTTGTTACAGGAGATTCGGATTATGCGATTTGAAGAGGCTTATGGTGTATGGACAGAAGGTCGATTGAACCAGGAAGAAGCAGCTCGGATATTGGGAGTATGCACACGGACATTTCGGC